>NZ_JBVIJC010000003.1:0-412484 GCF_055581605.1 Streptomyces sp. NPDC031418
GCCGAGGGCGATGTGGTGCGGGTGACCGGTCTGGTGGAGAAGCCGGACCCGGCGGACGCGCCGTCGCACTACGCGGTCATCGGCCGCTATGTCCTCGACCCGAGCGTCTTCGGCATCCTGCGCACCACCGAGCCCGGCCGCGGCGGCGAGATCCAGCTCACCGACGCCCTCGAACGGCTCGCCCAGGACGAGAAGCTCGGCGGCCCGGTGCACGGCGTCGTCTTCAAGGGCCGCCGCTACGACACCGGCGACCGCGGCGACTACCTGCGCGCCATCGTCCGGCTCGCGTGCGAACGCGAGGACCTGGGCCCGGGCTTCCGGAGCTGGCTGCGTGAGTACGTCGGCCAGGAGCTCACCGGCGACGGCGACAACTGACATTCGGACACGCGAAAGGGCGGGCCGGAGGTTCTTCCTCCGGCCCGCCCTTTCGTCGTGCCTGCGCCGAGAACGGCTCGCCGCTGTCTAGAACGGCTCGAAGTCGTCGAACTCCTGGCTGGCCTCGTCCCGTTCGGCCTGCTTGTCCCGGCGGCGCTGGGTCGCGGGCCGCGGGGCGTCGAAGCGGTGGTCCTCGCCACGGCGGCCCAGCATCTCCGCACCGGCCATGACGGTCGGCTCCCAGTCGAAGACGACCGCGTTGTGCTCGGGGCCGATGGCGACCCCGTCGCCGGAGCGGGCGCCCGCCTTCATCAGCGCCTCTTCCACGCCGAGACGGTTGAGCCGGTCGGCGAGGTAGCCGACGGCCTCGTCGTTGTTGAAGTCGGTCTGCCGCACCCAGCGCTCCGGCTTCTCGCCCCGCACCCGGAACAGCGGCTCGCCGCCGACCTCCTCGCGGGTGACGGTGAAGCCGGCGTCGTCCACGGCCTTGGGCCGGATGACGATCCGGGTCGCCTCCTCCTTGGGCTTGGCGGCCCGTGCCTGGGCGACCAGCTCACCGAGGGCGAAGGACAGCTCGCGCAGCCCGATGTGGGCGACGGCCGAGACCTCGAAGACGCGGTAGCCGCGGGCCTCCAGGTCGGGGCGGACCATCTCGGCGAGGTCCTTGCCGTCGGGCACGTCCACCTTGTTCAGGACGACGATCCGGGGCCGGTTGTCCAGGCCGCCGTACTCCCGCAGCTCGGCCTCGATGATGTCGAGGTCGGAGACGGGGTCGCGGTCGGACTCCAGGGTCGCGGTGTCCAGCACATGCACCAGCACACTGCACCGCTCCACGTGCCGCAGGAACTCCAGGCCGAGGCCCTTGCCCTGGCTGGCGCCCGGGATCAGACCCGGCACATCGGCGATGGTGTAGACGGTCGAGCCGGCGGTGACGACACCGAGGTTCGGCACCAGGGTGGTGAAGGGGTAGTCGGCGATCTTCGGCTTGGCCGCGCTCAGCACCGAGATCAGCGAGGACTTGCCCGCGCTCGGATAGCCGACCAGCGCCACGTCGGCGACCGTCTTCAGCTCCAGGACGATGTCCTGGACGTCGCCCGGGACACCGAGCAGCGCGAAGCCGGGCGCCTTGCGGCGGGCCGAGGCCAGCGCCGCGTTGCCGAGGCCGCCCCGGCCGCCCTGCGCGGCGATGTACGACGTCCCGTGCCCGACCAGGTCGGCGAGGACATTGCCCGCCTTGTCCAGGACGACGGTGCCGTCCGGCACCGGCAGGATCAGGTCCTGGCCGTCCTTGCCGGAGCGGTTGCCGCCCTCACCGGGCTTGCCGTTGGTGGCCTTGCGGTGCGGGGAGTGGTGGTACTCGAGCAGCGTGGTCACGGACTGGTCGACGGTGAGGATGACATCCCCACCGCGGCCGCCGTTACCGCCGTCCGGGCCGCCGAGCGGCTTGAACTTCTCGCGGTGGACGGAGGCACAGCCGTGGCCTCCGTTACCCGCGGCGACGTGCAGCTCGACGCGGTCCACGAAGGTGGTCATGGTGCAGTGCCTCCAGAAATGTTCGGGTGTTTCTCTCTTAACACGCGAAAGGCGGACCCGCCTTCCCGACCGGGAAGTGAGGTCCGCCTCGCGAATCGAAACGTTCGGGCTACGCCTTGGTTCAGGCGACCGGAACGATGTTCACGACCTTGCGGCCA
Source organism: Streptomyces sp. NPDC031418 (assembly GCF_055581605.1). Taxonomy (NCBI): domain Bacteria; kingdom Bacillati; phylum Actinomycetota; class Actinomycetes; order Kitasatosporales; family Streptomycetaceae; genus Streptomyces; species Streptomyces sp. NPDC031418. Next base: position 2,067 of record NZ_JBVIJC010000003.1, read on the forward strand.
CGGTGGGTACCGAACTCCACCGCACCGGCCTGGAGGGCGAACAGCGTGTCGTCGCCGCCACGGCCGACACCGGCGCCGGGGTGGAAGTGGGTACCGCGCTGGCGGACCAGGATCTCACCCGCGTTGACGACCTGACCGCCGAAGCGCTTCACGCCGAGCCGCTGGGCGTTGGAGTCGCGACCGTTCCGGGTGGACGATGCGCCCTTCTTGTGTGCCATTTCTCCTCAGTCCCTTACTTCGCAGCCGTGGGGATCGACGTGACCTTGATCGCCGTGTACTGCTGGCGGTGACCCTGCCGACGGCGGTAGCCGGTCTTGTTCTTGTAGCGCAGAATGTCGATCTTCTGCCCCTTGTGGTGGTCCACGACCTCGGCCTGGACCTTGATGCCGGCCAGCACCCACGGGTCGCTGGTCACAGCGTCGCCGTCGACAACGAGCAGGGTCGAGAGCTCGACCGTGTCGCCAACCTTGGCAGTGGAAATCTTGTCAACCTCGACGATGTCGCCGACAGCAACCTTGTGCTGGCGACCGCCGCTGCGCACGATGGCGTACACGCGGATCTCACTTTCGCTCGTAGAAACGGCACCCCCGCAGGCCAGCCGCCCGGGAAGACCACGGGCGACCTCTCCCGGCCCACCAGGTGTCCGGGAGGAAAAGGTTTACGGGGATGTAGGCATGTGCAAAGGACACGCCGACGGTCTAGGTTACGGGGCCCGACCATGAGGGTCAAACCGGGCCCCGCTCAGCCGGAGACCGCGGCCGCGTACTCCGCGTACGCCGTCCTGATCCGCTCCGGCGTGAGGGCGAGGTGCTCCAGGATCGTGTAGCGGCCGGGGCGGGTCTCCGGCGCGAACTCCACCGCCCGGGCGAACTCCTCGTCGCTGAAGCCCAGCTCCGCCGCCGTCACCGGCAGCCCGTGCCGGCGCAGGGTCTCGGCCATCAGCAGGCTGCCCTCCTCGTCGCCGCGCAGCCGCATGGCGAAGGCGGCCGCGAGGCCGACCTGCTCGCCGTGGCTCGCCGCCCGCCCGGGGTGGAGCAGATCCAGCGCGTGGCCGATCTCGTGGCAGGCGCCGGAGGAGGGGCGGGTGTGTCCGGCGATGGACATGGCGATGCCGGACAGCACGAGCCCCTCGGCCAGCACGGTCAGGAACGCGTCGTCGCCGCAGCCGCCCGGGTGCCGCAGCACGGCCTCGCCGGCCTGCCGGGCCATGGCGGCGGCCAGACCGTCGATCTTCTCGCCGTTGACCTGGTGGGACAGCTCCCAGTCCGCGACCGCGGAGATGTTGGACACGGCGTCGCCGATGCCGGAGCGCACGAACCGCAGCGGCGCCTCGCGGACCACGTCCAGGTCGATGAGGAGGGCGACGGGGGTCGGCACGCCGTAGGAGCCGCGGCCCGCGTCGTTGTCCAGGATGGACACGGGCGAGCAGATCCCGTCGTGGGCGAGGTTGGTGGCGACGGCGACCAGCGGCAGGCCCACCCGGGCCGCCGCGAACTTGGCGCAGTCGATGACCTTCCCGCCGCCCAGCGCGACCACCGCGTCGTAGTGGCCGGACTTCAGCTCGCCGGCCAGCCGGACCGCGTCGTCCAGGGTGCCGCCGCCCACCTCGTACCAGCTGGCGCCGGGCAGCGAGGGCGAGACCCGCTCGCGCAGCCGGGCGCCGGAGCCGTTGCTGACGGCGACCGCCAGCCGGCCGGACTGGGCGATCCGCTCGTCGGCGAGGACCGCCCCCAGGTCGGCCAGGGCACCCGGGCGGATGTCCACGACGACCGGCGAGGGGGTCAGCCGGGTCAGGAGCGGCATGCGATCTCCCGGCCGCGGGCGAGATCGTCGTGGTTGTCGATCTCCACCCAGTCGACGTCGCCGATCGGCGCGACGTCGATCCGGAAGCCGCGATGGACCAGCTCCTGGTAGCCGTGCTCGTAGAACTGCTGCGGGTCGGTCTCCCAGACCGTCTTGAGCGCGTCGGCCAGCTCGGCGGCGGCGTCGCCCTCGATGAGGGTGACGCCGATGTACTCGCCGGTCGCCTCGGCCGGGTCCATCAGCTTGGTGATCTTCGTCATCCCCTTGGCCGGGTCGACGACGACCTTCATCTCCTCGTCGGCCAGGGACTTCACCGTGTCCAGCGCGAGGATGATCTTCCTGCCCTCACCGCGGGCGGCCAGCAGCGTCTTCTCGACCGAGACCGGGTGCACGGTGTCGCCGTTGGCGAGGATCACGCCGTCCTTCAGGGCGTCCCGGCCGCACCACAGGGAGTAGGCGTTGTTCCACTCCTCGGCCTTGTCGTTGTCGATGAGGGTGAGCTTCAGGCCGTACTTCGCCTCCAGGGCCGCCTTGCGCTCGTACACGGCCTCCTTGCGGTAGCCGACGATGACCGCGACCTCGGTCAGACCGACCTCGGCGAAGTTGGCCAGGGTCAGGTCCAGGACCGTGGGCTCACCCTCGATGCCCGCGGGCCCCACCGGCACCAACGCCTTGGGCAGGGTGTCGGTGTAGGGGCGCAGACGCCGTCCGGCGCCGGCTGCCAGCACGAGGCCTATCATCGCGGTCTTTCTCCTTCGTTTCGCGCTTCCGCCGGTGTCCGACGGTGGATCGGGCCCCCCGGAAAAAACCGTGTGGCCCCGCCCTGACGACGGGGCCACACGGGATGGGACGAGTCGGGCGTCAGCCCTCGTCGGTGGTGGAGACGGTGGCGGTCTTCTTCGCCGTCGTCTTCGCGGCGGCGGTGGTGGCCGACTTGGCCGCCTTCTTCACCGTCGTCTTCTTCGCGGCCGTCTTCTTGGCCGCGGTCTTCTTGGCGGCCGTCTTCTTCGCCGCGGCCTTCTTCGCCGGTGCCTTCTTGGCCGCCTTGCGGGCGGTCTTCTTGGCCGGCGCGACCTCCTCGACGCCGGGCGCCTCGGCCTCCGCCGGGGCAGCCTCGGCCTCCGGGGCGGCCTCCGCCGCGGCCGACGGGACGACCACGACGGCCGCCTCCTCGGGCGCGGTCGGCGCGGTGGCCTTGCGCACCGCACGGCGGCGCGGACGGGCCGGCGCGGCGGCCTCGGCGGTCTCGGCGGGCTGCGCGGGCGCTTCCTCGGCAGCGGCCGGAGCCTCCTCCACCGGAGCCTTGGGCGCCGCAGCCTCGGCCGCGGGAGCCTCGGCGATGGTCACCACGGCGGCCTCGGCACCCGCGGGGGAACCGGCCGGCGCGGACACCTTCCGGGTCGCCCGACGGCGCGTACGGCCCTTCGGCGCGGCCTCCTCGGCGGCAGGAGCCTCGGCAACCTCGGCCTGCGGCTCCGCCGGAACCACCTGGTCCTCGGCGGCCACCGGCTCGGCCAGGGCCTCGGCGGCGGTCTCCGGCCGTACCGGACGCGCGGCCGCCTCCTCGGCGGTGACGTCCTGCGCGGTCGGCACCGCGGCGGCGGCCTCCTCGGCCTCGGCGGCCCGGGCGGCCCGCTCGGCGCGGTCGGCCCGCGGGGCCTTCTCCGCCCTCGGCGCACCCGCCGGAGCGGACGCCCGGCGGCTCGCCCGGCGCCGCGTACGGCCACGGCCGGCCGCCGCCTCCGCCTCGGCGACGCTGTTGTACAGCTCCTCGTCCGGCGCGAAGTCGGGGGCGGGCAGCGAGACCGGCTCGGCGATCTCGGCGGCCACCTCGGCGGCGGACTCGGCCTCCGGCTCGACGGCCTCACCGGTCTCCACGGCCACCGCAGCGGTCTCGTGCACATGCACGTGCTCCGGCTGCTCCGGCGCCTCGCCACGGCCACCGCGCTTCTTGCGCTTGCCGCCGCCGTTGGCGCTCGGCTGCTCCATGTGCACGATGACACCGCGGCCGTTGCAGTGGACGCAGGTCTCGGAGAAGGACTCCAGCAGACCCTGGCCGACCCGCTTGCGCGTCATCTGCACCAGGCCCAGCGAGGTCACCTCGGCCACCTGGTGCTTCGTACGGTCGCGGCCCAGGCACTCCAGCAGGCGGCGCAGCACCAGGTCGCGGTTGGACTCCAGGACCATGTCGATGAAGTCGATGACGACGATGCCGCCGAGGTCGCGCAGCCGCAGCTGGCGCACGATCTCCTCGGCCGCCTCCAGGTTGTTCCTGGTCACGGTCTCTTCGAGGTTGCCGCCCTGACCGGTGAACTTGCCGGTGTTGACGTCGATGACGACCATCGCCTCGGTCTTGTCGATCACCAGCGAACCGCCGCTGGGCAGCCAGACCTTGCGGTCCAGGGCCTTGGCCAGCTGCTCGTCGATCCGGTAGGTGGCGAAGACGTCGACCTCGGAGGTCCACTTCGACAGCCGGCCGGCCAGGTCGGGCGCGACGTGCGCGACATAGCCGTGGATGGTCTGCCAGGCCTCGTCACCGCTGACGATGACCTTGGAGAAGTCCTCGTTGAAGATGTCGCGCACGACCCGGACGGTCATGTCCGGCTCGCCGTACAGCAGCGTCGGAGCGTTGCCGCTCTTGGCCTTCTTCTGGATCTCCTCCCACTGCGCCTGGAGCCGCTCGACGTCGCGGCGCAGCTCGTCCTCGCTCGCGCCCTCGGCGGCGGTGCGCACGATGACGCCCGCGTCCTCGGGGACGATCTTCTTGAGGATGGACTTCAGCCGGGCCCGCTCGGTGTCGGGCAGCTTGCGGCTGATGCCGGTCATGGAGCCCTCGGGCACGTACACGAGGTAGCGGCCCGGCAGGGAGACCTGGCTGGTCAGACGGGCGCCCTTGTGGCCGATGGGGTCCTTGGTCACCTGCACGAGGACCGACTGGCCGGACTTCAGAGCGGCCTCGATGCGGCGCGGGCCGTTGGCCATGCCGAGCGCCTCGAAGTTGACCTCGCCGGCGTACAGGACGGCGTTGCGGCCCTTGCCGATGTCGATGAAGGCGGCCTCCATCGACGGCAGCACGTTCTGGACCTTGCCCAGGTACACGTTGCCGACGTACGAGGTCGACTGCTCCTTGTTGACGTAGTGCTCGACGAGCACCCCGTCCTCCAGGACGCCGATCTGGGTGCGGTCGCCGTACTGGCGTACCACCATCACCCGCTCGACGGCCTCGCGGCGGGCCAGGAACTCGGCCTCGGTGATGATCGGAACGCGTCGGCGGCCCTGCTCACGGCCTTCGCGGCGGCGCTGCTTCTTGGCCTCCAGACGGGTCGAGCCCTTGATGGACTGCACCTCGTCGGACGGCTCGGCGGGCTTGCGCGGCTCGCGGACCTTGACGACCGTACGCTCCGGGTCGCCCTCACCGGGCTCGGTGTCGACGGAGGTGTCACCGGCCCGGCGACGGCGCCGACGGCGACGACGGCTGCTGGCGCTGCCGGACCCGGCCTCGCCGAGGGCCTCCTCGGCGTCCTCTTCCTCCTGCTCGGCGGTGTCCTCGGCGTCCTGCTCGGCCTGCTCGACGGCGAGTTCCTCGGCCTCCGCGCCCTCGCCCTCGGCGAGGTCACCGCGGCGGCGGCGACGGCCGCCCCGGCGGCGCCGGCGGCGGGACCCGGACTCCTCGAAGCCCTCGGCCTCCTCGGAGTCCTCGCCGTCGGCCAGGTCCTCGGCCTCGGCCGGCTCCTCGGCGGACTCCTCCGCCTGCACCGGCTCCTCGGCCGGGGCGGCCTGCGTCTCCTCGGCCTGGGCGGCGCCCCGGCGGCGACGGCGACGGCGCGAGCCGGCCTCCAGGCGTTCCTCCACGCGCTGCTCCGAGTACTCCTCGGTCTCCTCGGGCTCCTCCACCTCGGCGGCCTCCGCGGCGGCCTCGACGGCGGCCCGCTCCGGGGTCTGGAACCGGGGCTCGGCGAACACCGGCGCCCGGAACACGGCGACGGCGGGGCGGGCGGGCCGGCGCGGGCCCTCGCCCTCGTCGGCCGCGGACGCGGACTTGGCGGGCTCGGAGAAGCCGAACGCGGGGCGTACGGCCCGGCGGCGGGCGCGGCGCGGGGCGGCGGCCTCGGCGGCGGGCTGCGCGGGCTCGGCGGCCGGGGCCGGCCGGGTGGCCGTGGCGGGCTCGGTGGTGGGCGTGGTGACGGGGACCTCCGGGGTCTGCGTGCCGGCCTCGGCGACGGGCTTCTCCTCCTCGGCCTCGGCCTCGGCGGCGGGAGCGCCCTCGGGCGCGGACACGCGTCGGGTGGCCCGGCGCCGGGTACGGCGCGGAGCGGCCTCCTCGGCAGCGGCGGCGACGGCGGGAGCCGCGGGCTCCTCGACCGGCTCCTGCGCGGCGGCAGCGGCGGCCGGGGCCTCCTCGGCGGCGGGCTCGGCGGCCTTCGGCGCACCGGCGGGGGCGGAGGCACGGCGGCTGGCGCGGCGACGCGGCCGGGCGGCAGGCGCGGCCTCCTCCTCGACGGCGGCAGCCTCCTGCTCAGCCACCTCGGGCTCAGCAGCGGCAGCAGCCGGCACGACGGTCTCGGCGGCCTCCTCGGCAGCCACCGGCGCACCGGCGGGAGCGGAGGCACGACGCGCGGCCCGACGACGCGGCCGGGCGGCAGGCGCGGCCTCCTCCTCGACAGCGGCAGCCTCCTGCTCAGCCACCTCGGGCTCAGCAGCGGCAGCGGTCGGGGCGGTGACGGTGCGGGTGGCGCGGCGCCGGGTGCGGCGCGGTGCGGCGTCCTCGCCCACGACGACCTCGCCGCCCTCGGCGACGGCGGCGGGCTGCGTCGCCTCGGCGGACGCGGCCGGTACGACCGTCTCGGCGGCGGCCTCCGCGGCCACCGGCGCACCGGCGGGCGCCGACGCACGGCGCGTGGCCCGGCGACGCGGCGGGGCGGCGGGCGCGGCCTCGGCGGCAGGGGCTGCCGCGGCGGTCTCGTCGGCCTCGGCGATCTCCTCGGTGTCCGCGGCCGGTATGGCCGGGAGGGTGACCTCCGGGGCGGCCGCCTCGGCCGCGCCGGCGGGCGGGCCCGCCGGGCGGGAGGCGGCACGGCGACGCCTGCGCGGCGGCAGGGTGTCGCTCGGAGTGTTCAGTTCGGAACCCTCAGTGGGTTCGGTCGGCTCGAGCATGCGGGCGTTTCTCCCGTCAGGCTCCCGGGCGCCGCGCCTGGTCCGGCGTCGGCCGGTGAAGGCCGTCCGCCGTTGACGTCCGCGGCCCGCGCGATGCGCGATGGCCGCCGTCCGGGGCGCGGGCGCCGCACGGGAGCACTCTGTGTCCTGTCTCGCCGGTTCCGTACGCCTTGTCGGTACGGCCTGGCGAAAGTCTTCTGGTCGGTGCGCTGCCCGACCCAGGTGGCTCCCGAGTACCAGGGCGGCGCTACGACATCCGTCCCTACGCGGAACCTTCCGGCATCGGCGCCGTCGCGGCGGCGGGCTGGGCCGTCAGGGCCCCGGCTGCCTCGCGGTCGGGCGCGAGCGGGTCGGTCACCGTGCCGGTCTCTTCATCGAGCAGCCCCTGCGCCAGCCTGGTCACCGCTGCGGGGACCGGCGGCGCCAGGTCGGCCACGGCGCGGAGACCGGACAGGACGTCGTCGGGTCGTACGGCAGGCGTCACGTGCCGAACAACCAGCCGCAGTATCGCACAGGGCTGGTCGGTCGGCCTATCAGCCGGTGAACCGTGCGTTTCTGTTGCTTCCAGGCTCACCACGGCCGGGCGGGCGTCGAAGGTGCGCAGACCGTTCTTGGTACGGCGCTGGACCTCGACGGTCTCGGCCTTGGTGAAGGCCTCGACCGCGTGCCGGGCGCCGGCCGGGTCGACGCCGTCCAGCCGCAGCTCCCAGACGGAGGCGGTCAGCCGGTCGGCGAGGCCCGAGGTGTGCGCCTCGACCGCCTCGATCACGTCGAGCCCGGCGGGCATCGACTCGTCGAGGAGGACGCGCAGCGTCTCCGGGTCACGCGTCTCGGTGAGCGCGATCTCCAGGTACTCCGCCTCACTGCCCGTGCCGGTGGGTGCGGCATTGGCGTAGGACACCTTCGGGTGCGGCGTGAACCCGGCCGAGTACGCCATGGGCACCTCGGCGCGACGCAGCGCCCGCTCGAAGGCGCGCTGGAAGTCTCGGTGGCTGGTGAACCTCAGGCGGCCGCGCTTGGTGTAGCGCAGTCGGATGCGCTGCACCGCGGGTGCGGGCGGCGGGCCTTCGGGCTGTCGCTTGCCCAGGGGAACTTCTCCTTGTGTCCGCGGTCCGTGCGCCACCCCCGCGTGCGCGGGGAGCACGTCGGGGCCGGCGCCTGCCCGGTGTCGCCCGGGTCAGTCCCGCGTCGGCGGGGACATGTCGCTCCCGGCCCTTTGCTCTAGAGTACGCGCTCCGCCGCCGCGGAGTTCCCGCCGGTCCACCGCGGCCGCCGGGCGGGGCTCGCCGAACAGGGTCCGCCGCGCGCCCCGGCGCTGCTCACCGCTTGCGTGCCGTGTTCCGTGCCCCGGTCTCACTCCACCTCGACGCCGTGGTCGCCCAGCAGCTCCGCCAGCCCCGCCCGGTAGCCCTTGCCGCCGAGCACGAAGTCCCAGTCGCCGCCCGCCCGGCGCCGGAAGGAGCCGAGCACCAGCGCCGTCTCCCCGGCGCGGCCGTCGGACACCTCCAGCCGGCCCAGCTCGGTCAGGGCCGGGTCCAGCAGCCGGATGCAGGCGTCGGTGAAGCCGGACAGATCGGCCGACGGGTTGGTCTCGGGGTCCACGGCGGCCACCAAGACCAGCCGGTCGGCCGCCGCGGGCAGCGCGTCGAACGCCACGTGCAGCGCCGCCCGGTCCGGCGCCGTCGCCGGCACCGCACGGACCGAACCGTCGGGGGTCCGCGGGTTGTTGTAGAAGACGAAGTGGTCGTCGCCGAGGACCCGGTTGCCGCGGCAGACGAGCGCGCAGACGTCCAGGGCGACGGCGCCGGACCAGGTCATGCCGAGCACGTTGTGGTCCGCGGCGGCCCCGGGGCGCTCCTCGCGCGAAGCCGGCCGCCGGTGTCCCCGCTCCCCCAGCCGGCCGCGCAGCCCGTGCCGGTGCAGCAGGTCGACGAGTTCGCCGCCGGAGACCAGCTCCAGCGGCTTGCCCCGGGCGAAGGTGTACGAGCCCGGGCCGAACCCCGAGGTGGTGACCAGCACCCCCTTGTTGGCGCCGACGTCCTGGACCGTGCCGTACAGATCGCGCACCGCCGTCGGCGGCACCGTGTTGCGGTACCGCTTCACCTGGACCACGATCTTGCCGCCCCGGATCGGCGTGGGGTCCGTGGCGTCGACGTCCACTCCGCCGTCGTTCGAGCGCTGGGTGGTGACCGCCCGCATGCCCATGGCCCGGAACAGCTCGGCGACCAGCTCCTCGAACTCGATCGGGTCCATGGCGTACAGGTCCGGCTCGCCGTCGGGCGCGGGACCGGTGCTGCCGGGGCCGGGGCCGGGCTCGCCGACCTCGTCGGGCCTGCGGTGCGGGCGGACCGGGGTGAGCTGGTCGGGCCGGGCCGCGAGCTGCCCGTGCAGGGCGTCGGTGAAGCAGCTGAGCGGGTCGACCTGGGCGAGGTGCAGTCCCGTGAAGCCGTCCCGGGGAGCCAGGACGGTCGCCAGGACGATACGGGCCGGGCGGCCGGTGGCCGGATCGGGTGCGTCCACGAAGCCGTTCAGGGCGATCGACCGAAGGACGCCGTGCTCGTCCGCCGCATACAGCTGGTGCAGGACCAGCAGCAGGGACTGGGCCAGCACCTCGCGGTAGAGCGCACGGCGCTGGGTGACGGGCCGGGCCGTCTCCTTCTCCAGGTCCTGGCCGGCTATGTAGCGCACGGACTTGGCCGCCGGGACCACGGCATATCCGGGCAGCTCCCAGTCCACGACCAGCTGTCCTGCCCCCGGGTCGAAGGCCAGCGCGGCCTGCCGGGGAAAGCCCTCGGGCCAGGGCGGCGCGGCGTGCAGGGCGGCCGTGAAATACCCGGCCACCGCACGGGCGTCGCCCCGGGCCGCCCCCTCGGTCAGCTCGCGGACGGAGGCGTTGTGCCGCCGGGTCTCCGCCAGCTGCTCCGCCACCCGCCGCTCGTGCTCCTGCTGTACGGCCGCGAGCTGCCGTTGCCGCTGTGCCTCGGTGGCCTGGGCGGCCTGCCAGTCGCGTTCGAAGCGGGCCCGCGCCTCGGCCTCCGCCTGGGCCCGCCGGCCGGCGGTCCAGCCGCCCTGCGCCCGGTACTGCTCCGGGTCCGGCATCCGCACCGGCCGGGCGAGCGGCCCCGGGTCGAAGGGCGGGACCTCCTCGGGCCGCAGCAGGGAGGAGGCCCGGAAGGCGGGTGCCCGGCACCCCGACACGAGCAGCTCCCGCAGAGCGGCGACCTGCTGTTCCAGCTCCTCGGTACGCCGTCGCGCCTGGCTCTGCCGGTACTCCCGGTATCCCTGCGCCACCTGCCGCTGATACGCCCCCGCCTGTCGGCTCATCCGCTTCAGGCCCTCCCCCGAACACCGCCGGCACCTTCTGGCCGCACCCCCACGACCAGCCATGAAATCCGACTTTATCCGCGACGCGGCCGCCCGGTGGCGACGCCCGGGCCATGGCCGTCCGCTCAGCCCGCGTCCGGCATGGCCCGCGCCGTTGCCGCCGCGCGGTCGGCCCGGGACAGCAGGGCGGCCCGGCGGCGGGGCCACCACACGAGGTCGGCGAGGAGGAGCGCGACCACCAGCCAGGAGGCGATCATCTCGCCGGGGGTGCTGCGCAGGGTGTCGTACACGGCGAGGACGACCGCGAGCACGGTGACGAGGAGAACGATCCGGTGGCCCAGCCGGTCGTTCTCGGCGCTCCGGCGCAGGGCACCGGCGTACGCGACGACCGCGGGCGCCAGCCGGGGGTCCGCGACGGCCTCGCCGCTCCGGGTGGCGCTCACCACGGCCGCGCGGTCGGCGCGGCTCATGCCCTTGGCCTCGGGCCAGATCCTGGCCATGCGGCGTGCCGCGCGGATGCCGTAGAACAGGCTCAGCACCACGAAGGCCGCCGCGGCGCCCAGCCACGCCTGCGCCTCGAGGAGCACGAAGGCCGCGGAGAAGGCGCCGACGGCGAGGCCGGCGCCCACACCCCGGGCCACCGGCCCCCGCTGCCACAGCCAGCCGGGAACAAGAATCACCCGTTCACGGTGGCCGCCGGCCCTCCGGAAAGCAACGACCGCCCCGGCACGTTGGCGTGGCGGGGCGGTCAGCTCAGGCGCGTCAGTGCGTGTGACCGCTCGAAGCGGGCGCCGGACCTGCGTTCTTGACCGTCAGAGGAAGCAGCTTCTTGCCGGTCGGGCCGATCTGGATGTGGGTGTCCATCTGGGGGCAGACGCCGCAGTCGAAGCAGGGCGTCCAGCGGCAGTCCTCGACCTCGGTCTCGTCGAGGGCGTCCTGCCAGTCCTCCCAGAGCCAGTCCTTGTCCAGGCCGGAGTCGAGGTGGTCCCAGGGCAGGACCTCCTCGTAGCCGCGCTCGCGGGTGGTGTACCAGTCGACGTCCACGCCGAAGGGGGCGAGCGCCTTGTCGGCGCAGCTCATCCAGCGGTCGTAGGAGAAGTGCTCGCGCCAGCCGTCGAAGCGGCCGCCGTCGTCGTAGACCGCGCGGATGACGGCGCCGATCCGGCGGTCGCCACGGGACAGCAGCCCCTCCACGATGCCCGGCTTGCCGTCGTGGTAGCGGAAGCCGATCGAACGGCCGTACTTCTTGTCGCCGCGGATCTTGTCGCGGAGCTTCTCCAGGCGCGCGTCCGTCTCCTCGGCGGAGAGCTGCGGCGCCCACTGGAAGGGGGTGTGCGGCTTCGGGACGAACCCGCCGATCGAGACCGTGCAGCGGATGTCGTTGGACCGCGACACCTCGCGGCCCTTCTGGATGACGCGGGTCGCCATGTCGGCGATCTGGAGGACGTCCTCGTCGGTCTCCGTGGGCAGGCCGCACATGAAGTACAGCTTCACCTGGCGCCAGCCGTTGCCGTAGGCGGTGGCCACGGTCCGGATCAGGTCCTCTTCCGAGACCATCTTGTTGATGACCTTGCGGATGCGTTCCGAGCCGCCTTCGGGGGCGAAGGTCAGACCGGAGCGGCGGCCGTTGCGGGTCAGCTCGTTGGCCAGGTCGATGTTGAAGGCGTCGACGCGGGTGGAGGGCAGCGAGAGGCCGATCTTGTCTTCCTCGTAGCGGTCCGCCAGCCCCTTGGCGATGTCACCGATCTCCGAGTGGTCCGCGGAGGAGAGGGAGAGCAGGCCGACCTCCTCGAAGCCGGTCGCCTTCAGACCCTTCTCGACCATCTCGCCGATACCGGTGATCGAGCGCTCGCGCACCGGGCGGGTGATCATGCCGGCCTGGCAGAAGCGGCAGCCGCGGGTGCAGCCGCGGAAGATCTCCACCGACATGCGCTCGTGCACCGTCTCGGCCAGCGGCACCAGCGGCTGCTTGGGGTACGGCCACTCGTCCAGGTCCATGACCGTGTGCTTGGAGACGCGCCACGGGACACCGGAGCGGTTGGGAACCACGCGGGCGATACGGCCGTCGGGGAGGTACTCGACGTCGTAGAACGCCGGGATGTACACCCCGCCGGTCTTCGCCAGCCGCAGCAGGACCTCCTCGCGGCCGCCGGGGCGGCCCTCCGCCTTCCACTCCCGGATGATCCGGGTCATGTCCAGCACGGCCTGCTCGCCGTCGCCGATGACCGCCGCGTCGATGAAGTCGGCGATCGGCTCCGGGTTGAACGCGGCATGTCCGCCGGCCAGCACGATCGGGTCGTCGATCGTGCGGTCCTTGGACTCCAGGGGGATGCCGGCCAGGTCCAGGGCGGTGAGCATGTTCGTGTAGCCCAGCTCCGTGGAGAAGCTGAGGCCGAACACGTCGAAGGCCTTCACCGGGCGGTGGCTGTCGACGGTGAACTGCGGGACACCGTGTTCCCGCATCAGCGCCTCCAGGTCCGGCCAGACGCTGTAGGTGCGCTCGGCCAGGACCCCCTGCTGCTCGTTGAGGACCTCGTAGAGAATCATGACGCCCTGGTTGGGCAGGCCGACCTCGTATGCGTCCGGGTACATGAGTGCCCAGCGGACATCGCAGGACTCCCACGGCTTGACCGTGGAGTTGAGCTCTCCGCCGACGTACTGGATCGGCTTCTGCACGTGCGGGAGCAGAGCTTCGAGCTGCGGGAACACCGACTCGGCGGCTTCGGCAGGCATCTCGCGAACCTTCGTGAGCTGACAGGGGGGACCATCAAGCCTAACCCGCCCGGCGGCTCCCCCCGTACGCTCGGTCCGCCGCCCCCGCGCCGATCTCCTCCCACCGCCGGGGCAGCTCGGCCTCCGCGGCCGCCGCCCGGGCCTCCTCCCTGCCGTACAGCACCCCGTAGGTGAACGGGTTCTCCCCCGCCGCGTGCGCCACCGCGGCCAGCTCCAGCAGGGTCCTGCGGGCCATGACGCTGTCCTGGTGGTCGCCGAGGAGCGTGGTGAGCGACTTCATGGACCGGGTGAGGGCGCGGGCGGGGGCGCCGAGTGCCGCGGTGGCCGCCTCGGCCGCGTACCGGGTGCGCTTGGCCTTCTTGCGGGCCTCGTGCAGGGCGAGGTCGCGGTCCTGGCCGGGCGGCAGCTCCAGAGCCTCTTTGACCAGCGCGGTCAGCTTCCCCAGATCCTTGTGTACGGCCTTCCCGAGCACCTTCTCCGGTTTCCGGCCGGCGTCCTTGCGCAGCGGAGGGTCGGCGAGGAGCGCGTCCAGGGTGTCCAGCAGGGTGAGGTAGCGGCGGGAGTCGAGGACGCCGGTCAGATGCGCGTGGGCGCCGCGTCGCCGGGCCTCGGCCCAGCCGGTGAGGCGTGCCCGGACGGGGCCGACGGCCAGGGCGGGCGGGAGCGCGTCCAGGGCGGTGGTCAGCCGCTCGGCCAGCACCTCCTGGTCGCGGTCGACGCCCAGCTCGCCCGCGAGCCACTTCAGCTCGGTGCCGAGCGGGTCGGTGACCGTGCGGTCGAGGACCGTGCGGAAGCTGCGCAGGGTGCTGCGGGCCCGGCGGGTGGCGACCCGCATCCGGTGCACGGCGTCCGGGATGTCCCGGCGCACCGCCGGGTCGAGCGCCACCAGTGCGTCCCGCTGGGCGCGGAGGTAGGCGAGGACATGGTCGCCGGCGGTCACCGGGTCCGGGCGGGGGCCCGGCCCGGCGGTGGTGGAGGTCTGCTCCAGCGCCCGCGCCAGCTTCGAGGCCGACCTCGACGGCCGGACGCCCGCCTTGCGCAGCCGCTTCTCCACCGTGTCGAGAAAGGCGGGATCACCGCCGTCGGCCAGCTCGACCTCGATCTCGGTCCACTGGGCGGCGCCCCGCGCCCCGGTGAGCCGTTCGGCGGTCACCGTGTCCACGCTCGCCTCGGCCAGCAGGCCGCCGTCGGCGTCGACCAGGTGGCGCACATCGCGGGCGGAGCGCAACCGGACCAGCGGGACCAGCTCGGCGTCCCGGACCCGGGAGCGGACCAGGGCGGCCAGCTCCTCGGGGACGGTGTCGGACAGCGGCGCCCGCAGCTCGTCACGGACGCCGGGAGCCACCGGGAACTTCAGATGCCAGCCGGCGTCCCCGCCCCCGGTACGACGGCGCAGGGTGAGGGAGTCGGCGGCCAGGCGCTCGTCGATCGTGTCGTAGTACACGGCGTCCAGCTCGACCAGGCCCTTGTCGAGGACGGCCGCCACCCCGCCCGCCCCGGTCAGATCGGGCAGCCCGCTGTCGTCGGATTCGTACTTGCGCTCGATCTCGCGTTTCGTATCCGCCATGGATCGAATCTAGTGGCCCCCGGACGGGTGCGGCAGAGGTCGTTCCGGATGAAGGGCGGAAACCTGCCGCCCTTCACCCGGTGCACCCGCTCAGGCCGACAGCGGCCGCTGCACCTTGATCGACTGGAGCAGGCCGATCGCTATCCACACGGCGAACATCGATGATCCGCCGTACGACACGAACGGCAGCGGCAGACCGGTGACCGGCATGATGCCGAGGGTCATGCCGATGTTCTCGAAGGACTGGAAGGCGAACCAGGCGACGATCCCGGCCGCCACCGTGGTGCCGTACAGCTCGGTGGAGTCGCGGGCGATCCGGCAGGCGCGCCACAGGATCACGCCGATCAGGAAGATGATGAAGCCGGCGCCGAGGAAGCCCAGCTCCTCCCCCGCGACCGTGAAGACGAAGTCCGTCTGCTGCTCGGGCACGAACTGGCCGGTGGTCTGCGAGCCGTGGAAGAGCCCGGCCCCGGTCAGACCGCCCGAGCCGATCGCGATCCGGGCCTGGTTGGTGTTGTAGCCGACGCCCGAGGGGTCCAGGTCCGGGTTGGCGAAGGCCGCGAAGCGGTTGATCTGGTACTCGTCCAGGATGTGCAGCTGCCAGATGGCGATGCAGCCGATCACCCCCGTCAGGAGCAGTCCGAAGACCCAGCGGTTGGAGGAACCCGAGGCGAGCAGCACGCCCAGGATGATCGCCACCATCGCGAGCACCGAGCCGAGGTCGGGCATGAGCAGCAGGATCAGACACGGGACGGCCGCCAGCCCCAGGGCCTGCGCCACGGTCCGGTGGTCCGGGTACGGCTTGTCTCCCGCGTCCACCCGGGTGGCCAGCAGCATCGCCATGCCCAGGATGATCGCGATCTTGAGGAACTCGGCCGGCTGGATGGAGAAGCCGCCGATCACGATCCAGTTGCGCTGGCCGTTGATCGTGGCGCCCAGCGGGGTGAGGACCACCAGGGCCAGCAGCACGGACAGGCCGTAGAGGACCGGCACGGCGTTGCGCAGGGCGCGGTGGCCCAGCCAGATCGTGACGATCATCAGGGCCAGTCCGATGCCGAGGTTCATCAGATGGCGGACCAGGAAGAAGTAGGGGTCGCCCTGGTTGATCTCGGTGCGGTTGCGGGTGGCCGAGTAGACCAGCAGCGAGCCCAGCAGGGACAGCCCGAGGGCGGCCAGCATGATCGGCCAGTCGAGCCGCCGGGCCAGGGAGTCGCGGGCGAAGATCCTGGTCCAGCCGGCCCGCTCGGGGCCGTACCCGGAGACGGAGAAGGTGTTCGCGCCGGTCATGAGGGCATCCTCCGGCTGCCCCGCCCGCGGTTCCCGCGGGGCCTTCTGCGGGTGTTGCGGTTGCCCGTGGTGGGCGAGGGGCTGGTGGCGGGCTGCTGGTCGCTGTTGTTGCTGGGGTTGTCCTGCTGGGAGGCCTCGGCGTCCTTGCCCGGGTCGCCGGTGACCTTCGGGGCGGCGATGGTGCCGTCGGGGCGGACCTTCGGCAGGCCCTTCTGCGGCTGAGGCAGCAGCGCCTTCTTCTTGTCGATGGAGCCGTCGCCCTGGACGCCGTAGAGCGCGCTGTAGATGTTGCGCACGGCCTCACCGGCGGAACCGGAACCGGTACCGGCCTGGGAGATCGTCATGATCACCGAGTAGTCCTTGGAGTACGTGGCCAGCCAGCCCGTGGTCTGCTTGCCGTAGACCTCCGCGGTACCCGTCTTGCCGTGCAGCGGGATCTTGTCCTGCGGCCAGCCGTTGAACTTCCAGGCGGCGGTACCGCGGGTGATGACGCCCGCGAAGGCGTCGTCCATGCCCTTGAGGGTGGCCTGGCTGACCGGCAGCCTGCCGTTGACCTTCGGCTTGATCGGGGTGACGGTCTTGCCGTCGGCGCTGATGACGGCCTTGCCGATGGTCGGCCGGTACATGGTGCCACCGTTGGCGACGGCGCCGTAGATCACGGCCTCCTGGATCGGCGTGACGAGGGTGTCGCCCTGGCCGATGGAGTAGTTGATCTCGTCACCCTCGCGCATCTTGTTGCCCTCGAGGCAGTTCTCGTAGGCGATCTTCTCGACGTAGCTGCCGTCCTTCTTGCCGGACTTGCACCAGGCGTCCTTGTTGGCCTTCCAGTAGTTCAGCTTCCACTGGCGGTCGGGGACCCGGCCGGTGACCTCGTTGGGCAGGTCGATGCCGGTCTCCTTGCCGAGGCCGAACTGGTGGGCCGTCCTGAAGAAGTAGTCCTTCGGCTGGCCCTTCTTGGGGTTGATCCCGCCGTCCCGCTTCCACTCCTTGTCGGCCAGGCCGTAGAAGACGGTGTCGCAGGAGACCTCCAGGGCGCGGCCGAGGGAGATGTCGCCGAAGTTCTCGCCCTCGAAGTTCTTGAAGACCTGGCCGCCGACGGAGTACGAGCTGGTGCACGGGTAGCCGCCGTCGAAGGGGTAGCCGGCGTTGACCGCGGCGGCCGTGGAGACCACCTTGAAGGTCGAGCCGGGTGCGGCCTGACCCTGTATGGCCCGGTTCAGCAGCGGGTAGTCGGAGTCCTTGCCGGTGAGGGCCTTGTAGTCCTTGGCGGAGATGCCGCCCACCCAGACGTTCGGGTCGTAGGTCGGCGCGGAGGCCATCGCGACGATCCGGCCGGTCTTGGCCTCCATCACCACCACGGCGCCCGAGTCGGCCTTGTAGTTCTCGCCGGTGATCTTGTCGAACTGTTCGCGGGCGGCCTTCATCGCCTTGTCCAGCTCGTACTCCGCGACGCGCTGCACCCGGGAGTCGATGCTGGTGACGAGGTTGGAACCGGCCTCGGCGGCGTCCGACTTGGCCTTGCCGATGACCCGGCCGAGGTTGTCCACCTCGTAGCGGGTGACGCCGGCCTTGCCGCGCAGCTCCTTGTCGTACTCCCGCTCCAGGCCGGAGCGGCCCACCATGTCGGAGCGCAGATACGGCGAGTCGGTGTTCTTCGCCTTCTGGATCTCGTCGTCGGTGACCGGCGAGAGGTAGCCGAGGACCTGGGCGCTGTTGGCCTTGCCGGGGGCCGGGTAGCGGCGCACGGCCTCGGGCTCGGCGGTGATGCCGGGGAAGTCCTCGGAGCGCTCACGGATCTGCAAGGCCTGCTTGGGGGTGGCCTTGTCGGTGATCGGGATCGGCTGGTACGGGGAGCCGTTCCAGCAGGGCTGGGGGGTCTTGGCGTCGCACAGCCGGACCTTCTGCCTGACCTCCTCGGGCTTCATGCCGAGCACGCCGGCCAGCTTGGCCAGCACCGCCTTGCCGCCGTCCCGCTGCTTGAGCAGGTCGGTGCGGGAGGCGGAGACGACCAGCCGGGTCTCGTTGTCCGCGAGGGGCACGCCCCGGGCGTCCAGGATGTCGCCGCGCACGGCGGGCTGGACGACCTGCTGGACGTGGTTGCCGGAGGCCTCCTTCTGGTACTCCGCGCCCTCCCGGATCTGGAGGTACCACAGGCGGCCGCCGAGCGTGCCGAGGAGGGACAGGACGAGGATCTGGATCACGACGAGCCGGGTCTGGACCCGTGGGGTCCGACCGGTCTCGGGAATGTTGGTCACTGCGGCTGTCTCCCCCTCTCAGTGCGCCCGGGCGACTGCGTGTACGAATGATGAACGACCGGCCGATGCGCCCGCGTTCCGCGAAAGCTGACCCGTTCGGGTGAACTCGCCCCTGTTCACAGCCGCTTGACCCCCTTGATCCGGCCGACCCGGGCCGAGCGGGTGCGCGCCTTGGCCTTCAGCGCGCCGAGGCCGCCGCGCTGGCTGCCGATGCGCAGGCCGGTGCCGGAGGACAGGAAGCCGGAGGAGATGTCGCTCGCCTTCGCGGTGGACGCGGACTCGGCCAGCGGGTCGTTGTCGCTGCGGCGGGCCAGCCACATCACCCCGGGCACCACGAACGGCGCCAGCAGCAGGTCGTACAGGGCGGCCGAGAACAGCAGGCCGGGCAGCCCGACATGGCGGGCGGCGGTGTCGCCGACCAGCGCGCCCACCCCGGCGTACAGCAGGGTGGAGCCGATCGCGGCGGCGACCACCACGGCCATCGGGCCGGTCGCCGACTTCAGCCGGCCGCTCTCCGGCTTGATGAGCCCGGCGAAGTAGCCGGTCACGCAGAGCACCAGGGCGTAGCGGCCGGCCGCGTGGTCGGCGGGCGGGGCCAGGTCGGCGAGCAGACCGGCGCCGAAGCCGACGAGGGCACCGCCGACATGGCCGTACACCATCGCCAGGCCGAGGACGGTGAGCAGCAGCAGGTCGGGCACGGCGCCCGGCAGATGCAGCCGGGCCAGCACGCTCACCTGGATCACCAGGGCCACGACGACCAGCGCGGAGGAGAGCAGGATCCGGTTGACACGCATGGGGATTCAGCTCCTACTGCTGCTGGTTGGCGTCGGCCGATGGAGTGACGGTGACGGTGACGGTCGGCGTCGGGACCGGCTTGGGCTTGGCCGGCAGCACCTCGTCCCGCGGGTCCTTCTTGGGCGCCTGCACGACCACACCGACGATGTCGAGCTTGGTGAAGCCGACGTACGGGGTGACGTAGACGGTGCGGGTGAGGCCGCCGTTGGAGGGGTCGACCCGGGAGACCACGCCGACCGGCACGCCCGGCACGAACGGCTTGTCGCCCTGCGAGCCGAAGGTGACCAGCCGGTCGCCCTTCTTGACCTCCGCCTTGGCGTCGAGCAGCTGCACCCGCAGCGGGCGGTCGCCCTGGCCGGAGGCGAAGCCGAGTTCGTCGCTGTTCTCCATCCGGGTGCCCACGGTGAAGTCGGGGTCGTTGGCGAGCAGCACGGTGGCGGTGTCCGGGCCGACGGTGGTGACCCGGCCGACCAGGCCGTCGCCGTTGAGGACCGTCATGTCCCGCCGGATGCCGTCGTTGGCGCCGGCGTCGATGGTGATGGTCCAGGAGAAGCCCTGCGCCGACCCTATGGCGATGACCTGGGCGCCCTTGATGCCGTACTGGCCCTCGCCGGCGATCTTGAGCATCTTGTCCAGCTGGTTCAGCCGGCTGCGGTTGCGGTCGTCGCTGCCGAGTTTCGCCTTGAGAGCCGCGTTCTCCTTCTCCAGTGCGGCCAGCCGGGTGTGCCGGCGGCCGGAGTCACGGATGGCGGATACGGCATTGCCCACCGGGTCGACCGCCGAGGACATTCCGTTCTCCACCGGGCCGAACACCGCGGCCGCGGCCTGCCGGGCACCCTCGACCGGTGAGTTCCGGCCTCCCCGGATGTCCACCGTGATCAGCGCGAACGCGATGGCGACCAACAGGACCAGGAGCAGCCGGCTCTCTTTCGTGTCCCTCACGTGCGGCGGCCGTGCCCTTCCTCGATAGGAATTCGGGAGCCCTCCCGGACGCTTGCGAAAAAAACGCAAACCCAGGGGGCCCATTCGGGAGCTTATGCCTCTATATCAACGATCCGCCGCACGAGAGGAGAACGTCTCGTACGGCGGAATCGAAGAGTTGCGTCATCTGCGCGGGGCGGCGTCCAACACCTGCTGGAGCGCCTCGAACTCCTCGACGCACTTGCCGGAGCCGAGCGCGACGCTGTCCAGCGGGTCCTCGGCGATGTGGATCGGCATCCCGGTCTCCCGGCGCAGCCGCTCGTCGAGTCCGCGCAGCAGGGCTCCGCCGCCGGTCAGAACGATTCCTCGGTCCATGATGTCGCCGGACAGCTCCGGCGGGCACTTGTCGAGGGTCGTCTTGACCGCGTCCACGATCGCGTTGACCGGCTCCTCGATCGCCTTGCGGACCTCGGCGGCCGAGATCACCACGGTCTTCGGCAGCCCGGAGACCAGGTCGCGGCCGCGGACCTCGGTGTGCTCGTCGGCGTCCAGCTCGTACGCCGAACCGATCGTGATCTTGATCTGCTCGGCCGTCCGCTCACCCAGCAGAAGGCTGTACTCCTTCTTGATGTACTGGATGATCGCGTTGTCCAGCTCGTCACCGGCGACCCGGATGGACTGGGCGGTGACGATGCCGCCGAGCGAGATGACCGCGACCTCCGTGGTGCCGCCGCCGATGTCCACCACCATGTTGCCGGTGGCCTCGTGGACCGGCAGACCGGAGCCGATGGCGGCGGCCATGGGCTCCTCGATGATGTGCACCTGGCGCGCGCCGGCCTGGGTGGACGCCTCGATCACGGCGCGGCGCTCGACGCCCGTGATGCCCGAGGGCACACAGACGACGACCCGCGGCCGGGCGAGATACCGCCGCTTGTGGATCTTCAGGATGAAGTAGCGGAGCATCCGCTCGGTGATCTCGAAGTCGGCGATCACGCCGTCCTTCAGCGGGCGGACGGCCACGATGTTGCCGGGCGTCCGGCCGATCATCTTCTTGGCTTCGGCACCGACCGCGAGGATGCCACCGGTGTTCGTGTTGATCGCGACCACGGACGGCTCGTTCAGCACGATCCCGCGACCCCTGACGTACACCAGCGTGTTGGCGGTCCCGAGGTCGACAGCCATGTCACGGCCGATGAACGACATTGAGTTCCCCATCCGGATTCATCTGGCCTTCCCGAGCTTTGAGGGCATGTCAGGACGGCGAGGCGGGTGCTGTGACGTGAAGGCTTCCATCGTAAACGCGCCTCCACGAACACTGCGCGAGGGTCCTGGCCATTGTCACCAGATGGCGGCTCACCTCGCTTCTGGAGACGGGCGTTCGGGGGCGCTCGTTCCCTCAAATGCCCGGACTATGCCAGAAAGGTCCGGGCTCGGGTGGCAGAAAGGTCCGGGACCGCGCCCGGACCTTTCCCTGCACTGCCGTCGACCGGCTCAGGCGCGGCCGGGGAAGAAGATCTTCACCTCGCGCTCGGCGGACTCCTCGGAGTCGGAAGCGTGGATCAGGTTCTCGCGGACGATCACACCGAAGTCCCCGCGGATCGAACCGGGCGCGGCGGCGATCGGGTCGGTCGGGCCGGCCAGCTGGCGGACGCCCTCGATGACCCGCTCGCCCTCGACGATCAGGGCGACGACCGGACCGGAGGACATGAACGCGACCAGCGGCTCGTAGAAGGGCTTGCCCTTGTGCTCGCCGTAGTGCTGCTCCAGCGTGTCCTGGTCCAGGGTGCGCAGCTCCAGCGCGGTGATCTGCCAGCCGGCCTTGCGCTCGATACGGCTGATGATCTCGCCGGTCAGGCCGCGACGGACGGCGTCGGGCTTGAGCAGGACGAGGGTGCGCTGGCTCACGGGGGGACTCCTTCTGACTGACGTGTGCGGTGGCACGAGGTTACAGGGCGTGTCGGGGCTCCGGTCACGCAGCGTCAGGTGTAGAGGAGGCGGCCTCCGCCTGCGCAGCGAAGCGGGCCTTCGCTTCGTCCACCTTTCTGCCGTAGTGCACCGAGGCCCACCACAGCGCCCCGAACACCACGCCCATGAAGTACATGGTCGGCACGTAGACACCGGAGGCGACCAGGGCGATCTGGAGGGCCCAGCCGAGGGCCACCCCGCCGCGCCGGGTGACCATGCCGCACAGCAGCAGGCACAGCAGCATGGCGATCCCGCTGACCAGCCATACCGTGGTGACGGACAGGCTGTCGTCCTTCATGGCGACGAGCCCGGCGAAACCGATGATGAAGAACTCGCCGATGAGAGTGGATGAGCACAGCGTACGCACGTCGGATCCCTCAGCCCTTCCCGAGCAGCAGCCGGGTCTCGCCGACCGTGATGACGGAACCGGTGACCAGCACACCGCCGCCCGCGAACTCGCCCTCCTCCTCGGCCAGCGTGATCGCGGCCTCCAGGGCGTCCGGCAGCCGCGGCTCGACCTGCACCCGCTCCTCGCCGAACACCTCGACGGCGATCGCGGCCAGCTCGTCCGCGTCCATGGCGCGGTGGCTGGAGTTCTGGGTGACGACGATCTCCGCGAAGATCGGCTCGAAGGCCTCCAGCAGCCCGCGCACGTTCTTGTCGCCGCTGGCGCCGACCACGCCGATCAGCCGGGTGAAGTCGAAGGCCTCCTGCACCGCCTCCGCGGTCACCCGCGCGCCCGCCGGGTTGTGCGCCGCGTCCAGGACGACGGTGGGTGAGCGCCGTACGACCTCCAGCCGGCCCGGGGAGGACACGGCCGCGAAGGCCTTGCGCACGGTGTCGGTGTCGAGCGGCTCCGGGCGCTGTGCGCCGACGCCGAAGAACGCCTCGACGGCGGCGAGCGCGACGGCCGCGTTGTGCGCCTGGTGGGCGCCGTGCAGCGGGAGGTACACCTCGGGGTACTCGCCGCCGAGGCCGCGCAGCGTCACCAGCTGCCCGCCGACGGCGACCTGCCGGGCCACCACGCCGAACTCCAGGCCCTCGCGGGCCACGGTGGCGTTGACCTCGACGGCCTTCTTCAGCAGCACCTGCGCCGCGTCCACCGGCTGCTGGGCCAGGATGACGGTCGCGTCCTGCTTGATGATGCCGCCCTTCTCGGCGGCGATCTCACCGGTGGTCCCGCCGAGGCGGTCGGTGTGGTCCAGGTCGATGGGGGTGATCACCGCGACGTCCGCGTCGATCACGTTGGTGGCGTCCCAGGAGCCGCCCATGCCGACCTCGACGACCGCCACGTCCACCGGGGCGTCGGCGAAGGCGGCGTACGCCATGCCGGTGAGCACCTCGAAGAAGGACAGCCGGAACTCCTGCCGGCCGTCCACCATCTCCACGTACGGCTTGATGTCCTGGTACGTCTCGATGAAGCGCTCGGCGGAGACCGGGGCGCCGTCCAGGCTGATCCGCTCGGTGATCGACTGCACGTGCGGGCTGGTGTAGCGGCCGGTGCGCAGCTCGAAGGCGCCGAGCAGGGCCTCGATCATGCGGGCGGTGGAGGTCTTGCCGTTGGTCCCCGTGATGTGGATGGAGGGGTACGACCGCTGCGGCTCGCCCAGCACGTCCATCAGCGCGGCGATCCGGCCGACCGAGGGCTCCAGCTTGGTCTCGCCCCAGCGGGTGGCCAGCTCCGTCTCGACCTCGCGCAGGGCCTTGTCGACCTCCGGGTCCTCGGGTCGCGTGGGGACGTCGGCCTGCGGCGGGCCGCCCTGGGTGCGCAGGGTGCGGCTGCCGGCCTCGATCACCGCGAGATCGGGGTCACGGGTGGTCTCGGCGTCGATGAGGTCGTCGAAGCGGTCGAGGGGGTCGGGCTGGTCGTCGGTGCCGGGGTTTTCGCTCACGGGGCCAGTCTACGAGCGGGGGGTGACAGAGAGGGACGAAGGCCCCCGGCGCCTGCGCGGCACCGGGGGCCTTCGTGGCCGTACGGACCGCTACGCCTGGGGCAGCCGGTCCAGCTGGGACTGGATGCGGGCGATGTCCTCGTCGGCCTTGGCCAGCCGCGTGCGGATCTTGTCCACCACGTTCTCCGGCGCCTTCGCCAGGAAGGCCTCGTTGCCGAGCTTGGCCGTGGCCTGCGCCTTCTCCTTCTCCGCGGCGGCCAGGTCCTTGGCCAGCCGCTTGCGCTCCGCCGCCACGTCGATCGTGCCGGAGAGGTCCAGCGCGACCTCGGCGCCGGCGACCGGCAGGGTGGCCGTGGCGGTGAAGGAGTCGCCCTCCGGCTGGAGGCGGAGCAGGCTGCGGATGGCCGCCTCGTGCGGGGCGAGCGCCGTGCCGTCGAGGGTCAGCCGGGCCGGGACCCGCTGGCCGGGCTGGAGGCCCTGGTCGGCGCGGAAGCGGCGGACCTCGGTGATGACCGACTGGAGGGACTCGATCTCCCGCTCGGCGTCGGCGTCACGGAAGCCGCTGTCCTTGGGCCAGTCGGCGATGACGACCGACTCGCCGCCGGTGAGGGTCGTCCACAGGGTCTCGGTGACGAACGGGACCACCGGGTGCAGCAGCTTGAGGGTGACGTCCAGGACCTCGCCCAGGACCCGCTTGCTGACCTCGGCCGGCTCGCCGCCCGCCTGGAAGACGGTCTTGGACAGCTCGACGTACCAGTCGAAGACCTCGTCCCACGCGAAGTGGAAGAGGGCGTCCGACAGCTTGGCGAACTGGAAGTCGTCGTAGTAGGCGTCGACCTCGGCGACGACCGAGTTCAGGCGGGAGAGGATCCAGCGGTCGGTCGCCGACATCTTCGACGCGTCCGGCAGCGGGCCCTCCACCGTCGCGCCGTTCATCAGCGCGAAGCGGGTGGCGTTCCAGATCTTGTTGGCGAAGTTGCGGGAGCCCTGGACCCAGTCCTCGCCGATCGGGACGTCGACACCGGGGTTCGCGCCGCGGGCCAGGGTGAACCTGAGCGCGTCGCTGCCGTACTTGTCCATCCAGTCCAGCGGGTTGACCGCGTTGCCGAAGGACTTCGACATCTTCTTGCCGAACTGGTCGCGGACCATGCCGTGCAGGGCGATGGTGTGGAACGGCGGGGTGCCGTCCATCGCGTACAGGCCGAACATCATCATCCGGGCGACCCAGAAGAAGAGGATGTCGTAGCCGGTGACCAGGACGGAGTTCGGGTAGAACTTCGCGAGCGACTCGGTCCGTTCGGGCCAGCCGAGCGTGGAGAACGGCCACAGGCCGGAGGAGAACCAGGTGTCGAGGACGTCGGTGTCCTGGTGCCAGCCCTCGCCGGTGGGCGCCTCGTCGTCGGGACCGACGCAGACGACCTCGCCGTTCGGGCCGTACCAGACCGGGATCCGGTGGCCCCACCACAGCTGGCGCGAGATGCACCAGTCGTGGAGGTTGTCGACCCAGTCGAAGTACCGCTTCTCCATCTCCTGCGGATGGATCTTGACCTTGCCCTCGCGGACGGCGTCGCCGGCGGCCTTCGCCAGCGGGCCGACCTTGACCCACCACTGCATCGACAGGCGCGGCTCGATGGTGGTCTTGCAGCGCGAGCAGTGGCCGACGGAGTGGACGTACGGCCGCTTCTCGGCGACGATCCGGCCCTCGGCGCGCAGCGCGGCGACGATCGCCGAGCGGGCCTCCAGACGGTCCATGCCCTGGAAGGGGCCGTGGACGGTGATGACGGCGTGCTCGTCCATCACGGTGAGGGACGGCAGCTCGTGCCGCTGGCCGATCTCGAAGTCGTTCGGGTCGTGGGCCGGGGTGACCTTGACCGCGCCGGTGCCGAACTCGGGGTCGACGTGGGTGTCGGCGACGACCGGGATGGAGCGGTCGGTCAGCGGGAGCCTGATGAGCTTGCCGACGAGGTGCTTGTACCGCTCGTCGTCCGGGTGGACGGCGACGGCGGTGTCGCCGAGCATCGTCTCGGCACGGGTGGTGGCGACGACGATGGAGTCCTCCCCGTCGCCGTAGCGCATGGAGACGAGCTCGCCGTCGTCGTCCTGGTACTCGACCTCGATGTCCGAGATGGCGGTCAGACAGCGCGGGCACCAGTTGATGATGCGCTCGGCGCGGTAGATCAGCTCGTCGTCGTACAGGCGCTTGAAGATGGTCTGGACGGCCTGGGACAGGCCCTCGTCCATGGTGAACCGCTCACGCGACCAGGCGACGCCGTCGCCCAGGCGCCTCATCTGCCCGCTGATCTGCCCGCCGGACTCGGCCTTCCACTGCCAGACACGCTCGACGAAGGCCTCACGGCCGAGGTCGTGCCGGGACTTGCCCTCCTTGCCCAGCTCGCGCTCGACGACGTTCTGCGTGGCGATACCGGCGTGGTCCATGCCGGGCTGCCACAGCGTCTCGTAGCCCTGCATGCGCTTGCGGCGGGTCAGGGCGTCGATGAGCGTGTGCTCGAAGGCGTGGCCCAGGTGCAGGCTGCCCGTGACGTTCGGCGGCGGGATGACGACGGTGTACGGCGGCTTGTCACTCTTGGCGTCCGCCTCGAAGTAACCCCGCTCTACCCAGCGCTCGTACAGCGGCCCCTCTACATCGGCCGGCGCGTACTGGGTCGGCAGTTCGGAGTCGGGCGCGGGTGGCTGCTGCTGAGCGTTCTCGGTCACGGGGGTCAGTTTAGAGGCCCCGTTGCGCTGTGCTGAAACCCGATTCCCGGCACGCAGAGCCCCTTGTCCAGACTCGCGGCTGACCAGAAACAGACTCCCGAGCTGCGCACACGTGTTTGATTGTCGTACTCACGTCACAAAGGCGTCGTCTAGGGGAGATTCATGAAGAGCCAGCGGATGGCAATGGCAGGAGGGCTGGCGGCGGCCGGTCTCATGGTCGCGACGCTCACCGCTCATCCCGCCGCAGCTGCATGGCAGGGCTGTTCAGTGCCCTGGCGGAAGGGGATCAACGTCCCGTACCTCGCCGCCACGGGAGGCGGCGACCAGACGTACACCGGGAAGAACTCCCTGGACGACGTCAGCCTCTACGTCAAGGACACGGCGGCGGACGGGCTCCACGTAGCGATCAGGCTGGTGACCAGGAGGTCGGACGGCAGCGACCACTACTGGAGCTGGCACCACCTCTACTCAGGCGGAGGCACAAGCCAGACCTGGAACACCAAGGCATCCGACACGGCCGGGATACGCAAGGTGTTCCGCGAGGTCGGCGTGTTCAAGGGGACAACGATGCTCTCCGCGTGTGCCACTCCGGGTGAAGCCAACCCTCAGTGGTAGCCCTCGCCCACTGCTCGTCGTCTGTCTGCTGATCCCCCCGGCTCCGGCATTCCGCCGAGCCGTGCCCGGCCGCATCGTTTGCATCTTTGGTAACGATGCGGCCCCCGGTGCCGTGCGTCCGACGCGTCTGAGCCAGGATGTCGGGAACACATAAGCATCTGGAGGGGAACCCAGGAATGAGCAACAACCAGCCGGGCCCGTACGGCGGGCCGCCCCAGCAGCCGGGTCCGTACGGCCAGCAGGGGCAGCCTGGTCCGTACGGCCAGCCGGGCCCGTACGGCCAGCAGCCGCAGGCTCCGCAGCCCGGCTACGGCTACCCCCAGCAGGCTCCGCCGGCCGCTCCCCAGCCCGGTTACGGCTATCCGCAGCAGGGTGTGCCGCCGCAGCCGAACCCGTACGGCCAGCAGCCGGGCGGATACCCGCAGCAGCCCTACGGCGGCATGCCGCAGGCTCCGCAGCCGGAGGGCGGCAAGAAGAAGACGGGCCTGATCATCGGCGCGGTGGCCGTGGTGGCGGCCGTGGCGGTGGGGGCGTACTTCGTGCTCGGCGGCGGGGGTGGCGGGGCTTCCGTCGCGGACGACGGTGCGCACAAGCTGATCACGCCGGCGACGGTGCTGTCCGAGTACAAGAAGAAGGACGGCCAGTCGGACACGATGACGTCCAAGGACCTCAAGGACGCGGAGAAGTGGGGGGTCCACAACCCCAAGGACGTCGACGCGGGGTACCAGTCGGGCGATGACAGCAATCCGCTGAGCATGAAGATGATCAAGTTCGGTGGCGTGTACGGCACGATCGACGACCCCGCGAAGACCGTCGACGCGATGTTCGCCTACATGAAGACCCAGAGCCTGAAGGACGACAGCAGCGACGGCCAGTACAGCCTGGTGGGCGAACCGAAGCAGTACAACCCCGCCTCGCTCAAGGACGCGGTCCTCAAGTGCCAGCAGGTGAAGGGCAAGAACACGGACAGCTCGTCCGGGGGCGGGCCCAAGGAGATGACCTTCGACATCTGCATCTGGGGCGACCACAGCACCCTCGGCATGGTCATGCCGATGGACGTCGCCACCCTGATGGCAGGCCGGTCCCCCGACCAGGCGCAGGACGCCGAGCTGGCGGCGAAGTTCCGCAACGAGGTCCGCGTCAAGGCCTGAGCACGCGGAGCGCTTGAAACGGCGACGGGCAGGCACCCCTTGCAGGGTGTCTGCCCGTCGTTCGTGTGGAGGGTCAGGCCGACTTCTGCTCGCCCGAGCCCCGGCCGCGGGAGTCGCGGGGGATCAGGGTCGGGTTGACGTTGGAGAGGACCACGTCGGCTGTGATGACGACTCGGGCGACGTCCTTGCGGGACGGGACCTCGTACATCACGCCCTGGAGGACCTCTTCCATGATGGCGCGCAGGCCGCGGGCGCCGGTCTGGCGGAGGATGGCCTGGTCGGCGATGGCCTCCAGGGCCTCGCGCTCGAAGTCCAGCTCCACCCCATCGAGTTCGAAGAGACGCTGGTACTGCTTGACGAGCGCGTTGCGGGGCTCGACCAGGATCTGGAGGAGCGCCTCGCGGTCCAGGTTGTGCACCGAGGTGATCACCGGGAGCCGGCCGATGAACTCGGGGATCATGCCGAACTTGACCAGGTCCTCCGGCATGACGTCCTCGAAGACGTCCTTGGCCTCCAGCTCGCGCTTGGAGAGGATCGTGGCCCCGAAGCCGATGCCCTTCGCGCCGGCCCGCGCCTCGATGATCTTCTCCAGGCCCGCGAAGGCACCGCCCACGATGAACAGGACGTTCGTCGTGTCGATCTGGATGAACTCCTGGTGCGGGTGCTTACGGCCGCCCTGGGGCGGGACCGAGGCCGTGGTGCCCTCGAGGATCTTCAGCAGGGCCTGCTGGACGCCCTCGCCCGAGACGTCCCGGGTGATCGACGGGTTCTCGCTCTTGCGGGCCACCTTGTCGATCTCGTCGATGTAGATGATCCCGGTCTCGGCCTTCTTGACGTCGTAGTCGGCC
This sequence comes from Streptomyces sp. NPDC031418, assembly GCF_055581605.1. Taxonomy (NCBI): domain Bacteria; kingdom Bacillati; phylum Actinomycetota; class Actinomycetes; order Kitasatosporales; family Streptomycetaceae; genus Streptomyces; species Streptomyces sp. NPDC031418. The sequence goes on from NZ_JBVIJC010000003.1 coordinate 31,092, forward strand.
GCCTGGATCAGCTTCAGGAGGATGTTCTCGACGTCCTCGCCCACATAGCCCGCCTCCGTGAGCGCGGTCGCGTCGGCGATCGCGAACGGGACGTTCAGCATGCGGGCCAGGGTCTGGGCGAGAAGCGTCTTGCCGGAGCCCGTGGGGCCCAGCAGGAGGATGTTGGACTTCGCCAGCTCGATGGCGTCCTCACGGCCGCCGGGGCCGCCGTTCTCCCCCGCCTGGACGCGCTTGTAGTGGTTGTACACCGCGACCGAGAGAGCCTTCTTGGCGGCTTCCTGGCCGACCACGTAGCCCTCGAGGAACTCGTAGATCTCGCGGGGCTTCGGGAGCTCCTCCCAGCGCACCTCGCTCGTCTCGGCGAGCTCCTCCTCGATGATCTCGTTGCAGAGATCGATGCACTCGTCGCAGATGTACACACCGGGCCCTGCGATGAGCTTCTTGACCTGCTTCTGGCTCTTGCCGCAGAACGAGCACTTGAGCAGATCGCCGCCGTCACCGATGCGTGCCACGGTGTGCTTCCCCTTCGCCTGGGAGACGCCGGGACACTTTCGAGTCCAGCGGCTCCTGGTGCTGCCTTATGTCGACGGTACCTTGCCGGGCCCCGTGTTCGGGCCCCCCTTGGCAGGGTTCACTTTGACGTGAACCGCGCCAAAGGGGGCTCAGAGTGCGCCGTTCCGCGTCAGCGGACCGAGGCGTTGTTCAGCTTGCGGGTGGAGATGATCTGGTCGACGAGGCCGTACTCCAGAGCCTCCTCGGCCGTGAGGATCTTGTCGCGCTCGATGTCCTCACGGATCTGCTCGATCGGCCGGTTGGAGTGCTTGGCCAGCATGTTCTCCAGCTGCTCACGCATCCGGGTGAACTCGTTGGCGATGATCTCCAGGTCGGAGAGCTGACCGCGGCCGGTGGAGCCGGCGGGCTGGTGGATCAGCACCCGGGAGTTCGGCAGCGCCATGCGCTTGCCCGGGGTGCCGGCGGCGAGCAGGATGGCCGCGGCGGAGGCCGCCTGGCCCATGCAGACCGTCTGGATGTCGGGCTTCACGAACTGCATCGTGTCGTAGATCGCCGTCAGGGCGGTCATGTCGCCACCGGGGCTGTTGATGTAGATCGAGATGTCCCGGTCCGGGTCCATCGACTCCAGGCACAGCAGCTGCGCCATGACGTCGTTGGCGGAGGCGTCGTCGATCTGGACGCCCAGGAAGATCACGCGCTCCTCGAAGAGCTTCGCGTACGGGTCGTACTCGCGGATGCCCTGGGAGGTGCGCTCGACGAAGCGCGGAATGACGTAGCGGCTGTCGGGGCGGGGCCCTTCGTACATGCCGCTGGCGGCGCCGGAGAAGTTGTTCATGGGGTTCACCGTCCTGGTGGGCGTTCGGGGGCTGGTGTCTCGGCGGTGCGTGGCGTGGCCGGGCCGGTCAGGCGCCGGTGCCGCCGCCTCCCGGAACACCCGAGGCATGCATCATGATCTCGTCAATGAGACCGTACTCCTTGGCCTCTTCCGGCGTGAACCAGCGGTCGCGGTCGGCGTCGCGGAGGATCGTCTCGACCGACTGCCCGGAGTGGAGCGCGGTCAGCTCCGTCATGGTCTTCTTGGTCCGCAGCAGGTACTGGGCCTGGATCTTGATGTCCGAGACCGTACCGCCCAGGCCCGCGGAGCCCTGGTGCATCATGATGTCCGTGTGCGGCAGGGCGAAGCGCTTGCCGGCGGTGCCGCCGGTGAGCAGGAACTGGCCCATCGAGGCCGCCATGCCCATGCCGATCGTGACCACGTCGTTCGGGATGTACTGCATGGTGTCGTAGATCGCCATGCCGGCCGTCACCGAGCCGCCGGGGCTGTTGATGTAGAGGTAGATGTCCTTGTCGGGCTCGGCCGCGAGGAGCAGCAGCTGCGCGGTGATCTTGTTGGCGATGTCGTCGTCAACCTGCTGGCCGAGGAAGATGATCCGCTCGTTGAGCAGCCGGTTGTAGACCTGGTCGCCGAGGCCACCACCGATGGAAGGCTCGCCGGCGGCGGAGGGCATCAGATTCGTCACGTATCCACCTGCTCGTCTTACGACGGCGCCGGGCCGTCTCATTGTTCTGCCTTTCATGGACCCTAACGCGAGGGTCCCTTCGGGGAATCCCGGAGATGACAGTGTTCGCCGGGGGCGTAGCGGCTCCGCCGGGGGCCGGGAGCCTGCTCGCGGTGGGGCGTGCGGTGCGTGGGCGGCTGCGGGGAGTCCGTGGTCGCTCGCGCAGTTCCCCGCGCCCCTTCGGGTCGGCCGCCACCCCGCATACGACAAACGGGCCCCGGGGATGGTCCCCAGGGCCCGTCGTACACGCCTCAGCGGCGCCGTGGGGCCGCTCAGCCCTCGGTGTTCTCCTCGGAGGTCTCCGACGCCTCGGCGGCCTCGGTCTCCTCCTCCTCGTCGTCCAGGTTGACGATCTCGCCGTTGGTGTCCTTCACCGTGGCGGCCTCGACCACGACGGCCAGGGCCTTGCCGCGGGCGACCTCGCCGACCAGGAGCGGCACCTGGCCACCCTCGACGACGGCCTGGGCGAACTGGTCGGGGGACATGCCGGAGGAGGCCGCACGCCGCATGAGGTGCTCGGTGAGCTCCTCCTGGTTGACGTTCAGCTGCTCCTTCTTGACCAGCTCGTCCAGGACGAACTGGGTCTTGATGCCCTTGACCGCGGCCTCGCGGGTCTCGGTCTCGAACTCCTCGGCGGTCTTGCCCTGGATCTCCAGGTACTTGTCGAGGGTGAGGCCCATCTGGCCGAGCTGGTGGTGCTCCAGGTTGTGCTTGCGGGTGTTGACCTCGTCCTCGAGCAGCTTCTCGGGGACCGGGACCTCGACCAGCTCGAGGAGCTTCTCCAGGACGCGCTCCTGGGCCTGGGTGGCCTGGTCGAACTGCTTCATGTTCGCCAGGCGCTTGCGGCTGTCGGCCTTGAGCTCGTCCAGGGTGTCGAACTCGGAGGCGAGCTGCGCGAACTCGTCGTCCAGCTCGGGCAGTTCACGCTTGGCGACCTGGGTGACCTTGACGGTGACCTCGGCCTCCTTGCCCGCGGCGGAGCCGCCCTTCAGCTCGGAGGTGAAGGTGGCCTCCTCACCGGCGGACAGGCCCTTGACGGCGTCGTCGATGCCGTCCAGCAGCTCACCGGAGCCGATGGTGTAGGAGACGCCGTTGGCGATGCCGTCCTCCAGCACCTCGCCGTCGACCTTGGCCTCCAGGTCGATGGTGACGACGTCGCCGTCCTCGGCGGCGCGCTCGACCGGGGAGGTCGAGGCGAAGCGCTCGCGCAGCTGCTCGACCGACTTCTCGACGTCCTCGTCGGTGACCTCGATGGCGTCGACCTCGACCTCGATACCGGAGTAGTCCGGGATCTCGAGGGCCGGGCGGACGTCGACCTCGGCGGTGAAGTTCAGCGTCTCGCCGTCCTTCAGCTCGGTGATGTCGACGTCGGGCTGGCCCAGCGGGCTCAGCTCGGCCTCGTTGACCGCCTCGGTGTAGAACTTGGGCAGCGCGTCGTTGACGGCCTCCTCCAGCACCGCACCGCGGCCGAACCGCTGGTCGATGACGCGGGCCGGGATCTTGCCCTTACGGAAGCCCTTCACCGTGACCTGCTGGTTGATCTTCTTGTACGCCGCGTCGAGGCTGTCCTTGAGCTCCTCGAAGGGCACCTCGACAGTGAGCCGAACCCGGGTCGGGTTCAGGGTCTCCACGGCGCTCTTCACGGTTCGGTCTCCTTGTGGCTGACTGCTTGGGTTCTGCCGGAGCCAGACAGGTCCGGCGGATTCGCCGCCCGGAGGAGTACGTAGGCCGTTGGGGGCCGGGTCACACGGGCGCGCAGCTTGCATAGTAACCGCAGCCGGTCAGCGCCCCAAAAGGCGATCTTCACAGGGCGTTTTCACAACGCCTTCCGGTGGTCGGGGTGGCGGGATTTGAACCCACGGCCTTCCGCTCCCAAAGCGGACGCGCTACCAAGCTGCGCCACACCCCGTCTGGTGCGACACGTAGGGTACATGGCCCGGCCGGATCCGTCGGCCGTAATCGCAGGGAGCGGCGGGCCCGGTGCGCCGCGTACCGAACACGTTGGCCTCGACGGCGGACGACCCGCTACGATGCGTGCAGTGCCGCGGTCACCGACCTGCGGCGCGCGCTTGCGGGCGTAGCTCAATGGTAGAGCCCTAGTCTTCCAAACTAGCTACGCGGGTTCGATTCCCGTCGCCCGCTCTGTACGGCTCAGGGCCAGGTCGCAGGAGTGTTCCTCGGCCTGGCCCTGTTCGCTTGCTACAGGCCTGTGGCGGTTCGAGCGTCCAGGTCCGAGAAGAAGCGGTCCACGATCGCACTGTCGGCTTCGAGAGCCTCGCCGACCACCCGGCCGGCCAGCTCCGTGGCCAACGACACGACGTCTCCCCGCAGCTCCGTCTCCGCGATGACGCGGTCGGCCGCAAGCCGCGCCTGGGCCTCCTCGATCATCGCCGCGCGTTCCCGCAGGCCCTCGGCGCGCATCTCGGCGATCAGACGCGTGCCCTCTTCCAGAGCCTCCTGGCGCAGGCGGGCCGCCTGGTGCCGGGCCCCGGCCAGTTCCTCGCGATACCTGGCGAGGACTTCACCGGCTTCCACCGTCAGCTGTTCGGCCCGTTCCCTCTGGCCGTCGATGGCGACCGTCCGTTCGCCGAGGACCTTGTTGACGCGCGGCAGGAGGACCTTGGCCATGCAGGCGAAGATCACAGCGAAGCACACGACGCCGACCACCGTCGGCGCGAGCCCAGGTATCAGAATGCCCATGTCAAGACCATAGGGGGGTAAAGGCCGGGGCCACAGAGCGCGCCGGGTAAGAGTCCCTTCAGAGTTTGCGTGTGTCCACGGTGTAGACCGAGCGGACGCCGTAGGGGACGTACAGGGCGTCGCCGTGGGGCAGGGGGGTGGAGCCGGAGTAGACGAAGATCGGGTCGGTGCGGTCGTCGCGGCCGGGGATGTTGTGGAGTTCCCTGCCGGTGCGGCGGTCGAGGGCGGCGAGGCGGCCGCCCGGGGAGACGACGAAGACACGGGTGGCCGTGACGGCCGGGGGGCCGGGGCGTTCCACGGAGGAGTGGATGCGCCAGCGGGTGATCCCGGTGGTGGGGTCGACGGCGCGGACCTCGCCGCTGTTGAGGGTGAAGTACAGGGTGCCGCCGGCCAGGGTGGGGGTGGCGTCGGCGGGCACGGTGCTGGTCAGCGGGACGATGTGCGGGGCGTGGCGGGTGAGGTCGAGCAGGGTGAGGCGGCGGTAGGGGGAGGCCGTGTTGGCCTCCGGGTCGTCGGGGACGCCCGGGGCCTGGAGGAGGACCAGACGGTCGGCGCCCGCCTGGCCGGCCAGGGTCAGGCCGCCCTCCAGGGAGGTGGCCCAGCGGGGGTCGCCGGTGGCCGGGTCGAGCTGGGAGACGGTGGTGCGCCGGCCCTTGGAGCCGACGCAGAGCAGGTATCCGCGGCCCCGCGCGGCCTGGATCTCGCAGTTGCTGTCGGCGGACATGCTGTGCTGCGCGGGCATGGAGTGTTTCCAGCGGGGCTTGCCGGTGGCGGGGTCCAGCAGGGAGTAGCTCCTGCCGTCGGCGCCCACGACGAGCGGTCCGTCGGCCGTCATCGCGACGGTGCCGTCCCCCAGGGAGGGCTCGATGTCGCCGACGGGCCTGCTCCAGTGGACCTTGCCGGTGCGGGCGTCGACGGCCTGGAGGGCGTAGGAGGGGTCCTGGGCGCCCTTGGGCGAGCTGTCGGCCGTCGTGTAGACGTCGTGGCCGCGGGTGCCCAGCAGGCCGGCGGCGGGGAGCGTGCCGCCGCCGCTGTTCGGGTCGGGGTGGTCGGCGGCGACGCGGGTCCACTCGACCTTGCCGGTGGCGAGGGAGAAGCGGACGGCCTTCAGTCCGTCGCCGGCGCAGATCAGGCCGCCGTCGAGCGCCGCACAGGACGGGAAGGCCGCACCGGCGCTGGTCTGCTTGTCGGTCTCGTGGGCCTGCCAGGGCCGCCACCCCGGGGGCAGGTCGGCCCGGGCGCCCGCGGTCGCGTCCCCGGCCAGCCGCAGCGCGACCAGGGAGCCGGCCGCGGCGAGCACCAGCGCGGCCGCGGCGGAGACCAGCCAGACGGTGCGGCGCCGCCTGCGGGGGCGGGGCGGCTCGGCGTGCCGGGTGCCGGCGCCCGGTCCGGGGTCGGGCAGGCTGCCCTCGCGGAGCAGGTGCAGGAGTTCGCCGGGGGTCGGCCGGTCCTTGGGGTGCTTGGCCAGGCAGAGGCGGACGAAGGGGAGCAGGTCGGCGGGGACGCCGGTCAGGTCGGGGGTGCCCTCGACGACCTTCGTGGCCGTCTCCCAGGGGCTCGGGCTGTCGAAGGGGCCGCGGCGGGTCGCGGCGTGCACCAGGACCGCGCCCAGCGAGAAGATGTCGGTCGCCGGGCCGACCTCGTGCGGCGAGGTGAACTGCTCGGGAGACATGAAGGGCGGGGTGCCCATCACGCGTCCGGTCTGGGTGAGGGCGTCCGCGGCGGCGGACTCGGCGGCGCGGGAGATGCCGAAGTCGATGACCCGGGGGCCGTCCTCGGCGAGCATCACGTTGGCCGGTTTCAGGTCCCGGTGGACCACTCCGGCGCGGTGGATGTCGCGCAGCGCCTCGGCGAGCCCGGCGGCCAGCTCGCGCAGCCGGTCCGGGGGCAGCGGGCCGTGCCGGCGGACATGGGTGCCGAGGTCCTCGCCCGGGATGTAGAGGGTGGCCATCCAGGGGCGGGGCGCGTCGGCGTCGGCGTCCACCACGGGGGCCGTGAAGGCGCCGCTGACCTGGCGGGCCGCGGCGACCTCGCGTCGGAACCGGGTGCGGAACTCGTCGTCGTCGGCGTACTGGCCGTGGACGAGCTTCAGGGCGAGCCGGCGGCCGGAGGCGGACCGGGCGAGGTAGACCACGCCCATGCCGCCGCTGCCGAGGCGGTCCTCGATCCGGTAGCCGCCGACCTCCGCCGGGTCCGAGTCGCGCAGTGCCATCCCCGTACGTCCCCTGTGTGCTCGTGCTGCCCCGCTTCCGCGGCTCGCGGCCGGGTCAGAACCTGATCGAGTCGATGGACGCGGCTATCGAGTTCAGGAACCGGTTGATGGATGGTGCCATGCCGGTCGAGGCGAGGAAGAACCCGAAGAGGATCGCGACGATGGCCGGGCCGGGCTTGATGTTCCCCCCTCTGATCAGCACCACCAGGATGATCGCCAACAGCAGCACCACAGACAGTGAAATGGCCACAACTGATCACACCCTCGGTCGGTCCGCTCTGCCGGCCCAGGGGTACGGCCCGCACCCCCGCCAGAACCATCGTGCCACCAACCCGGCCGCCGTATGCGGCCCGTGACAGAACGTCGGCGGGAGGCTCGTGGGCGGAGATCGTTTGGCACAGCAATTCGGCAACATGTTCCCGGATAACTCCTGGGGAAATCAGGAGAGTTCGTTGCACTATCCACACAGGTAATTCGAATGACCGCCACAGGGCGGCGATATGCCCCCTTTAGTCGGGATGAATCGGTACATCATGGGCGAGCTGCGGCTATCTCGAGGCGATAACCGGTAATGACCGGGGGCGTTTTACGAAATCCAGAGACGGGGCTAGGGTGCTTTAGATGTTCGACGCCGACTCGTCCCCCGGCCAGTCCCGTACGCCTGCCCGCCAGACGACAACGGACAGACCCGGCAGACAGCGTGACGCCTTCTTCGACAACGCCAAGTACCTGGCGATCCTGCTCGTCGCCATCGGGCACTCCTGGGAACCGCTGAAGGCCGACAGCCGCATCCTGCAAGGCGTCTACGCGGTCGTGTACAGCTTCCACATGCCGGCGTTCGTCCTCATCTCCGGCTACTTCTCGCGCAGTTTCGACATGCGCCCGGACCGGCTGAAGCGGCTGGTCACCGGGGTCGTCGTGCCGTACGTCGTGTTCGAGACGGCGTACCCGCTGTTCAAGAACGCGGTCGCGGGCGGCCACGAGGACATCAGCCTCCAGGACCCCTGGTGGGCCACCTGGTTCCTGTGCGCGCTGTTCATCTGGCGGCTGACCACACCGCTGTGGAAGCTGGTCCGCCATCCGCTGCCGCTGGCCCTCGGCATCGCGATGCTGGCGAGCCTCACGCCGAGCATCGGCGACGACCTCGACCTCCAGCGGGTCTTCCAGTTCCTGCCGTACTTCGTGCTCGGGCTGTGCCTGAAGCCGGAGCACTTCCGGCTGGTGCGGCGCCGCTCGGTGCGGATCGCCGCGGTGCCGGTGGTCGCGGGGGCGCTGCTGTTCGGCTGGTGGGCGGTGCCGCGCATGAACCACGCCTGGCTCTACCACCGCGAGTCGGCGCAGGAGCTGGGTGCCCCGTGGTGGTGCGGCCCGGTGATGACGCTCGCGATGATGGGCTGCGCGCTGGTGCTGACGTCCTGCTTCTTCGCCTGGGTGCCGGGCCGGACGATGTGGTTCACCACGCTCGGCGCGGGCACGCTGTACGGCTATCTGCTGCACGGCTTCGTGGTGAAGTTCGCGGACTACCGCGGCTGGTACGACCACGCCTGGCTGCACCGGCCGCTCGGCCAGATCCTGGTGACGGTGCTCGCGGCCACGGTCATCACCCTGCTGTGCACCCGGCCCGTGCGGCGGGTCTTCCGGTGCGTGGTGGAGCCGAGGATGGAGTGGGCGTTCCGGCAGGACGCCGCCCGGCTGGCCCGGGAGCGGCAGAGCACGGACCGCGCCCCGGAGACGGCCGCAGCGGCCTGACCCCGGCCGTGTCAGTGGGGCTGTGGCAGGCCGAGGAGGCGGTGCATGCGGGCGTACTTGCCGGTCAGCCGGTCGCGGGTCGGTGCGGGCAGTGCCGCCAGCCGGCCGGGGTCGGCGTTGTGCGCGAGGTCGGCCTGCTTCACCAGCAGCGCGCCCGGGGTCGCGAGGATGCGGCGCGCGTACGCCTCCGGCTCCTCCCCCGGCCGTTTGGTGAGGGCGTCCACGATGGCCTTGGTGCGCGGGGTGAGGGCGGCCGCCGCCAGCCACGCGCGGCTGAGGGCGTCGTCCTCCACGGCGTCGTGCAGCCAGGCCGCGGCGATCTGCTCGGCGTCCCCGCCGCGGGCGCGCACGCCCTCGGCGACGGCCGCGAGATGCTCGGCGTACGGCCGTCCCGCCTTGTCGGTCTGGCCCGCGTGGGCGCTGCGCGCGAGGGCCGCCACCTCGTCCAGGGTGAGCGGCGGCCGCGCGCCCGTGTCTCCGGCTGTCATGGCCCCAGTGTCCCAGGGCCTCAGTGGGCCGCCGCCGTGGTGTCCCGGCAGATGAGCAGCAGGGCCCGGTCGTCGTTGACGTCCTTCGCGACGGCCTCGATGAGGTGCCAGGCCGCGCCGTGGAAGCCGCCGGCGACATAGCGGTCGGCCTCGCCGGTGAGCCGGTCGATGCCCTCCACGATGTCCCGGTCGGACGTCTCGACCAGGCCGTCCGTGAACAGCATCAGCACGTCACCGGGGCGCAGCGAGCCCTTCACGGGGTCGAACTGGGCGCCGTCGTACACACCGAGGAGCGGCCCTTCGGTGTCCTTCTCCTCCCAGCGTCCGCTGCCGGCGCTCAGGTGCAGCCCCGGCGGATGGCCGGCCGAGTACAGCTCGTAGTCGCCGGAGTCGAGGTCCAGCACCAGGTGGATGGAGGTGGCGAAGCCCTCCTCCCAGTCCTGGCGGAGCAGATAGCCGTTGGCGGCGGGGAGGAAGTCGTGCGGCGGCAGGGAGCCGAGGAGGCCGCCGAAGGCGCCGGACAGCAGCAGGGCGCGGGAGCCCGCGTCCATGCCCTTGCCGGAGACGTCCGTGAGGACGACCTCCAGGGTGCGGCCGCCGTTCGTGCGGGCCGCGACCACGAAGTCGCCGGAGAAGGACTGCCCGCCGGCCGGCCGCAGCGCCATCTCGCAGTGCCAGCCCTGCGGCAGCTTCGGCAGCTCGCTCTGCACGCGGATCCGCTCGCGCAGGTCGAACAGCATGGTGCCGCCGCGCCGCCAGGGCACCCCGACCCGGCTGCGGAACTGGGCCGTGAGCAGCCCGAAGAAACCGCAGGCGGCCACCACCAGGACCACGCCCGGGGTGACCCGGCTCGGCCCTTCCGTGTAGGGGCCGAGCCGCACCGACTCCACGATCAGCGCGGTGGCCGCCGCCGCGTACAGGCCGAGCAGGCTCGCCGGGCGCAGCAGCAGCCCGCCGGCGACGATCGGCAGCACCAGGGTGGCCGGGGAGCACCACACCGAGTCGGCCAGCGTCAGCGCGGCGAGGACGGGCACGGTGAGCAGCAGTCCGGCGAAGGCGATCCAGTCCGAGCCGTCGCCGCGGAAGTAGTCGACGGCGCTTCTGCGCAGGGCGATGCGGGCCCGGTGCCACTGCATCTTCCACCGGGCCGTGAACGTCTCGGCCTTTCCTCGCCGCTCTCGTCGTGCTGCCATTAGTTCGGGACCCTATCCATCGGACCGGTCGCTTGGCACGGGAGGTCCCACTTGTCCCCCCGTGCGAGGCCTGCCGCGCGGTTCGCCCTCACAGTGAACGGCACGCCCGCCCATCGCGCGCCCACCGAGCGGAAATTCGCTGGCTCGTCCGGAAACACCCTGATAGTCATGGTTCATGGGGACTGACGGGACAACCGAGTTGAAGGTGTTGCGGCCCGAGGACTGGGACACGTGGTACGACGGCCTGGTGCGGGCCTTCGGCGGGGTCTCCTCGCCCGAGGAGCGCGAACTGGACCGCTCGCTCACCGAGTTCGGCCGTTCGCTGGCCGCCTGGGACGGGGATGCGATCGTCGGCTCGGCCGGGGCGTTCAGTTTCCGGCTGACCGTGCCGGGCGGGGGCTCGGTGCCGGCGGCCGGCGTCACCATGGTGAGCGTGGCGGCCACCCACCGGCGGCGCGGGGTGCTGACCTCGATGATGCGCCGGCAGCTGGCGGAGGTGCGGGAGCGGGGCGAGCCGCTGGCGGTGCTGACCGCCTCCGAGCCCGCGATCTACGGCCGCTTCGGGTACGGCGCGGCGACCTTCAAGATGGCCGCCGAGATCGACACGGGCCGGGTCGCGCTGTCCGTGCCGGAGGGCACCGACGCGGTGCGGCTGCGGTACGCCGGGCCCGCCGACGCCCTCGACGCCTGCGAGGAGGTGTACACGGCGCTGGTGCCGGGCCGCCCCGGCATGCTGGCGCGGCAGCCCGGCTGGGCGCGGGCCCGGGTGAACGACCCGGAGAGCGAGCGCGACGGGGCGTCGGCGCTCCAGTGCGTGGTCGCCGAGGAGGGTGGCCGGGTCACCGGGTACGCCCGGTTCCGCACCCGGCTCGGCTGGGGGACGAGCGGGCACGACGGCACGGTCGAGCTGGCAGATCTGGCCGCGCTGGACCCGGCGACCGGCGCGGCGCTGTGGCGGTTCCTGTTCGGCATCGACCTGATGACCACGCTCGTCGTGCACTCGCGGCCGGTCGACGACGCCTGGCAGTACCTGGTGTCCGACATCCGCCGCTGCCGCCCGCGGGTGCGGGACGACGGGTACCTCCGGCTGGTCGAGGTCGGTACGGCGCTCGCGGCGCGCGGTTACCAGGCGCCGCTGGATGTGGTCCTGGCGGTCGAGGACGAGTTCTGTCCCTGGAACGCGGGGCGCTGGCGGCTGTCCGCGGACGAGAAGGGGGCGACCTGCGAGCGGACCACGGACACTCCCGATCTCGCCCTCACGGTACGGGAGTTGGCGTCCGCCTATCTCGGCGGGGTGAGCCTGCTGTCGCTGGCCGCGGCGGGGCGGGTGCGGGAGCTGCGGGCCGGGGCACTGGCCGAGGCGTCGGTGGCGTTCGGCTCCCCGGTCGCACCGTGGCTGCCGCACGGGTTCTAGGGCCTCTCTTTCGGATCTTGCCGGCGTCGAAAGAAAGGCTCTGGCGGGCGCTCACCTCTGCTGGCAGGTGGGGCACCAGAAGAGGTTGCGGGCGGCGAGGTCGGCGGTGCGGACGGGGGTGGCGCAGATGTGGCAGGGCAGGCCGGCACGGCGGTAGACGTACACCTCGCCGCCGTGGTCGTCCACGCGGGGCGGGCGGCCCATGGCCTCGGGCGTGTGCTCGGGCCGGACGGTGTCGATGCGGTTGTTCCGGACGCCCTCGCGCATCAGCGCGACGAGGTCGGCCCAGAGGGCGTCCCACTCGGCCGGGGTGATGTCCCGGCCCGCCCGGTAGGGGTCGATGCCGTGCCGGAAGAGCACCTCGGCGCGGTAGACGTTGCCCACCCCGGCGACGGTCTTCTGGTCCATGAGCAGCGCGGCGACGGCCGTACGGCTGCGGGAGATCCTGCGGTGGGCCGCGCCCGGGTCGGCGTCCGCGCGGAGCGGGTCCGGGCCGAGGCGGTCGTGCACGGCACGCTTCTCGGCGTCGGTGATCAGGGCGCAGGTGGTGGGGCCGCGGAGGTCGACGTACCCGGTCTCGTTGGCCAGCCGGAGCCGGACCGTGTCGGTGGGCGGGGGCGCCGGGGCGTCGCCGAAGCCGACCTTGCCGAAGAGGCCGAGGTGGATATGGACCCAGTCGGTGTCGCGGAAGCGCAGGAAGAGGTGCTTGCCGTGGGCTTCGGTGGCGGTGAGGACCGCGCCGTCGAGCAGGGCGGCGGCGTCGGAGAACTTGCCCTGCGGGCTGCTGACGCGGGCGGGCCGTCCCGAGAAGCGCTCGGCGTAGTCCTGGGCCAGCCGGTGGATGGTGTGCCCTTCCGGCACGGCGGGGGTGTCCTTTCCTGCCTGCTGCCGGCCCGCGCACCCGGGCCGGGTGCGCGGGCCGGTGCCGGTTACTGCTGGGGGTGGTGGGCCGGGATCGGGGGGAGGTCGCCGGTCGTCTCGTAGTCCGACAGCATGTCGATACGGCGGATGTGGCGCTCGTCACCGGAGAAGGGGGTGTTGAGGAACACCTCGACGAACTTCGTCGCCTCCTCCTCGCTGTGCATGCGCGCACCCACCGCCACGACGTTGGCGTTGTTGTGCTGGCGGCCGAGCGCGGCCGTCTCCTCGCTCCAGGCGAGCGCCGCGCGGACGCCCTTCACCTTGTTGGCGGCGATCTGCTCGCCGTTGCCCGAGCCGCCGATCACGACGCCGAGCGAGTCGGGGTCCGCGGCCGTACGCTCCGCCGCCCGGAGGCAGAAGGGCGGGTAGTCGTCCTGGGCGTCGTAGATGTGCGGCCCGCAGTCGACGGGCTCGTGACCCGCCGCCTTGAGCCAGTCGACGAGGTGGTTCTTGAGTTCGTAGCCCGCATGGTCGGAGCCGAGATACACGCGCATGCCCTTGAGTGTGACACGAGCGTTTCGGGGCAGCAGCCTCGGGTGGCGGTGCGGGCACCCGCTGTCACACGCCGGGGAAGCCTGCCGAAATACGCCGGAAAAATGTGAGCCGAACCATAGAACCTCAAGGGAACCTCAAGTAACGATACGGATTCAGAGGTTCCCGAATTCGTTCGCCTCGGATTCACTGGACCGACTCGTACACCGCTCATGCGAGAACCCCGTACTCCCGCCCCACCAAGGCACCCCCGCTCGTACGGGATCCGCTCCACCGGCGCAAAGGAACTCCGTCCATGACCCCTGGTTCCGGACTTCAAGCAGGCCTCAAGAACCGCCATCTGTCGATGATCGCCATCGGTGGTGTGATCGGTGCCGGACTCTTCGTCGGCTCCAGTTCGGGCATCGCCACGGCCGGCCCCGGAATTCTGCTGTCCTACGCCCTCGTCGGCACCCTGGTCGTCCTCGTGATGCGGATGCTCGGCGAGATGTCCGCGGCCAACCCGACCTCCGGCTCCTTCTCCGCGCACGCCGACCGTGCGCTCGGCCGCTGGGCCGGCTTCTCCATCGGCTGGCTGTACTGGTTCTTCTGGGTCGTCGTGCTCGCCGTCGAGGCGACCGCCGGCGCCAAGATCCTGGAGGGCTGGATACCCGCCGTACCGCAGTGGGGATGGGCGCTCATCGTGATGACCGTCCTGACGGCCACGAACCTGGTCTCCGTCGGCTCCTACGGCGAGTTCGAGTTCTGGTTCGCCGGTATCAAGGTCGTCGCGATCGGCGCGTTCATCGTCGTCGGTCTGCTCGCCGTGTTCGGCGTGCTGCCGGGTGTGCACTCCGACAAGGCAAGCTTCTCCAACCTGACCTCGCACGGCGGCTTCCTGCCGCACGGTCCGGGCGCGATCCTCACCGGTGTCCTGCTGGTCGTCTTCTCCTTCATGGGCAGCGAGATCGCGACCCTGGCGGCCGGCGAGTCGGAGGACCCGCAGGCGGCGGTCACCAAGTCGACCAACAGCATCATCTGGCGTATCGGCGTCTTCTACCTGGGTTCGATCCTGGTCGTGGTCTCGCTGCTGCCGTGGGACGACGCCTCCATCGCGAAGAACGGCTCGTACGTCGCCGCGCTGGACTCCCTCGGTATCGCGCACGCCGGTCAGATCATGAACTTCATCGTGCTGACCTCGGTGCTGTCCTGCCTCAACTCGGGCCTGTACACGGCCTCCCGTATGGCCTTCTCGCTGGGCCAGCGCGGTGACGCGCCGAAGGCGTTCGCCCGGACCACCTCCCGCGGTGTGCCGATGGCGGCGATCCTGGCCTCGGTCGTCTTCGGCTTCGTCGCGGTCTTCTTCAACTACGCCTACCCGAAGACGATCTTCCTCTTCCTGGTCAACTCCTCCGGCGCGGTCGCCCTCTTCGTCTGGCTGGTGATCTGCTTCTCGCAGCTGCGGATGCGCAAGATCATCCAGCGTGAGGCGCCGGAGAAGCTCGTCGTGAAGATGTGGCTGTACCCGTACCTGACCTGGGCGACGGCCGGTCTGATCGTGTTCGTGCTCGGTTACATGCTGACCGACACCAAGGGGGAGAGCAGCGGCCGTACCACCGTGCTGCTGTCCCTCGGCGTGGCCGCGATCGTGCTGGTGATCGCCCTGGTCAAGGAGCAGATCGCCAAGGGCCGGCGGGCCGAGGCGGTCGAGGCCCGGACGGACAAGGTGTCCGTGGGCTGATCCACCCCGCACATACGGCGACGGCCGCACGCTCCGACGGATTCCGTCGGACCGTGCGGCCGTCGCCGTGTACCGGGGGGTCAGCCCCGCTTGCCGGCCAGCTTCCAGGCGGCGGGCAGCGCGCCCATCGCCAGCGCCGCCTTGAGGGCGTCGCCGAGCAGGTACGGGGTGAGGCCGAGCGCGACGGCGCGGGACAGCGGCAGACCGGCGGCGACGGCCAGGTAGGGCACGCCGACGGCGTAGATGACGGCCTCGCCGAGGATCATCGCGCCCGCCATGCGCCACGGGGAGCGGTCGGCGCCGCGCCGGGCCAGGGCGCCGACGAGCGCCGAGGCGAGCAGCATGCCGACGATGTAGCCGAAGGTGACCGAGGACGCGCCGGCGGAGCCGCCCGCGAACCACGGCAGCCCGGCGACCCCGGCGAGCGTGTACACGGCGAGGGAGAGGAAGCCGCGGCGGGCGCCGAGCGCGGTGCCGACGAGCAGCGCGGCGAAGGTCTGCCCGGTCACCGGCACCGGGGAACCCGGGACCGGGACGGCCAGCTGGGCGGCGAGGCCGGTGAGCACGGCGCCGCCGAGGACGAGGGCCGCGTCGCGGACCCGGGAGGCGGGAAGCAGGTCGGCGAGGACTGCGCCGGGGCGCGCGAGGGCGGTGGCGGTGCTCATGGGGACTCCGCGGGGTGGTGTGGACATGTCGGGACTCCGTGACGCTATCCCAGCGCCCACCCGGCGATCACCGTCGGCGCTCGACAAAGGGGCGATCATCGCGTTCGTACGCTTCACACAAAACGTGCTGCTTACACCTGCACCGGCGTGACAACGGTCACTGAGGCAGAGCCGTTCCGCTCACTTCTCGGCCGGGCAGAAGGACTGTGGGGTTCCGCCAAAGCGCCGCCGCGCGAGCCGGCCCGGCGATCGCGTGACCGGGCCCTCACCCTGGGTACGGCGGCTGTCCGGATAGTGGGCAAGCTCTTCGCCTATACGGACAGGGGCCCGAGACTGTGGGCTCCTTTACCAGCCCATTGCCCCTCTGCATCGGGAGAGCCGCGCCCATGCCCAGCAGCACGACCACGGAGACACCGCCCCAGGAACAGGGTGCCTCCCTCTCGCATGGCCTCAAGCAGCGCCATCTGTCGATGATCGCCCTCGGCGGGGTCATCGGCGCGGGACTGTTCGTCGGTTCCGGTGCGGGCATCGCCGCCGCCGGTCCGTCGATCGTGATCGCCTACGCCCTCTCCGGCCTCCTGGTGATGCTGGTGATGCGGATGCTCGGTGAGATGTCCGCCGCGTACCCGTCGTCGGGCTCCTTCTCCGCGCACGCCGAGCGGGCCATCGGCCCCTGGGCCGGCTTCGCCGCCGGCTGGTCCTTCTGGGTGCTGCTGTGCACGGCCGTCGGCCTGGAGGGCATCGGCGCCGCGAAGATCGTCCAGGGCTGGGTGCCGGGCACCCCGCAGTGGATGTGGGTGGCCCTGTTCATGGCGGTGTTCTGCGGGTCGAACCTGGCCGCCGTGAAGAACTTCGGCGAGTTCGAGTTCTGGTTCGCCGCGCTGAAGGTCGGCGCGATCAGCCTCTTCCTGATCCTGGGCGCGCTGGCCATCGCGGGCGTGCTGCCCGGCACGGACTCCCCCGGCACCTCGCATCTGACCCACTTCCTCCCGCACGGCAGCGACGGCCTGATCATCGGCCTGCTCGCGTCCGTCTTCTCCTACGGAGGCATGGAGACGGTCACCATCGCCGCGGCGGAGTCGGAGAACCCGGTCAAGGGCGTGGCGTCCGCCGTCCGCACGGCCATGTGGCGCATCGCCCTGTTCTACATCGGCTCGATGGCGGTCGTCGTCACCCTGGTCCCGTGGAACTCCGCGGACGTGGTGACCAAGGGCCCGTACGTCGCCACGCTCGACCACCTCGGCATCCCCGGCGCGGGCCAGCTGATGAAGGTGGTCGTCTTCGCCGCCCTGCTGTCCGCGATGAACGCCAACATCTACGGCTCCTCGCGCATCGCCTTCTCGCTGGTCGAGCGCGGTCAGGGCCCGAAGGCGCTGGCGAAGCTGTCCGGCGGGGTGCCGCGGATCGCGGTCCTCACCTCCTGCGTCCTCGGCTTCGTCTGCGTGCTGCTCAGCTACTGGAGCCCCAACGGCGCCTTCAAGTGGCTGCTGAACATGATCGGCGCGGTCATCCTGGTGGTCTGGATGTTCATCGCCGTCTCCCAGCTGCTGCTGCGCCGCCGGATCGAGCGGGAGGCCCCGGAGAAGCTGGTGGTCCGCATGTGGGCGTTCCCGTGGCTGACCTGGGTGGCGCTGGCGGGCATGGTCGCGATCTTCGTGCTGATGGCCCGGGAGCCGGACACCCGGATCCAGCTGTACTCCACGGGCGGGATGACCCTGGCCCTGGCCGCCGTCGGCTACCTCCGGCAGCGGGCGCGCGCCAAGGGCTGAGCCCCCGCCGCACCGAGCAGGCCCCCGCGTCGAAGGACACGCGGGGGCCTTTCTGTTGGCCGGAGCTTGTTGTTGATAGCGTGCTCTTGCAACTTATTTGCAATAAGCTTCCCGAGGGGGTCACCCATGCCCGTCTACACGCTGCCCGACCTGCCGTACGACTACTCCGCGCTCGCCCCCGTGATCAGCCCCGAGATCATCGAGCTGCACCACGACAAGCACCACGCGGCCTACGTCAAGGGCGCCAACGACACCCTGGAGCAGCTCGCCGAGGCGCGGGACAAGGAGTCCTGGGGGGCGATCAACGGCCTGGAGAAGAACCTGGCCTTCCATCTGTCCGGCCACATCCTGCACAGCATCTACTGGCAGAACATGACCGGCCCGAAGGAGGGCGGCGGCGAGCCGCTGGCCGCCGACGGGGTGGGCGAGCTGGCGGAGGCGGTCAAGGAGTCCTTCGGCTCCTTCGCCGCGTTCAAGGCCCAGCTGTCCAAGGCGGCGGCCACCACCCAGGGCTCCGGCTGGGGCGTCCTCGCGTACGAGCCGCTGAGCGGGCGGCTCATCGTGGAGCAGGTCTACGACCACCAGGGCAACGTCGGCCAGGGCGCCACCCCGATCCTGGTCTTCGACGCCTGGGAGCACGCCTTCTATCTCCAGTACCGCAACCAGAAGGTCGACTTCATCGAGGCCATGTGGCAGGTGGTCAACTGGCAGGACGTGGCGAAGCGCTACGCCGCCGCCAAGGAGCGCGGCAACGCCCTGCTGCTCGCGCCCTGAGAAACGCCGCCCTGCCTCGTGATCGTCTTCTCACCCTTCACGTCGGCACGGCGGAGCAAAAAGGGGGAACCCCCGCGAGGACGTGACTCGCGGGGGTTCCCCTCTGTGCGCGCTGCCCTACAGGTTGCTGAAGTCCGGGCCCTTGGTCCGGGTCCGCTTCAGCTCGTAGAACCCCGGCACCGAGGCCACCGCCAGGGTGCCGTCCCACAGCCGGGCCGCCTCCTCGCCCTTGGGCGCGGGGGTGACGACCGGGCCGAAGAAGGCGAGCTGCTCGCCGTCCGGGCCGGGCACCGCGATGACCGGGGTGCCGACGTCCTGGCCGACCTTCTCGATGCCCTCCTTGTGGGAGGCGCGCAGCTCGGCCTCGTACTCGAAGTCCTGCTGCTCGGCGTAGTCGATCAGCTCGGCGGGCAGGCCGACGTCCGCGAGGGCGCCGGCGATGGCCTCCAGGGTGGGGCCCTCGCCGTTGTTGTGGATGCGGGTGCCGAGCGCGGTGTACAGCGGGCCGAGCACGTCCTCGCCGTGCCGCTGCCAGGCGGCGGTGACCACCCGCACCGGCTGCCAGGCCTTGGTGGCGAGCATCTCCCGGTACTGCTCGGGCAGCTCGTCGAGCTTGTCCTCGTTGAGGACGGCGAGGCTCATGATGTGCCAGCGGACCTCGATGTCGCGGACCTTCTCCACCTCCAGCACCCAGCGGGAGGTCATCCAGGCCCACGGGCACAACGGGTCGAACCAGAAGTCGACGGGGGTCTTCTCCGACATGTCTCTCCTCGCGAGGCGGCGGTTCACCGGTGAACATCCTGGGCAACGCCCCCGCTCGCCCCGCACATTCCCTGCTGTGCGGCGTCAGGGGCTCGTGGCAGGATCGGTGCTGTTCACCATTCGAGACGCCCCGAGGGAGTACCGCCCGTGCCCGGTGAGAACCTGTCCCGCGACGAGGCCCGGGAGCGGGCCGCCCTGCTGTCCGTCGACGGGTACGACGTTTCCCTGGATCTCAGGTCCGCCGTGGGCGAGGGGGACGGGGAGCCGCGCACCTTCCGCTCGGTGACCACCATCCGGTTCCGCTGCAACGAGCCGGGGGCGACCAGCTTCGCCGATCTCATCGCGCCGAGCGTGACCGCCGTCTCGCTCAACGGCCGGGACCTGGACCCGAGCGAGGTCTTCGACGGCGCGCGGATCGCGCTGGAGGGCCTGGCCGCGGAGAACGAGCTGGTGGTGGACGCCCGGTGCGCCTACTCCCGCACCGGTGAGGGCATGCACCGCTTCGTCGACCCGGAGGACGGCGAGGTCTACCTCTACACGCAGTACGAGCCGGCCGACGCCCGCCGGGTCTTCGCCAACTTCGAGCAGCCCGACCTGAAGGCGCCGTACCGGTTCGAGGTGCGGGCGCCGGAGGGCTGGACGGTGTGGAGCAACGGCGCCGGCGAACGGGTGGACGGGGTCTGGCGGTTCGCGGAGACCAAGCCGATCTCGACGTACATCACCTGCGTGGTGGCGGGGCCGTACCACTACGTGACGGACTCCTACACCCGCACCCTCGAGGACGGCACGAAGCTGGAGATCCCGCTCGGCGCGATGTGCCGCAAGGGGCTGGCGCCCTACTTCGACGCGGACGACGTCTTCCTGATCACCAAGCAGGGCCTGGACTTCTTCCACGAGCACTTCGACTACCCGTACCCGTTCGGCAAGTACGACCAGGCCTTCGTGCCGGAGTACAACCTGGGCGCGATGGAGAACCCGGGTCTGGTGACCTTCCGCGAGGAGTACATCTTCCGCGGGAAGGTGACGCAGGCGTCGTACGAGGCCCGGGCCAACGTCATCCTGCACGAGATGGCGCACATGTGGTTCGGCGACCTGGTCACCATGGTGTGGTGGGACGACCTGTGGCTGAAGGAGTCCTTCGCGGACTTCATGGGCACCTTCGGATGCGTCGGCGCGACCCGCTTCAAGGACGCCTGGACCACCTTCGCCAACCGGCGCAAGGCCTGGGCCTACCGCGCGGACCAGCTGCCCTCCACCCACCCGATCACCGCGGACATCCGCGACCTCCAGGACGCCAAGCTGAACTTCGACGGCATCACCTACGCCAAGGGCGCCTCGGTGCTCAAGCAGTTGGTGGCGTACGTCGGGCAGGACGCGTTCCTGGAGGGCGCCCGCCGCTACTTCAAGCGCAACGCGTACGGCAACACGCGCCTCGGCGACCTGCTGTCGGTGCTCGGCGAGACCAGCGGACGGGACATGTCGGCCTGGGCCCGCTCCTGGCTCCAGACGGCCGGGGTGAACGCGCTGATCCCGCAGGTGCTGCTGGACCCCGAGGGCAGGGTGGCCGAGCTGGCGGTGGTGCAGGAGGCCCCGGAGGCGTACCCGGAGGAGCGCCCGCACCGGGTGGCGGTGGGCCTGTACCGCCGTACGCCCGAGGGGGCGCTGGAGCGGTACGCGCGCGCGGAGACGGACGTGGAGGGGCCGCGTTCGGTGGTCGCGGAGCTGGCCGGTGCGGCGGCGCCGGACCTGGTGCTGGTCAACGACGACGACCTGACGTACTGCAAGATCCGCTTCGACGAGACCTCGCTGGACACGCTCCGCTCCGGCCTGGGCGCGCTGACCGACCCGCTGGCCCGCGCGCTGTGCTGGTCGGCGCTGTGGAACCTGACCCGGGACGCGCTGCTCCCGGCCCGGGAGTTCATCGGGCTGGTGCTGCGGTTCGCGGGCCGCGAGTCGGACATCGGCGTGCTCCAGATGCTGCACGCCTGGGCGAACACCGCGCTGACGCACTACGCGACGCCGGGCTGGCGGGCGACCGGTGAGGCGCGGCTGGCCGAGGGTGCGCTGCGGGAGCTGCGGGCGGCCGAGCCGGGCAGCGAGCACCAGCTGGCCTGGGCGCGGTTCTTCGCCTCGGTGGCCTTCGCGGAGCCGGACCTGGCGCTGCTGAAGGACCTGCTGGACGGCACGACCACGGTCGACGGCCTGGTGGTGGACCAGGAGCTGCGCTGGGCGTTCCTCCAGCCGCTGGCGGCGCACGGCGCGGCCGACGAGTCGGTGCTGGCGGCCGAACTGGCCCGGGACGACACGGCGTCCGGCAAGCGCCACCAGGTCCGCTGCCTGGCCGCCCGCCCCTCGGCGGCGGTCAAGGCGCAGGCGTGGGCCCAGGTGGTGGAGTCGGACAGCCTCTCCAACGCGCTGGTGGAGGCGACGATCGCGGGCTTCGACCAGCCCTCGCAGCGGGAGCTGACGGCGCCGTACGCGGAGAAGTACTTCGCGGCGATCGACCGGATCTGGCGGGAGCGGTCCATCCAGATCGGCATGGACGTGGTCCGCGGGCTGTTCCCGGCGTACCAGGACCGCCCGGAGACCCTCGACGCGGCGGACGCCTGGCTGGACGCCCACCAGGACGCGGCCCCGGCGCTGCGCCGGCTGGTCCTGGAGGCCCGCGACGACCTGGCCCGTGCGCTGCGCGCCCAGGCCTGCGACGCGACGGCGGCCGTCGGGGACTGATCCTGCGCTCCTCCACGGCGACCGGAACCCGCCAGCTTTGACCCGAGCTTTGGCCTGAGCTTTGGCGGCCGGTCACCGTTACGGAATTCGTTCCATCGCACCCGTAACCCCTGGTCCACCCCATGCGGACCAGGGGTTTTCGGCGCCTGATCGGCATCCGAACACCTGACCTTTAGTCCCGCCTTGTCCGCATTCATCGACGACCGTGTAACAGCGGTTAAAGAGCGGACCGGGTGCGGGAATCCCGAGGCCATGACGCACAACACCCCGCTCTCCCCCCGCCCGCTCCGCCACCTCTCCGAGGTCCACCGCCGCATCCTGACGACGGCCCAGCTCCGCTCCCACGGCGTCACCACGGCCGAGCTGAACGAGCAGTGCCGCGCCGACGGCCCCTGGCAGCTGCTGCTCCCCAACGTGGTCCTGCTCCACCCCGGCCCGCCGACGAGCGAGGAGCGGCTGCACGGGGCCCTGCTGTACGCGGCCCGCGAGTCCGTGCCGGGCGTCCCGGCCCAGCCCACGGCCGAGGACCCGCACCGCGCGCTCTACCCGGAGGCGATGCTCACCGGCCTGGCGGCCCTCACCCTGCACGGCTTCTCCGCCACCCCGCCCGTGTCCTCCCTGGACCACGTCGACGTCCTGGTGCCCCGGCTGCGCCGGCTGCGCTCCACCGGCTACGTCCGGGTCATCCGCACCCCGGCCCTGCCCGCGCCCCGCGCCGCGGCGGGCCTGCCGGTGGCGCCGGTGCCGCGCGCGCTGGCGGACGCGGTCATGGAGCTGACGGACGCGGACGCGGTGCGCCGGCTGCTCACCGAGGCGGTGCGCGGCGGGCACTGCGAACCGGCCGCCGTCGTCCGCGAGTTGACCCAGGCGAAGCTGCTGAGCCGCCCCCATGTGGTGGACGCGGTGGACTCCCTGCTGGCGGAGGGCCGTTCGATCGCCGAGGACCGGCTGTACCGGATGGTCCGCGAGTACGGCCTGCCCGACCCGGTCTGGAACGTCGACCTGCGCCTGCCCGGCGGACCGCACCTGGGCGGCCTGGACGCCTACTGGCCGGACCAGGCGGTCGCCGTCGAACTCGACACCCGGGCACCGCGCCAGGACGAGGACGCCCTGTGGTCGGAGTACGCCCGCAAGCGTGAACACCTGGAACGCCTGGGCATCACGGTCGTGTACATCACCCCGAAGAAGCTCAGGGACGGGATGGAACAGCAGGCGGCGGTCGTGCGCACCGCCCTGATGGCCGCCGCGGACCGCGACCCGGCCGCGTATGTCGTGGTGCTGCCCCGGTAGTGACGACGAGGCCGAGCACCAGGAGGGGAGAGGAGGGGCCACCGGGCTGCACCGGTGGCCCCTCCTCGTACGCCCGCCGCGCCCCCGGGAGCCCCGGCGGCGGGCAACCGCGGCTCCGCCGGGCGGGTGACGGCCGCCCGGGTGAAGTCCGGGCGGCGGCCACCGCCCCGCGCCGCCCCGCCGCACACCGCCGGGGGCGCACCGCTCCGGGCGCGGCACGGCCGCCGCGGTCCGGCAAGCCGGGAGCGCTGAACGGAGGAGCGGGGCGGGCGGCCGCCCCCGGGCCGCGATACACCCGACTCATGCGACAGTCCCGGACAGTGGCGTGCGCCTCCTCCCTCCTGCTCGCCACCGCCTACGTTCTCGCCGGCCCCGCGACCGCCCGTGCGGCGGCTCCCCCGGCGATCACCGGCTATGTGGCCCTCGGCGACTCCTACTCCTCCGGTGTCGGCGCCGGCGACTACCTGGCCGAGGGCGCCGGCTGCAAGCGCAGCAGCCGGGCCTACCCGGCCCTGTGGGCGCAGACCCACCGGACGGCGTCGTTCGCCTTCCTCGCCTGCAACGGCGCCCGGACCAAGGACGTCCTGAGCGGCCAGATCGGCGCGCTCGGCCCGCGCACCCGGCTGGTCACCCTCACCGTCGGCGGCAGTGACGCCGGGTTCGCCGCCGCGATGGCGGCCTGCGCGCTGGGCGGCACCACCCCCTGCATGTTCGCGCTGGCCGGCGCCCGCAGCACGGTCGACGGGCCGCTCGCTGCCGACCTCGACCGGCTCTACTCGGCGATCCGGTACCGGGCCCCCGCCGCCCGGGTCGTGGTGCTCGGCTATCCGCACCTGTACCGGCTGCACGGCACCTGCCGGATCGGTCTGCCGGACAGCGTGCGCGCCGCGGTCAACGACGCCGTCGACCACCTCGACGAGATGATCGCCAAGCGCGCCGCCGACCACGGCTTCGCCTTCGCCGACGTCCGGGCCGCCTTCGCCGGGCACGAGATCTGCTCCCCGCACCCCTGGCTGCGCAGCGTCGACCTGATGGCCCTGACCGAGTCGTACCACCCGACGGCACCGGGCCAGTCGCTCGGCTACCTCCCGGTCCTGAACCGGAACTACTGAGACTGCCGGGCCGGAACTACTGGACCGGGAGCACCGAGCCGGAGCCGCCGACGTGCGCGGCGTACACCCCGTCGAGCAGGGCCGCGTACGCCGCGATCATCCTCGTACGGCTGAACCGCTCCCGGCTCCGCTCCAGCGCCGCGCCGAGTTCCGCCCGGCCCGCGACCGCCGCCTCCCAGGCGAGCGCGATCGCGCCCGGGTCGGGCGGGGTGACGAGGCCGTGCCCGGTGACGATCGAGGCGCTGTCGCCGACGTCCGTGGTCACCGGAACCGCGCCGCACATCATGCCCTCGATCAGGCACAGCGGGGCCGCCTCGCCCGAGACCGAGGTCAGGGCGACGACGTCGGAACCGGCGTAGACGGCCTCCATGTCGTGCCGTACGCCGAGCAGGTGCACCCGGCCGGCCAGGCCGAGGTCCCCGGCGAAGGCGGCCTCGACGTCGGCCCGCAGCTGCGGGTTGGCGTCCGTCATCCCGGCCCCGCACATCACCACGTGCCCGCCGCCCTCCCGGGCCAGCCAGGTCCGGGCGGCGGCGAGGAACAGCGGGACGTTCTTCATCGCGGCGTACCGGGCCGCGAACACGACCACCGGGGCGGCCGGGGCGATCCCCAGGGAGGTCCGGAAGGCGAGCCGGGCCGCCGGGTCCGGGCGGAACCGGAGCAGGTCGACGCCGTTCGGGATGACGTGCAGCAGCTCGGCCGGGATGCCCGCGGCCTCGTACGCCGCCCGGGTCGACTCGGCGCAGCAGACGCCCGCCACCACGGTGCCGTCGGCGATGGCGGCCTTCAGCTCGTCCAGGGCGGGGCCCTGGTTCTGCGGGTCGGAGCGGTGCAGGCACACCACGACCGGGCGGCGCGGCAGCCCGGCCTGGTTGAGGAGGGCCAGCGGCTGCTCCTTGAGGGAGAGGATCACGTCCGCGCCGGCCGTCACCCGTGCCGTTTCGGCCAGCTCCGGCCCGCTGAAAGCATGCGCCGCCAGGTCGCCGTCCACCAGGCCCGCGCTGCGGCCCAGCGAGGTCACGCCGATCCCGTCGGCGGTCAGCGCCCGGTAGCAGTGGTCGTCCTCCATGCGCTGCCGGGTGGCCTCGCGGTGGACCTCTCCATGGATGCTGAGCACCCGGTGGGACTGGCCGCCCTCGGCCAGTCCCCGTACGACATCGGTGTGGACGATCCTGGCTCCCCCGGAGAAGAAACCCTCGTAGACCGACAGCACCCGCAGTCCGTGCCTCGTCCGCACACGACCACCCGCCTTGCACACAAATCGAGCCATCCCCGTGAAAAGCGGGTTAGCCGATATGAGGCGGTACGGATATTTCGTACGGATGAACGGCGCATCTCGTATCGAAGTCAGCTGGATGACTCCGGGGCGCGGCCGTGGTCTCTGCGGTCGTGGTCGTGGTGGATGTGAAGTTCCCCGTTCATGACCGAGAAGACCGTGCCGTGGTCCTTCGCCGTGTTGTTCTGGGTCGGCGCGCCGGCTCCTTCGGCGGCCTCGGACGGGGTGTCCTGGCGCATCTCGACCTTGTTGTCGTTCCCTGCGACGACCGGGCCGTGGGCATCGCCGCCGATCCGGACGGTGTTGCGGGCCATGGGGCCTCCTCGTGGTCGCTCACTGCTCGCGGGTCAGGAAGAGCGTTCCGCAGCTGAAGCACTGCACGCCCTCCTGGTAGCTGGATGTCATCGTGGTGGTGGCCTTGGCGCTGTCCTCACCCATGAGGGTGATCGTCGTGGTGGCCTCGCCGAGGAGCGATCCGCAGGAGCCGCCGGAAGTGTCGTAGATGGGCCGCTGGGCGGAGTAGGTCCCGCCGCTGCCGGTGAACGTGGTGGTGGACTGGGTGCCGCAGGCGTCCTGCCCACTGGACGTGTACGACCCGCTGCCCGCCTCCTTGAACTCGTACGTGGCGCCGTCGCTGCCCCGCCAGAACCCGGCCAGGCCGGTCGGGGTCTGTTCGGAGCCGCCGTCGTGCGAGGCCCGCGCCTGGTGGATCGCGGTTCCGGCGATGACCACGGCGACGATCACCGCGATCACCTTCATCAGCGCGGCGAGCCCGGCGGCGGAGGCCCCGGCCCCGGCGGACACCCCGGCCGCGCCCGCCGCGGCGGAGGCCCCCGCTCCCGCCGCACCGGTCCCGGCGGCAGCGGTCCCGGCCGCACCGGTCGCCGCCGAGGCGCTCGCGTGGGCCGCCGCGGCGGAGTGCGCCGCGGCACCGCCGGCCTTGGCGGCTCCCGCCTTCGCCGCGCCCGCCTTCGCCGCGCCCGCCTTGCCCGCGCCGGCCTTCGCCGCGGCCGCCTTGCCCGCGCCCGCCTGGTGCAGCCCGGTCTGCTGGGCCGCCGCATGGTGCGCGCCGGCCTGGTGCGTCCCCGCTCCCGGGCCCGCGGATGGGCCGGAAGGTGCCGACGGAACCGAGGGAGCCGACGGCCCGGCCCCCGGCGCCGCCGCGCCATGGGCACCGGCCCCGTGTGCGCCCGCCGCGTGGGCGGAGGCGGGGTCGGGGCCCGGACCCGAGGAGCCCAGGGCCTGCGCGCCGCCGTCCGTGTGCGGCACCGGGCCCGGTGTCCCGCCGGCGTGTGCCGGCACGTACTGCTGGGCGCCCGCCGCGGCGTGGGCGCCGTGCAGGTCGCCGAGCTGGCGCCAGAGGACGGCGGCTTCCGCCAGCAGCACCGCCGCCATGACCCGCCGGCCGGTCAGCAGGGAACGGATGCCCTGCTCGTGCGTGAAGTACGCGACCGCCTGCTGGTCGCCGGCCTGCCGGGCGGCGGGCAGTCCGCGGTCGAGCAGGCGACCCCAGACGCCGAAGCGCAGCGAGCGGGCCAGTGCGGGGGAGGCGGCGCGTACGATCCGCACCGCGAGGTCCGCCCGGCCGGCCTCCTCGGCCAGCTCGGCCACCACCTCCAGGGCCCGGGCGTGCTGTTCGACCTGGGCGGCGGTGGTGGACGGGCGCGCGATCCAGGTGGCGAAGTGCTCGCAGAGCAGCTCGAAGGAGAACGGCTCGGGGTGGCGCTCGCGCAGCGCCGGTACGACGTCCGGTACGGCGCGGTAGCCGCGTTCCGTCTGCTCGGCGAGGCCCAGGGCGACCAGCCGGCCGCACAGCTCCGGGGTGTCGGTGATGTCGCCGAGGGCGCCGATGTGACCGGCGTCGAGCGTGGCGTCGTCGAGGGTCGCCAGCAGCCGCAGCACCCGCAGCGGCGGCGCGTCCAGCCGGCCGAGCAGCAGGGGCAGCAGGTCGCCCACCTCGCCGGGGCGGGGCAGGGCGGTCGTGCCGGACGGGTCGAGACGGGTCAGGGCCGCCGCGCGGAGCAGCAGCAGGGGCCGGCCGGACGCGGTCTCCCACAGGTCGGCGGCGGTGTGCTGTTCGGGTCCGGCCGTCACCGGCCGGCCCAGTTCGCGCGCGAGCAGGTCCAGCGCGGCGGGCCGGCCGAGGCCGTCCAGGCGCAGGGCGGTGCCGTCGCCGAGCAGCGTCCGGTCCCGGCCGGCGACGACGAAGGTCGCGTCCGGGGCCGCGTCCATCAGGGTGCGCAGGCCCTCCGCGGAGAACTCGGCGTTGTCGACGTAGACCGTGATGCGCAGGCCGGTCATGAGGCGGCGCAGCTCGGGGCTGGAGGGGGCGTAGCCGCGGGCCTCGTAACAGGCCTCGAACATGTCCTGGGCGAGGTCCTCGGGTTCCCGCCGGGCGGCGTCGAGGAACAGCACGCCGTCCCGTTCCGGGGTGAGGGTGCGCGCGGCGTGGCGCAGCAGGGTGCTCTTGCCGACGCCGGGCGCGCCCCACAGCTGGACCGGGCCGCCGTCGCGGACGGCGGCGGCGAGCCGGGTCAGTTCGCTGTCCCGGCCGAGCGGTGCCGCCTGCCGCCGGGGCAGCAGGGCCACCCGATCGCGGCGCACCGGCCGGGGCCGCTCGCCCTCCATGAGCAGGGTGACCGTGGAGCCGTGCTGGGCGTCGATGACGACGTTGTGGTCGCCCGCGACCACCGGGCCGCCGGCGTCGCCCGCGATGTCGATCCGGCGCTCGGACCGCGGTCCGCCCCGCGCCCCGTCCTCCGCGTCCGCTCCGGTCGCCCTCCGGGCATCGTCCGCATCCCTGTTCGCCATGGGAACCCCCGATACGCGCTGATCGCACCGGACCGCGCCGGTGCCGTGGCGCCACGCTAGCCACGCCGCCGTCCCCGACTCTCGTCAAAGTACGGTTTTCGGCAACCCAAGGGGCGACCAACACGACTTCTGCACAAGCGAGTTGCGGACTTCAGGGTTCCGGGTAGGCGATGGCGTGCAGCCGGGCGAGGTCGTCGACGCGGACGGTGCGGTAGCCGGTGGAGACGGCGCCGGCCCGGCGCAGCCGGCGCAGCGCCTTGTGCACGCTGGGCTCCGCCGCGCCGGCCAGGGTGGCGAGTTCGGGCTGGGTGATCGGCCAGTGGATCACCGCTCCGGCGCCGGCCCGCTCGCCGTAG
Organism: Streptomyces sp. NPDC031418; assembly: GCF_055581605.1. Taxonomy (NCBI): domain Bacteria; kingdom Bacillati; phylum Actinomycetota; class Actinomycetes; order Kitasatosporales; family Streptomycetaceae; genus Streptomyces; species Streptomyces sp. NPDC031418. The sequence goes on from NZ_JBVIJC010000003.1 coordinate 59,598, forward strand.
GTCATCGCCAGGTGGTGCAGCACCCGGGCCAGCCGGGTGCCGACGTCGCAGCCGGTGAAGTTGATGCGGTGGGCGTTGGCGGAGCGCAGCTTGGCCACGACGGAGCGGTTGACGGCGTCCGCGATCCGCGGTTCGCGGCGCAGGCAGTCGAGGAAGGCGGCCCGGGTCGCCATGCGGGCGACGACGGGCCCGCAGGTGGTGACCGTGGCCGAGCGGGGATCGCCGTCCAGCGCGGCGAGTTCGCCGACCAGGTCGCCGCCCATCCGTACGGCGAGGAGCGCGTCCCGGCCGTCCTGGGTGCGTCCGGTGGCCTTGACCACCCCGTCGAGCAGGATCAGCACGAAGTCGGTGTGGTCCGCCTCCCGCATGAGGATGCGGTCCGGGTCGTACCGGGCCCGTACGCCGAGGGTCAGGAGCCGCGCGCGGGCGTCTTCGCCGAGGCTGCCGAGCAGGCTCGGCGCAGGCCAGTCCCACTCCTCGCGCGGGCGGCGCACGGCCGGCCCGCGCGGCACGGAACGCGTGCCGTCCACCATGCCCCCCAGTATCCCCGTGCAACCCCGTATTACGACGAGTTGTGCGCGGCCCGGGGCGGGCAGACTGGGTTGTACCCCAGCCGTCGCCGAGCCGAAGTAGGGTGCATGGAAACCGAGTTGGAGTACCGGGCCGTACTGGCCGTGGATGTCGAGCGGTCCGCGGGGCGCGGGGACCGGGCGCTGCTGGAGATCCGGGCGCTGCTGTCGGAGATGCTCCGGGAGGCGTTCACCGCGAGCGGCATCGACTGGGACGCGTGCCTGCGGCACGACCTCGGTGACGGCCTGCGGGTGACGACGCCGGCGGGCACCCGCAAGGCGTCCCTGGTACATCCGCTCGTCCCCGAACTGGTGGTCCGGCTGCGCACCCACAACCGCGGGGCGTCACCGCTGACCCGGATCCGGGTCCGGATCGCCCTGCACGCGGGTGACGTCCACGTCGGCCCGGCCGGGGAGGTCGCCGGGGGCGCGCTGGAGGTCCTGGCCCGGCTGCTGGACGCGCCGCCCGCGCGGGCGGCGCTGGCCGGGGCGCCGGACACGGTGCCCGCGTCGCTGCTGCTGTCCCGGCACTTCTACGACGAGACGGTGCGGCACGGCCATCTCGGCCTCTATCCCGAGGACTTCCGCAGGGTGACCTGCGCGGTGAAGGAGCACACCTCCGACGCCTGGCTGCACCTGCCGGGCGGGCCGCTGCCGCCGGAGCAGGCGGAGCAGGCGGAACGGGCGGAGCCGGTCCGGCAGGCCCCGGCCGGCGGGAAGATGGTCAACAAGGCGTCGGGGCACGGCGCCGTCTACGCCACCCAGTACGGCGACCAGCACATCCGGATCAGCAAGAGGCCGTGAGGAGGCCGTGGTGAGCGACGAACTGACCGTGCTGGCCGAGGCGGGGGCCGCCGCCGTGGTCACGGCGATGGCCACCGATCTGTGGCAGGAGACGAGGAGCGCGGTCGTCGCGCTGTTCCGTCCGGCGGACCGGCGCCGCCGGGCCGCGCTGGAGGCGCAGCTCGACGGCAACGCGGACCTCGTCCGGGCGGCCGCGGACCCCGAGGGGGTACGGCGGACGCTGCTCGCCTACTGGGCCCTGGAGCTGGCCGCGCGCCTGCGCGACGACCCGGCGGCCCGGGCCGCGCTGGCCCGGCTCACGGCGGCCGCCGCCGACGGCGGGCCCGGGGGCGGGACGCGCGGCGGGGCCCTGCGGCAGACGAACACGGCCCGGGATTCCGCGACGGTGTACGCCGTACAACAGGGCACCCAGCACACGCATCCCGCCACTTAGCCGCCGCAGTACTCGGCCTCCAGGACCGTGTCCGGGTCCCCGGTCCAGTCGCCGTTGAGGTTCAGCGCGAGGGAGTGGCGGCCGTCGGCCGTCGTCGCCGCCCGGGAGACGGAGCCGTGGATGCCGCCGCTGTGGCCCCAGACGTGGACGCCGCAGCTCAGCTCCTCGTCCATGAGGCCGAGGCCGTAGCCTGTGTTCCGGGCGCCGGTCGGGACGGTGGTCCTCATCTCCTTCAGCTGGGCGGCCGGGAGCAGCCTGCCGCCCAGCAGGGCGCCGTAGAAGCGGTCCAGGTCGGCGGAGCTGGAGATCATCTCGCCCGCGGAGGAGGCCAGGGAGGGGTTGAGGAGGGTGACGTCGTAGGCCGGTCCCGTCGGGTCGGTGAACCGGGAGTAGGCGCGGCTGCTCGGGTGCGGGACGGTCACCCGGGTGCCGGGCAGCGAGGTGGCCGTGAGGTGCAGGGGCCGGATGAGGCGCCGGGTGATCTCCTCGGCGTAGGAGTGCCCGGTCACCCTCTCGATGACCATGCCGGCGAGGACGTAGTTGGTGTTGGAGTAGCCCCAGGACGCTCCGGGGGCGAAGTCCGGCGCGTGCCGCAGGGCGACGGCCACCAGCCGGGCCGGGGTGTAGGTGTCGTAGCGGTGCCGGCGGAAGCCGTCCGCGGTGAACACGTCGCGGTCGAAGTCCTGGTCGGCCGTGTAGTCGTGGATGCCGCTGGTGTGGTCGAGGAGCCGGCGCAGGGTGATCCTGCCGCCGTCGTGGCCGTGGCCGCGCACGACTCCGGGCAGCCAGTGCTCCACGGTGTCGTTCAGGGAGAGCCGGCCCTCCGCCTCCAGCTGGAGCAGGACGGTGGCGACGAAGGTCTTGGTGATGCTGCCGACGCGGTACCGGTCGGCCGGGGAGCGCGGCGCGCCGGTGTCCAGGTCGCCCACGCCGGCGGTGGCGGACCAGGTGCCGTGGGTGTCCTGCGCGGTGGCGGTGACGCCGGGCACGCCGGCCGCCACCGCCGCCTCGACGGCCCGCCGGGTGCCGGTGTGGCGGCCGTCGGTGTCCGCCCCGCCGGTCCCGGCGGCCACCGCGGGGCCCGCCAGGGCGGCCGTGGTCATGAGGACGGCGGTGGCGGCCACCAGAGTCGTGCGTACGCGCATGTCTTCCCCCAGCCTGTGAACCGTGTGGTGTCAGGGGAGGAAAACGAGTCCGGTGCGCGAAGGTTGCCGGCCGTTGGTCCGGTCGGCCGGGATTCAGCCCTTCTTCAGCACCAGTTCGGTGTTCCGGTCGGCCGCGGTGCCCGCGAGGCTGGTGCTGCCCCCGCGGGCGTTGTAGGCGAGTTCCCGGTAGAGGGCGGCGAGGCCGGTCTGGGAGAGGTCGGCGAAGTCGGTGCGGTGCGGGGCGGCCGACTCGATGAGGGTGGTGAACACGGAGATCGTGCCGTCCTTGTTGTCGGTCAGCTCGATGACCCGCGCGAGGTGCGGGAAGTCGATGTGGGAGGCGGTGGAGATCTCCCAGAAGGCGTGCCCGGCGGAGCTGCGGTGCGGGGTGACGACGTTCTTGTGGACGTGGCCGTTGATCCAGGCCAGCACGTTGCGGTGGGCGGAGAGCAGGGACACCACCTCGGCGCCGCCGTGCCGCTTCTCGCGGGGGCGGGCCGGGTCGGGGCGGGTGTTCTCCATCGAGGTGCTGGTGTGGTGGCTGAAGACGACGGCGTACGCGTCCTTGTTCTCCTTCAGCGTCCGGTCGAGCCAGTTCAGCTGGGCGGTGCCCAGGGAGCCCTCGTAGTGGCCGCCGGGGTCGGTGGTGTCGAGGCTGATGCCGATGACGTCCTCGGAGATCCGGAAGGCGTAGTACTGGGTGCCCGCGGCGAGGTTGGCCGAGGAGTAGCCGTGGCCGACCGGGCCGTGGCCCCGGTAGGCGGGGTCGAGATGGGCCTTCAGATAGTCGGCGGGGGTGTACGGCGCCCGCCGCTCGTCCGGGGTGACCGAGCGCATGGAGCGGGCGTGGGCCTTGAGGAAGTCGCGGTAGAGGCCGCCCTTGGGGTCGGTGCCGTTGTTGATGGCGGCTTCCAGCTTCTTCGCGTCGGCGGCGGGCACCTCCATCAGCTTCCTGCCGCCGACGGCCGCCTCGGCGAGATAGGGGTCGCCGTGGGAGCCGTAGGCGCCGAGCGGCAGGGCGTCGTGGTTGCCGACGGTGGAGTACCAGGGCAGGTTGAGGCCGGGGCTGCGCACCTCCCGGATCGCGGCGTCCAGGAAGCCGCGCAGTTGCGGGAAGCCGAGCGCCTTGTCGTGGTCGCGGACGGCGGAGCCGGGCTGCCAGAACAGCTTCAGGCCGCTGTTCTGGACCCCTTCGTAGTGCCGGGGGTCGCCGGTGTTCGGGGTGATGCGGCCGCCGCTCATCACCTTCATGAACCACTCCAGTTCGGAGTGGGCGTTGTTGTCGGTGTTGTCGCCGGTGGTCATGACGAAGTGCAGCGGGGCGCCGGTGACGGGGGCGCCGCGCAGCGCGTTGACCCGTTCGACGAGCGCGATGGCGCCGGGCACGGTCAGCGCCTCCTGCGGGCGCCAGGCGTGCCGGTCGTAGGAGCGCAGGAACTCCCAGCGCAGCGGGTGCTGGACGTCCATCAGGTGCAGGTCGGTGAACTGCACGAACGCGGCGAGGGCGGTACGGCGCTCGGCGCGTCCGGCTTTGGCGGCGGCCAGCTCGCCGCGCACCACCCGCCGCCAGCCGGGGCCGTCGCCGAGGCGCCGGTAGCCGGAGCCGCTGCCGGCCGCGGCGGTCGCGGTGAGGGTGGTGCCCTTGGAGTAGGGGGCGAGGGGGGTCGCCGGGGCGGCCTGCCGGGAGTGGGCGACGGGGGTCTCCGCGTCGGTGCCGGCGGTGGTGGCGGCCTGGCTGTCGGTGGGGCGGAGGGCGTAGCCGACGCCCGCGGAGAGCGAGACGGCTCCGGCGGCGGCGAGGACGGTACGGCGGTGGACCCCCACGGCGGAGGTGGTGTCGGTACGTGTGCGCGACATGGCGCGGTCTCCCCGAGTGCGAACGCGTCGGCAGTGGCCGCGGGACGTCGCGGACGCGAACGCCCCGCTCACTGTGGATCGTTGGCAGCGGGGATGACCTGTGCGTGAACGCGGCCGCAACGCGCAGCGCCGAACTCCGTACGTGGATCACGGGGTCGGCGGCCTGGTCACGGAGTGGACGGGGAGCGGATCGCGGCCGGCCGGGGGACGGTCATTCGTCGTTCATCTACCGGGGTAGGGGGTGGTTCTCCAGCCGTCCGTGCGGCGGGCGTTCGCGCCACAGCCGGAGTGCGGTGTCGACCACGGGGACACGGTTCAGCCCGGGTACGGCGGCCAGGTCCTGCCAGGCGGCGAAGTCCGTGGAGCCGCCGATCTCGTAGCGGAGTTCGCCGCCGGTCACCGCCACCTCGTAGACGAGCCGCAGGGCGTGGTGGTCGGTCCGGTCCAGGGCGGTCCTGCCCAGGGTGGTCCGGAAGGAGTCCACGCCGAGCAGCCCGGTCACCTCGACGCGGTAACCGGTCTCCTCGGCGACCTCGCGGCGGACGGTGTCGTAGGGGTCCTCGCCGTGCTCCATGCCGCCGCCCGGCAGCACCCACTCGGGGACGCCGCCGGGCCCCGGTGAGCGGGCGAGCAGGAGCTGTCCGTCGCGGACGCACACGGCGTAGGCCGCCACCCTCAAGTTCCGTCGCATAGCGGGACGTTAGCGCGTGATGTCCGGATTCGCCGGTGAGTATTCGGGGGGCGCCCAGCGCAGCGGCAGCGCGGCGGGGGTGAGCCGGGCCTCGGCGAGGGTGAAGCGGACCGTGCGCCCGCCGTCGGCGGAGAACTCGGTGCGGGCCCGGCCGGTGAGCTGGAGGGTGGTGCCGGTCTCCCAGTCGAGGAGGAGCAGCCCCGCCCGCGGGTCGGTGTGCAGATTGCCGAGGGTGAGGAACATGGCGTTGCCCGGGTAGTCCTGCCAGGTCAGCTCGGTGGGCGAGGTGACCTGGACGAAGCCGGGGTTGCCGCCGCGGTGGCTGGCGTCGGCGCCGGCGCTGTGCACGGTGGCGAGGAAGAAGGTGTCGGCGGCCCGGACGAGGTCCGCCTCCGCGGCGCCGAGCCGGGTCAGCCGGCGGGACGGCCCGGGGGTGCGGCCGGGGACCGTCTCGTATCCCTCGCGGCGCTGGATGTACTTCGGGCAGTTGGAGAAGACCTGGTCCGCCTCCACCGTGAAACCGCGCGGGGTCGGCAGCAGCCGGCCGTTGAGCCGCATACGGCGGCGGGTGCGGGGGTCGAGGGCGATGGTGCCGACCGGGGTGCCGGGCGTTCCGAGGGCCGTCGCGAGGGGGTCCTCGAGCCGGGCGGGTGGGTGCTCGGACGTGCCGGAGGCGTGTGCGGACGGGCCGGGGGTATGCACGGACATCCGGCGGGGGCCGGTCGCCCGGACGAAGCCGGGGGTGCCGGTGAGCGCCGACGCCCACACCCGGCCCGTCTCCGGGGCCGCGGCGGCCACGACCAGCAGCGGCTGGAGTTCCAGGAAGGCCGCCGCGACGGGCTTGATGTCCTGGCCGAGGGAGCGGCCCACGTGGTCGGCGCGGTCGCGGACGCCGAGCCGGTCCTGGAGGGTCCGCGAACCCGCGTGATAGCCGGCCATCTCTAGAAGAAGCCGCAGGTCGGTGCGGACGCGTGCGGGGCGGGGGCACCCTCGGCGCCGAGCGGGGCGGCGATCTCCAGCCGGATGCCGTCGGGGTCGTGGAAGAAGATGCCGCCCGAGGTGCCGCCCTCGCGGTGGGCCACCACGCCCTCGTGGGCGAACTCCACGCCGTGGGCGCGCAGCGCCGTCTCGTACTGCCGGACCCGTTCGACCGAGTCCGTCGAGAAGGCGAGGTGGTGCAGTCCGGCGCGGCCGCGGTCGTACGACCCCTCGGCCTGCTGCCAGAGGGTGACGAGGGGCTGTCCGCCGGGCTCGCCCAGCATCGCGTACCGCCGGTCCTCGTCCTTGCCCTCGGCGAGGAGGGTGAAGCCGAGGAGGTCCCGGTAGAAGGCGAGCGAGCGGTCGAGGTCGGTGACGTTCAGGCCGGTGTGCGCGGGGCGCAGGGTCATGGTTCTTCCCTTCGGAAGGGGCGGAGGGCGTCACGGACGACGGTATCTAACCGTCGTAAGCAACGTTAGACAGTTAGAGGCGCGCGCGTCAACCGGTCACGTACTCTTGAGTGGTTAGAGGAGAGGGAGTGACCGATGACCGCCGCCGCCCGTGACCCCCGCCCGCTCACCGGTGAGCCGCTCGCGCTGGACCTGCTCAACACCCGCTGGAACCGGGAGGGCGCCGTCCAGGACCTGCTCGCCGGCACCGACGGGCTCGCGGTCTGGCTGGCGAGCAACGGACTGGCCGGGGCGCACCCCGCGAGCCCGGAGGCGCTGGAGCATCTGCGGCAGGCGCGCGACGCGATCCGCGCCGCGGTGGACGGCTCACCGGCCGAGGCGGCGCCGCTGGTGGACGCGGTCCTGGCGCACGGGCGGATCCGCGCCCGGCTGACCGCCACCGGCCCCGCCGAGGAGCCCGAGTTCGCCGACCCCTCCTGGGCCCCCGCCTGGCTCGCCGCCCGGAACTACCTGGACCTCCTGGCCCGCGGCCCGGAGCGGATCCGCAGCTGCGCCGGCGGCAGCTGCATCCTGCACTTCTACGACACCTCCCGGAACGGCACCCGGCGCTGGTGCTCGATGGCCGCGTGCGGCAACCGGGCGAAGGCCTCCCGGCACTACGCGCGCTCGAAGGAGAGCTGACCCGGGACGGGCGGAAGCGCAGCGCACACAGGGAGGCCGTACGAGGAGGCGTACGCGGGAGGCGCGCGCGGGAGGCGTACGTCACACCGCCGTGTGCGGGTGGGCGGCACGGGCAGGGGCGGGACAGCACAGCTTGCGGCCCGGTCCCCCGGCGGAGGGAATTTCTCCAGCTCAGCGGGGTCGTCGGCGAAGGTGCGGAACCGTCCGCGGAGCCCACGTGTCCCACCCTTCGGGCACGCTGTGCAAAGAATTGGACAGGTGGACCGGGGTCGGCCGCATGATGGAAAAGCCCCGGTCATGCAAGAGATACACAGAGGGAGTCGCCGTGAGGGTCGGAATCGTCGGAGCCACCGGTCAGGTCGGCACGGTCATGCGCAGGATCCTCGTGGAGCGCGACTTCCCGGTGACGGAGCTGCGGCTGTTCGCCTCGGCCCGCTCGGCCGGCTCCGTGCTGGACGGCGTGACGGTGGAGGACGCGGCGACCGCCGACTACACCGGCCTCGACATCGTGATCTTCTCGGCGGGCGGCGCGACCTCGAAGGCGCTGGCGGAGAAGGTGGCCTCGCAGGGCGCGGTCGTCATCGACAACTCCTCGGCCTGGCGGCGCGACCCCGAGGTGCCGCTGGTGGTCTCCGAGGTGAACCCGCACGCGATCGCCGACCGCCCCAAGGGCATCATCGCCAACCCGAACTGCACCACGATGGCCGCGATGCCGGCGCTCAGGCCGCTGCACGAGGAGGCGGGCCTCGAGGCGCTGGTCGTCGCCACCTACCAGGCGGTGTCCGGCTCGGGCCTCGCGGGCGTGGCCGAGCTGCACGGCCAGGTGCAGAAGGTGGTCGCGGACGCCGACAAGCTGACCCACGACGGCGCGGCGGTCGACTTCCCCGAGCCGCAGGTCTACAAGCGCACCATCGCCTTCAACGTGCTGCCGTTCGCGGGCAACCTCGTCGACGACGGTCTGAACGAGACCGACGAGGAGCAGAAGCTGCGCCACGAGTCCCGCAAGATCCTGGAGATCCCCGAGCTGAAGGTCTCCGGCACCTGTGTGCGTGTCCCGGTGTTCTCCGGCCACTCCCTCCAGGTCAACGCCCGGTTCGCCCGCCCGATCTCGCCGGAGCGCGCCACCGAGCTGCTGGCGAAGGCGCCGGGTGTGGCCCTCTCCGACATCCCGACCCCGCTCCAGGCGGCCGGCCAGGACCCGTCGTACGTCGGCCGGATCCGCCGCGACGAGACGGTCGAGAACGGCCTCGCGCTGTTCATCTCCAACGACAACCTCCGCAAGGGTGCCGCGCTGAACGCGGTGCAGATCGCGGAGCTGGTGGCGGCGGAGCTGTCCGAGAAGTAACCCTGCCTGTACGGAGACGCGCTACGGCCCCGGCGGTTGTTCACCGCCGGGGCCGTGCCGTTGTCGCTCGCGGGCGGGTCAGTCCGTGCCGGACTCCATCGCCGCGCGGTCCAGCAGCGCGTCCTCCTCCGAGACCGCGCCGCGGGAGGCGATGGCCTCGGCGCCGCCCTCCGGCAGCTCCGGCATGGTGCCGATCAGCCCGGTCGCGGCCGCCTGGGAGGCGCCGATGGTGGGGCTGCCGGTGCCGATCAGGCCGAGGCCGACGTACTGCTCCAGCTTGGCGCGCGAGTCGGCGATGTCCAGGTTGCGCATGGTCAGCTGGCCGATCCGGTCCACCGGGCCGAACGCGGAGTCCTCGGTGCGCTCCATGGACAGCTTGTCGGGGTGGTAGCTGAACGCCGGGCCCGTGGTGTCGAGGACCGAGTAGTCCTCGCCGCGCCGCAGCCGCAGGGTGACCTCGCCGGTGACCGCCGAGCCGACCCAGCGCTGGAGCGACTCGCGGATCATCAGCGCCTGCGGGTCCAGCCAGCGGCCCTCGTACATCAGGCGGCCCAGGCGCCGGCCCTCGTTGTGGTACTGGGCGAGGGTGTCCTCGTTGTGGATGGCGTTGACGAGGCGCTCGTAGGCGGCGTGCAGCAGGGCCATGCCGGGCGCCTCGTAGATGCCGCGGCTCTTGGCCTCGATGATGCGGTTCTCGATCTGGTCGGACATGCCCAGGCCGTGCCGGCCGCCGATGGCGTTGGCCTCCATCACCAGGTCGACGGCGGAGGCGAACTCCTTGCCGTTGACGGTCACCGGCCGGCCCTGGTCGAAGCCGATGGTCACGTCCTCGGTGACGATCTCGACCGACGGGTCCCAGAACCGGACGCCCATGATCGGCTCGACGGTCTCCACGCCGGTGTCCAGGTGCTCCAGGGTCTTGGCCTCGTGGGTGGCGCCCCAGATGTTGGCGTCGGTGGAGTACGCCTTCTCGGTGCTGGCCCGGTAGGGCAGGTTGTGTGCCAGCAGCCACTCCGACATCTCCTTGCGGCCGCCCAGCTCGGTCACGAAGTCCGCGTCCAGCCAGGGCTTGTAGATCCGCAGGTTGGGGTTGGCGAGCAGGCCGTAGCGGTAGAACCGCTCGATGTCGTTGCCCTTGTAGGTGGAGCCGTCGCCCCAGATCTGGACGTCGTCCTCCAGCATCGCCCGGACCAGCAGGGTGCCGGTGACGGCGCGGCCGAGCGGGGTGGTGTTGAAGTAGGCGCGCCCGCCGGAGCGGATGTGGAACGCGCCGCAGGTCAGCGCGGCCAGGCCCTCCTCCACCAGCGCCGCCCGGCAGTCGACCAGGCGCGCGATCTCGGCACCGTAGGTGTGCGCACGGCCGGGCACCGAGGCGATGTCGGGTTCGTCGTACTGGCCGATGTCGGCGGTGTAGGTGCACGGGACGGCGCCCTTGTCGCGCATCCAGGCGACGGCGACCGAGGTGTCGAGGCCGCCGGAGAAAGCGATGCCGACGCGCTCGCCGACCGGAAGGGAAGTGAGGACCTTGGACATGGAAAGAGTATGCAGCACAACGCATGGTCATGCATAGTCGCCCCGGTCACAGCCCTCCGGTCGGCCGGTCTACGCCCGCCGCACCTCATAGAGGAAGCACCCGTACTCCACCGCCCGTACGTGCACCAGCGCCACCTCCGGATCGGCGAACGCCTCGGTGAGGGCCTGGTGGAAGTCGGCCGGGGGCTCGACCAGACGGCCGCCGAGGATGCGGCCGGCGAAGGAGTAGCGGCGCAGGGTGCGGTGGGCGTCGGTGAAGGGGAGGGACAGCGGGCCCCCGGCCGGGCCCGGGCAGCCCTCCGCGTGGACGAAGACCGGACCCTGCTCGTCGTAGGCGCCGGGGTCGGCCCCCGTCCCGGCCGCCCAGCGGCGCAGCGGGGCATAGCTGACCAGGGCGATCCGGTCGCCCGGTGCGCTGCGGCGCAGACAGCAGCGGAGCGGGTCGCCGCCCTCCGTCTCGGTGAAGGGGGCGGCGGGACGCCCGGCGTCGTCGGCGGCGAGCAGCTCACCGACGACCGGGGCGGGGATGGGGCGGGGCGCGTAGCTCGTCATGGGACCACCGTGCCGCGCGGGCGCCGCGCCCACCGGCGGGAAGCGGACATCGCGTTCCCAATGGGTCCATGGAAGGATGGCGCAACCCACATATTCACGAGGAGATGACCGCGTGCCTGGCACAAACCTGACTCGCGAAGAGGCGCAAGCGCGGGCCGAGCTGCTCACCGTTGACTCGTACGAGATCGATCTCGACCTCTCCGGCGCGCAGGAGGGCGGCACCTACCGGTCCGTTACCACGGTGCGCTTCGACGTCGCCCGGGGCGGCGCCGAGTCCTTCATCGACCTGGTGGCGCCGACCGTCCACGAGGTCGTCCTCAACGGCGACCAGCTGGATGCCGCCGAGGTCTTCAAGGACTCCCGCATCGCCCTGCCCGGGCTGCTGGAGGGCCGTAACGTCCTGCGGGTCGTCGCCGACTGCGCCTACACCAACACCGGCGAGGGCCTCCACCGGTTCGTCGACCCCGTCGACGAGCAGGCCTACCTCTACACGCAGTTCGAGGTCCCCGACGCCCGTCGGGTCTTCGCGTCCTTCGAGCAGCCGGACCTGAAGGCCACCTTCGCCTTCACCGTCAAGGCGCCCGAGGGCTGGACCGTCATCTCGAACTCCCCGACGCCGGAGCCCAAGGACAACGTCTGGGCGTTCGAGCCGACCCCGCGCATCTCGTCGTACATCACGGCGCTGATCGTCGGGCCGTACCACTCCGTGCACAGCGTGTACGAGAAGGACGGGCAGTCCGTGCCGCTCGGCATCTACTGCCGGCCGTCCCTCGCCGAGTTCCTCGACTCGGACGCGATCTTCGAGGTGACCCGGCAGGGCTTCGACTGGTTCCAGGAGAAGTTCGACTACCGGTACCCGTTCAAGAAGTACGACCAGCTCTTCGTGCCCGAGTTCAACGCGGGCGCGATGGAGAACGCGGGCGCCGTCACCATCCGCGACCAGTACGTCTTCCGGTCCAAGGTGACCGACGCCGCGTACGAGGTGCGGGCCGAGACCATCCTGCACGAGCTGGCCCACATGTGGTTCGGCGACCTGGTCACCATGGAGTGGTGGAACGACCTGTGGCTGAACGAGTCGTTCGCCACCTTCACCTCCATCGCCTGCCAGGCCGCCGCGCCCGGCTCGCGCTGGCCGCACTCCTGGACCACGTTCGCCAACTCGATGAAGACGTGGGCCTACCGGCAGGACCAGCTGCCGTCCACGCACCCGATCATGGCGGACATCCGCGACCTGGACGACGTGCTCGTCAACTTCGACGGCATCACGTACGCCAAGGGAGCCTCCGTCCTCAAGCAGCTCGTCGCGTACGTCGGCGAGGACGAGTTCTTCAAGGGCGTCCAGGCGTACTTCAAGGCGCACGCGTTCGGCAACACGCGCCTGTCCGATCTGCTGGGCGCGCTGGAGGAGACCTCCGGGCGCGACCTGAAGACCTGGTCGAAGAAGTGGCTGGAGACGGCCGGCATCAACATCCTCCGCCCGGAGATCGCCACGGACGCCGACGGGGTCGTCACCTCCTTCGCCGTCCGCCAGGAGGCCCCGGCGCTGCCCGCCGGCGCCAAGGGCGAGCCGGTGCTGCGCCCGCACCGCATCGCGATCGGCCTGTACGACCTCGACGCCGACGGCAAGCTGGTGCGCACCGAGCGGATCGAGCTGGACGTCGACGGCGAGCTGACGGCCGTACCGCAGCTGACCGGCAAGCGCCGCCCGGCGGTCGTCCTGCTCAACGACGACGACCTCTCCTACGCCAAGGTCCGCCTGGACGAGCAGTCCCTCGCGGTGGTCACCGAGCACCTCGGCGACTTCACCGAGTCCCTGCCCCGCGCCCTGTGCTGGGCCTCGGCCTGGGACATGACCCGGGACGCGGAGCTGCCCACCCGCGACTACCTCTCCCTCGTCCTGTCCGGCATCGGCAAGGAGTCGGACATCGGCGTGGTGCAGTCGCTGCACCGCCAGGTGAAGCTCGCCATCGACCTGTACGCCGACCCGGCCGCCCGCGAGTCCCTGCTGACCCGCTGGACCGATGCCACGCTGGCCCATCTGCGCGCGGCCGAGCCGGGCGGGGACCACCAGCTGGCCTGGGCCCGCGCCTTCGCGGCGACGGCCCGCACGCCGGAGCAGCTGGACCTGCTGGAGGCCCTCCTTGAGGGCACCCAGACGATCGACGGCCTGGCCGTGGACACCGAGCTGCGCTGGGCGTTCGTGGAGCGCCTCGCGGCGGTCGGCCGCTTCGACGAGGCGGAGATCGCCGCCGAGTACGAGCGGGACAAGACGGCCGCCGGCGAGCGCCACGCGGCGACGGCGCGGGCCGCCCGCCCGACGCCGGAGGCCAAGGCGGAGGCCTGGGCGTCGGTGGTCGAGTCCGACAAGCTGCCGAACGCGGTGCAGGAGGCCGTGATCGGCGGCTTCGTCCAGACCGACCAGCGGGAGCTGCTGGCGCCGTACACGGACCGGTACTTCGCGGTGGTCAAGGACATCTGGGACGCCCGGTCGCACGAGATCGCCCAGCAGATCGCGATCGGCCTCTACCCGACGATCCAGGTCTCCGAGGAGATCCTCGCCAAGACGGACGCCTGGCTCGCCTCGGCCGAGCCCAACGCGGCCCTGCGCCGCCTGGTCTCGGAGTCCCGCTCGGGCGTCGAACGCGCCCTGAAGGCCCAGGCGGCGGACGCGCAGTAGTCCTTCCACGCCGCTGAGGGGCGCCCGGTGCGGACACCGGGCGCCCCTTGCCGTATCTAGTCACCGGTCGTGCCGTCGAGCATCTCGCGCAGGATGTCCAGGTGACCGTTGTGGCGGGCCGTCTCCTCGATGAGGTGGAGGAGGATCCAGCGCAGGTCGACGTGGAGGCCGTCGCGGACGGCTCGCTGGGCCTGCTTGTCCAGGCTGTGCCCGGCGACCAGTTCGCGGTAGCGGGCGCTCTGTTCGGCGTATTCGTCGAGCAACTGCGCGAGCGGGTAGTCGACGGCGATACGCATCTCGCGGTCGGGGTCCTCCTCGGTCCACGGACCCCGGTCCTCCTCGCCGAGGAAGACCACGTGGAACCAGTAGTACTCGACCCAGCGGAGGTGGTTGATCACTCCGCTCATGGTCATCAGCGGTGAGCCCGGCAGGAGCGCCTTGCGTGCGTGGTCCGCGGAGACGCCGGCGCACTTGGCGCGGGCGGTGTCACGTGCGTAGTCGAGAAACGTGGCGAGCTGAGTGCGCTCGTCCCACGCGGGCGGCGTGTCGTCGATTCTGGTCATCGCGCGAAGCGTCCCCGATCACCGCGACCGATGTCGAGGAATTTATCGACGCCCCCGCCCTGCTCCACTCAGCTCCTTCAACGCCGGTGGCCCGCCCGTCATGATCCGCCGGCCAGGCCCTGGACGACCGGTCACTGCTTCTACCTGCTCAGGACGTTTCCCCGCCGGCCTCCGCTGTGGCGGTGTGGACGGTCTTGAAAACCGCCCACACGGTTTTCCCGGGGATGTGCCCGGTGACGCCGAAGTCGTCGGCGAGCGCCGTCACGAGGCGAAGTCCCCTGCCCCCGCAGTCCTCGGCGCGCCCCTGCCCCACGACCGGCCATCCGTCTCCGCTGTCGCGCACTTCGATACGGATCAGCGGGCCGTCACCGACGACGGTCAGACAGAACTCACGCCCCGCCGGCGCTCCATGCAACACGGCGTTCGTGGCTAATTCCGAGACACACAGCCGGACATCGTCCTGTCGGTCGAGGTAGCCCCACTCGGTGAGTGTGTCGAGGGCGAACCCTCTTGCCGCTTTCGCAGATCTGCGCGCACGAGGGAATCGCCGTTGCCGTGACAGAGGCATGGTGCATCACCACCTTGGTGCGGGTTGCACGATCGGCGCCCACCGTAGCACCTTTCGCGAAAAGCAGAGAGGTAGTCTCTGAACGGTGACTGAACAGCGTCACCTACCGTGTGGAGCAGCAAGGTTGGCGACCGAGCAGGAGGACACCATGGGTGACAGCGGGTGGGTCAGTACCTCGATGCCGTATGTGAGACCACGGCAGCAGGGTCAGTCCGACGCCTGGTCGGCCGAGGCCGCGGCGCGCGGTGGCAAGGGCGGGCAGCGCATCGTGCAGGCGGGTGAGGTGCCCGCTCCCGAGGAGGTCGCCGAGGCATTCGGCCTGGCCGCGGGAGAGACCGTCGTCGTTCGCCGCCGGGTCATCCACCTCGATGACGAACCGTGCGAGTTGACGGACACGTATTACCCCGCCGACATCGCCCGCGGCACGCCTCTCGCCGAGAAGGCGAAGATCCCCGGCGGAGCGGTGACGCTGCTCGCCGGACTCGGTCATGCGGGCAGGCGGGTACGGGAGGACGTGACCGCTCGTATGCCCGGCGCGGAGGAGCGGGATGTGCTGCGGCTCGCACCCGACCAGCCGGTTCTCGCGCTGAAGCGCGTGACGTTCGACGGCGACGAGCGGCCTGTGCAGGTGGACATGATGGTCATGCCCGCCCATCGACAGCAGCTGCGCTACGAGATGCGGATCGGATGACCGTGGCCATCATCGACAGCGGCGCCGAGGACCGGCGGTCCCTGCACGAGCGGATCGCCGCCGACCTCCGGGACGAGATCATGAGCGGGGATCTGCCACCGGGCGCCGCGCTGCCCTCCACCGCTCAGCTCAAGGAGAGGTTCAGCGCCTCCAACGCCACCATCCAGAAGGCGCTTCAGCTCCTCAAGGACGAGCGGCTCGTGGTGGGCAGGGCGGGAGCCTCCGTCACCGTGCGCGAGCATCGGCAAAGGACGATGCGCCCTGCCGCCTACATGGCCCCGGCCGGCCCCGGCGAGCAGTACCGCTGGCTGACCGAGGCAGCCAAGCTGGGGACTCAAGCGCACAGCACCCTGCTGGACGTGGGTGAGGTCAGGCCGCCCGCGGACGTCTCGGCGGCCTTGGGCCTCGCGGACGGGGACACGGCGCTGCTACGGCACCAGGTCCTCTCGATCGATGGTGAGCCGGTCGAGCTGGTCGCGTCGTACTACCCCGTCGACATCGCCCGAGGTACCGCCCTCACGGAGAAGCGGAAGATCAAGGGAGGCACCCCGGCCCTGCTCGCCGACCTCGGCTTCCCGCCCCGGCTGAGCGTGGACCGGGTGTCCGCCAGGGTTCCCACGCATGAGCAGTACCGGGCGTTGCGCCTGCCGAGTGATCTGCCCGTGCTTCGTACGCTGCGCGTGGTCCTCAGCGATGGTGGTCGGCCGGTCGAGGTCACCGTCATGGTCAAGGCCGGTCATCTGTACGAGTTGGAGTACACGTTCACGCCCGGGTGACCCGGTCCGACGCCGCCGTTCGGAGGGCGTTCAGGGTGTGGGTCAGGGTGGGGGTGGTTTCCGTGCCTTTGCGGAGGGCTGCCAGGACGTGGCGGAGCGGGCGGTCCGTGGTGAGTTCGCGCATTCGCACGCCGTCGCGGCTCACCGCCGCCATGCGGGGGATCAGGGCCACGCCCATGTCCGCCTCCACCATGGCGAGGATCGTCGTCCAGCCGGAGGCCGAGTGGGCCCGGTGCGGGGTGAAGCCGGCCGCCTCGCAGGCGCGGCGGGTGATGTCGGACCAGGGGCCGCTGCCGCCGAAGATCCAGGGGTCGCCGGCCAGGTCGGTCAGGCGCAGGTCCGTGGCGTCCGCGAGGGGGTGGTCCGGGGGCAGGGCGACGTCCAGGGGGTCGGTGAGGAGCGGGACGCGGGTGAAGCGGGGGTCGGCAGTGGGCGGGGCTTCGGCCGCGAGGGAGAGGGCGAGGTCGACCTCGCCGGCGGCCAGCAGGTCGTAGGCCTCGGCGGCCTCCGCCTCGCGGACCCGGACGGTCACCCGGGGGTGGGCCGCGCGCAGGGCCCGTACCGCCGGGACCACCAGGGCGGGTACGGCGGTGGAGAAGGCCCCGACCCGCACCTCGCCCGCCTCGCCCCGGGTGTACGCCGCCAACTCCGCGTCTGCGCGCTCCAGTTGCTCGAAGACCGCCTCCGTGTGCCGCAGCACCAGCCGGGCCGCGTCGGTGAGCCGGACCCGGCGGCCGTGGGCCTCCAGCAGGGTCACGCCGAGCTGGCCGGCCAGGTTGGTCAGCTGCTGGGAGACCGCGGACGGTGTCATGTGCAGCGCCTCGGCGGTCGCGGTGACGGTGCCGCGCTCGCGCAGGGTGCGCAGGATGTGCAGTTTCCGGATGTCCCACTCGGCCATGCCGGGAAAGCTACCGGTCAGCGGCGGGCGCCGGCGCCCAGGACGACCCCGCCCAGGATGAGGGCCATGGACAGCAGCTGCGCTCCCCCGGCCGGCTCGCCGAGAACCGCCCAGGACAGCAGGGCCACGCACACCGGCTGGAGGTAGTAGACGACGCCCGCGCGGACCGCGCCGATCAGGGCGATCGCCTTGCCCCAGGCGAAGAAGGCCACCGCCGAGGAGGCCACACCGACGTAGAGGAGCGGCACGACCGTGGCCGGGGTCGGGGTGAAGCCGCCCTGGACGGCGACGCTGGCGGCCTGCGCGGGCAGCAGCAGGACCGTGCCGACGGCGAAGGTGGTGAACAGGAAGCCGGGGCCGTCGAGTTCGGCGGGCCTGCGGCGCAGCAGCGCGCTGTACCCGGCGAAGCAGCAGGCCGCGGCGATCATCCACAGGTCGCCGGGTGCGAAGTGCGCCCCGCCGCCGACCAGCAGCGCCACGCCCGCGCAGGCGAGGAGCAGCCCGGTGATCCGGCGCGCTCCGAGCCGTACGCCGGCCAGCCGCTCGAACACCGCCATCAGCACCGGTGAGGCGGCCATGATCAGGCCCATGGTGGTGGCCGGGGTGGTGAGGCCGGCCTGGTTCACGAGGGTGTTGTAGACGGCCACCCCGAGGAGGGAGGCGAGCAGGACGTACCGGACATGGCGCCGGAGGAGGTGCCGCTGCCGCCAGGCCCGCCGGGCGCCGAAGGGGGCGACGGCGAGCAGGGCGATCACCCAGCGCCAGAAGGCGTGCTGGACCGGTGGGACGCTGTCGTGCAGTCCCCGGGCGGTGACGAAGCTGCCGGACCAGACGACCGTGGCGAGTGCGGCGCAGGCGAGGCCGAGGAGGGGGCGGACGGTGGGGGCGGGGAGGGTGGCGGGGGTAGTGGCTGGAGTGGTGGTGGCTGTGGCGGCCACTGAGGTCCTTTCCGGTGGGTGGCGGGGTGTGCCTCTACCGTCCCAGCGCCGGATCCGTCAGGTCCATCGAAAGTTTTTGAGCGTTCTTTTCAGGATTGCTTAAAGCTTGCCTTCCCCAGGTGGTGGGTGAGGGCCGCCGTGAGCGCCTCGGGCGTGGGGGCGTCGGCGGCCCAGGCCGCGTAGCCGTCGGGGCGTACCAGTACGGCCGTACGGCGGTCGCTCGCCCAGCGGGTCACCGTCAGGCGCTTCCCGTAGCCGGGGTCCGCCGCGTACGGCTCCGGGGCGATCAGCACGAACCGGCCGCCGCGCAGCGCCTCGTACAGGCGGCCGCCGCCCGCGAGGCGGACGTCCGGGATACGGGCGCCGGTGAGGCGGTGGGCGCCCCGGGGTGCGGGGTAGCGGTAGCCGATGCCGGTGATCTGGCCGGTGGCCTTGCGGCGCAAGGGGGCGGCCGTGCCCAGGAGCGTGGTGAGCGCGGCGCGCGCCGCCAGGGTCCACGGGCGCTTGGCCATGGCGAGCCGGATGATCCCGCCGCTGCTGCGCAGTACCGCCCTGCCGACCGGGTGCCGCTCGTCCTGGTAGCTGTCCAGCAGCTCCGCGTCCGCGTGTCCGCCGAGCACCGCGGCCAGCTTCCAGCTCAGGTTGGCCGCGTCCTGGAGCCCGGTGTTCATGCCCTGGCCGCCGGCCGGGGTGTGCACATGGGCGGCGTCCCCGGCGAGGAAGACCCGGCCGACCCGGTACGCCGGCGCCTGCCGCTCGTCGCTGTGGAAGCGGGACATCCAGCGGGCGTCGTGCATGCCGTAGTCCCTGCCGAGGGCCAGCCGGGTGATCTCCTTGATCTCGGCCAGGTCGAGCGGCTCGGTGTCGGGGACGTTCCGGCCCCGGTGCCAGCCGATCATCCGGTGGTACCCGTCGCCGAACGGCGCGAGGAAGGCGAAGGCGTCGCCCACGGCGTTGACGGTGAGCACGGTCGGCGGCGGCTCGGCGAGCCGGACGTCGGCGAGGACGACGGACCGGATCACCGACTTACCGGGGAAGGGCAGTCCGACGGCCTCGCGTACGGCGCTGCGCATGCCGTCGGTGCCGACCACGTACGCCGCCCGCAGGGTCTGCCTCTCCCCCTCGGGGCCGCGCGCCTCGACGGTCACGCAGTCCGCGTCCTGGGTCAGACCGGTCAGTTCGGTCTCGTACCGGAAGTCGGCACCGGCCTCGACCGCGCGCCGCTCCAGCACCTTCTCGACCTCGTACTGCGGCAGGACGAGGAGGTGGTTGAAGCGGGAGGGGAGGTGGGAGAGGTCGATGGAGAGCCGGCCGAACAGACCGAGGCTGTCCAGGGGCTGTCCGGCCGATTCGACCGCGTCGGCGAGACCGCGGGCGTCGAGCTGCTCGAGCGTACGGGCATGCAGCACGAAGGCGCGGGAGAGGTTGCTGATCTTGTGGGGGCGCTTCTCGAGGACGGTGACGGGGATGCCGGCGGCGGCGAGGTCACCGGCGAGCAGCAGGCCGGTGGGGCCGGAGCCCACGACGATGACGTGCTCCGTGTCCGTGCCGGTCATGAGCAGCCTCCTGAGGGAGTACATCTGCGGGTCAACACCTGTTGGTCAACGCTTGTTGGCCACCGTAGAGCGGAAGCAGGGCAGCGGTCAACACTTGTTGGCCAACACCAGTTGGCCTACGCTCGTTGATATGACCACCACCCCTTCCGCCCCCTCCAGCCCCGCCAGCTCCTCCAGCCCCGCCCGCCGCTCCGACGCCACCCGCGCCGCCATCCTCACCGCCGCCCGCGAGCGCTTCGCCGCCGACGGCTACGAGCGGGCCACCATCCGGGCCATCGCCAAGGACGCGCACATCGACCCGTCGATGGTGATGCGCTACTTCGGCACCAAGGAGGGACTGTTCGCGGCGGCCGTCGCGCTCGATCTGCGGCTGCCGGATCTGCGGCAGGTGCCGCGGGAGGAGGTCGGGCGGGCGCTCGTCGGCCACTTCCTGGACCTCTGGGAGGAGAACGAGGAGCTGCGGGCCGTCCTGCGGGTCGGTGTCACCAACCAGGCCGGGGCCGAGCGGATGCAGGGCATCTTCCGGGAGCAGCTGCTGCCGGTGGCCCGCCAGGTGTGCCCCGACTCGGAGCAGGCGCCGGCGCGGGCGGCGCTGTGCGCGTCGCAGGTGCTCGGGGTGGCGCTGACCCGCTATGTGCTGCGGCTGCCGCCGGCGACGGCGCTGTCCCGCGAGGAGCTGGTGGCGTGGCTGGGCCCGACCGTGCAGCGGTATCTCATCGCGCCGCACCCCTGAACCCGGCCCGTAAAAGCCCGTAAAGCCCGCAAGCCCGCAAGCCCGCAAGCCCCTAAAGCTCGCAGCCCGTAAAAGGAGGGGCAGCAAAAACGCCGGGGGCGCCGGTCTCACCCCGGGTACGGCATACGCGCGTACCGCGGGAGGACGGGCGCCCCCGGCGGGAGAACCGTGGCTCCGGTCAGGCCTTCGCGCCGGCGCCGGGCTTCACGTTGATGTTGGACGACGTGGTGTCGCTCTTCTTCCGGGACTTGTCGAGCACCATGACCAGGCCGGCGATGACCGCGAACAGCGCGATCGGCAGGAGCACGTACAGGCCCAGCGTCTGGGCGACGCTGAGGCCCGGGCCGGGGTCGTCGCCGTCGTCGCGGGTCAGCGCGAGGGCGGGGGACGACATGAGCAGCATCATCAGCGTCGTACCGGCGGCCAGGGCGCCGGCGCGCAGGGCGTTCTTCTTGTCCACGGAATCAAATTAGCGAACCGGTCTCGGGCCCGCGCGTCCGGGGTGCCTTAGGAAGATCCCCCCGCGCCCCCGCCGCCGGGCGGCCCGGACCGGTGGAGTACCCGCAGCAGCGCCCGCAGCCGGGGTGCGGCCACCAGCTCTTCCAGGGGCACCGGGCGGCCCTCGCCGTCGGCGATCGGGAGCCGCCAGTTGGGGTACTGGTCCCAGGTTCCCGGCAGGTTCTGCGGGCGGCGGTCGCCCACGCCGTCGGGGAGCCAGACGCCGATCAGCCGGGCCGGGGTGCGCAGCAGGAAGCGGTGCAGGGCGCGGATCTCCTCCTCCTCGTCAGAGCCGGGCGGCCCGGCGGCCGGGCTGTCGAGGAGCCCGAGGCTGCCCAGCAGGGCGAGCCACTCGGCGGTGTCGGCGACGGCCTCGGTGCGCTCCTCGGTCGCGGGGCGGGTGAGCAGGCCGAGCCGGTCGCGCAGCTCCACGTGTTCGCCGGTGAGCCGGGCCGCGGTGGGCGGCAGGTCGTGGGTGGTGGCGGTGGCGAGGCAGTCGGCGCGCCAGCGGTCCGGGGGCAGCGGGCGGCCGTCGCCCTCCCAGTCCCGTTCGAACCACAGCACGGAGGTGCCGAGCACCCCGCGCCGCTGGAGCGTCTCGCGCACCCCGGGCTCGACGGTGCCCAGGTCCTCGCCGATGACGACCGCGCCGGCCCGGGTGGCCTCCAGGGCGAGCAGGGCGAGCATGGCCTCGGCGTCGTAGCGGACGTACGTGCCCTCGGTGGGCGGGCTGCCCTGGGGGACCCACCACAGCCGGAACAGGCCCATGACGTGGTCGATGCGCAGCGCGCCGGCGTAGCGGAAGAGGGCGCGCAGCAGCTCGCGGTAGGGGGCGTGGCCGGTGGCGGCGAGCCGGTCGGGGCGCCAGGGCGGCAGGCCCCAGTCCTGGCCGCGGGCGTTGAAGGCGTCCGGCGGGGCGCCGATCGACATGCCGGCGGCGAAGACGTCCTGCTGGGCCCAGGCGTCGGCGCCGCCGGGGTGCACGCCGACGGCGAGGTCGTGCACGATCCCGACGGGCATGCCGGCCTCGCGGGCGGCGCGCTGGGCGGCGCGCAGCTGGCCGTCGGTGAGCCAGGCGAGACGGCTGTGGAAGGCGACCCGGTCGGCGAGGTCGGCGCGGGCGCGGGCGGTCTCGGGCGAGCGGGGGTCGCGCAGGGCGGCGGGCCAGGCGTGCCAGTCGGAGCCGTGGATCTCGGCGAGGGCGTACCAGGTGGCGTGGTCGTCGAGGGCCTGGCCGTGGGCGGCGCGGAAGTCGTCGTAGGCGGCCTGGCGGCCGGGGGGCAGGGGGACGCGCAGGACCGTCTCCAGCGCCTCCCGCTTCAGTTCCCACACGGCGTCCCGGTCGATGAGGGCGCCCTTGTCGAGGACGGCGGCGCGGAGCCGGGCGGCCCGGTCCAGCAGGGTGCGCAGGGTCTCGGGGTCCTCGGCGTAGGCGTACTCGGGGATGTCCTCGACGCGCAGATGGACGGGGTCGGGGAAGCGGCGCGAGGAGGGCCGGTACGGGGAGGGGTCGGTGGGGGCGCCCGGTACGGCCGAGTGCAGCGGGTTGACCTGGACGAACCCGGCGCCCGCGGTGCGTCCGGCCCAGCCCGCCAGTTCGGCGAGGTCGCCGAGGTCGCCCATGCCCCAGGAGCGGTGGGACAGCAGGGAGTACAGCTGGACGAGGAGGCCGTAGGAGCGGCCGGGCGGGGCGGGCAGCCGGTCCGGGGCGACGATGAGATGCGCCTGGCCGGTGCGTCCGTCGGGGGCGTGGGCGGTGACCCGGTGCACGCCCGGCGGGAGGTCCGCGGTCCCGGTGTGCTGCTGGCCGGTCTCCGTCTCGACGGTCAGCCGGGTGCCGGCGGGCAGCGCGGTGAGGGCGGCGGGCTCGTCGGCGCCGGCCCATCGGACCAGGGTCGGGGGCAGCAGGCGTGCGCTCAGCTCGTGTTCCCGTGCGGCGAGCGCGGTGCGTACGGCATCCGGGCCGGCGGCGTCGACGCCGAGGGCGGCCAGCGCGGCGACCACGGCGGAGGCGGGGACCTGGACGGTACGGCCCGGGGCGGGGCTGTAGGCGGTGGCGACCCCGTGCAGTTCGGCGAGCCGGGCGAGGTCCCCGTCCGCGAAGTCCCCGAAGCCGCCGAAGCCGCCGGAGTCCCCGATGTCGCCGGAGTCCCCGATGTCGCCGGAGTCGCCGGAGTCCGTGAAGTCCTCGGACGCCGCGGCCATCTACGCCCCCATGCCGAAGGCGTCGGACTCGCTGCTCAGGGGGGTGGTGTCGACGAGCGGGGGCTCGCTGGTCAGCGGGGTGGCGTCGGCGAGCGGGGGCTCACTGGTCAGGGGTTCGGCGGCGGGCAGGGGCGGTTCGCTGGTGAGCGGGACCTGTGCGCAGGCGCGCTCCGCGCTGAACGCGCACGTCTGCGCTCCCCCGGGTTTCTGCTCCTGTTTCCACTGGGCCGGGATCGAGAGTCGGGCCGATGCGGGCACGGGGTCTCCTTCGTCGGTGGGCCGGGATCGCCGGCGGGATGGGGCGGCTTCGAACGGGTTACGGCAGGCCTACCCCGTGTCGGCGAGGGCACTCCCGCGGACGCCCGAACGGGAAGGGCGGCGGGCCGCGGACGGACCACACGCTGATCACTATTCACTCAGTACATGTAGCGAGTGCATAATGATCGGCATGAGCACCCGTCACATCCTTCTGGGGCTGCTCGCGGCGGGGCCGAGCCATGGCTACGACCTCAAGCGACGCCACGACGAACGCTTTCCGCAAGCGCGCCCGCTGGCCTACGGGCAGGTCTACACGACCCTGCAACGGCTGGTCCGGGACGGGCTCGCGGAGGTGGCGGGCACCGACGCGGACGGCGGTCCGGAGCGGACGCTGTACCGCTCGACCGAGGCGGGGTCCCGGGAACTGGGCCGGTGGGCGGCCGAGATCACCCCGCCGGCGCCGTTCGTGGCGAACGAGATCTTCGCCAAGGTCGTCGTGGCGATCCTCTCCGGCGGCGACCCGGCCGCCTATCTCGGCGCGCAGCGTGCCGCGCACATGGAGCGGATGCGGCAGCTCACGGCGGTGAAGACCAGTCCGGGCGCCGGCCTGGCGACCGTTCTGTCGGCCGACTACGCCCTCACCCATCTCGACGCCGACCTCCGCTGGATGACGACCACGGCGGCCCGGCTGACCACTCTGACCGCGGAGGTCGACTCAGCATGAGCAACGGGGACAGCGGCGCGCCACTTCTGGCGGCCCGCGAGCTGACCAAGGCGCACGGCAGGACGGCAGCCCTGCGGGGTGCCTCGGTCGAGCTGGGCGCCGGCGAGATCCTCGCCGTGACCGGCGCCAGCGGCAGCGGGAAGTCCACCCTGCTGCACTGCCTCGCCGGGATCGTGCGGCCGGACTCGGGTGCGGTGACGTACGCGGGTCGGCGGCTGGACCGGCTGCCGGAGAAGCGGCTGGCCGAGCTGCGGCGGACCGAGTTCGGGGTGGTGTTCCAGTTCGGGCAGCTGATCCCGGAGCTGACCGCGCTGGACAACGTGGCGCTGCCGCTGCTGCTCGCCGGTGCGTCGCGGGCGGACGCCCGGGCGCGGGCCGCCGAGTGGCTGGAGCGGTTCGGGCTGCGCGGGCAGGGCGAGCTGCGGCCGGGCGAGCTGAGCGGCGGGCAGGCGCAGCGGGCCGCGCTGGCGCGCGCCCTGGTCACCGGCCCGAGGGTGGTCTTCGCGGACGAGCCGACGGGGGCGCTGGACTCGCTGGCGAGCGAGCAGGTGATGACGGCCCTGGTGCACACCGCCCGCGAGGCGGGGACGGCCGTCCTGCTGATCACCCACGACGCGCAGACGGCGGCGTACGCCGACCGCGAGGTCCGGCTGAGCGACGGCGCGGTGCTGCCGGCGGGGGTGGCGGCATGAGCGACGCACAGGGGGGTCTGGGGGCCGATCTGCGGCTGGCCTGGCTGCTGACCCGGGGGTCGGACCGGCGCGAGTGGTGGCGGGTGGGGCTCACCGCCGCAGGAGCCGCGCTGGTCACCGGCATCGGGTTGGTGAGCGTCACGCTGGCGACGCTGGACGGGTACTACTCCGTCCCCGTCGGCGCCGGTCTGCTGAACTCGTCCAGCGACCGCGCGGGCGTGGTGTTCGCGCTGCTTCTGCTGCTGGTCCCGGTGCTCGGCTTCCTCGGCCAGTGCGCCCGCGTCGGTGCGGTGCACCGCGACCGGCGGCTGGCCGCGCTGCGGCTCGCGGGTGCCGGTGCCGGGCAGGTGCGGCGGATCGCGGCGCTGGAGACGGGGCTGGCCTGCCTGGCCGGTGCGGTCCCGGCGACGGTCGCCGCGGGCGTCGTACTGCTGCGCCTGTGGTCCGCTCCGCAGCCGGTGACCTGGGCGGGGCTTGCCCTGGTGGCCGTCGCCGTGCCGGTGCTGGGCGCGGCGGTGAGCGCGCTGGCGCTGCGCCGGGTGGTGGCCTCGCCGCTGGGACGGGTCCGGCGGGTGCGGTCCACGCCGGGTCCGGGGCGGGCCTTCCGGGTGGCGACCGTGCTGCTCGTGCTGCTGGTGGCGGGCACGCTGGCGGCGCCGTTCGCCGTCCGCCCGGCCGGGTTCCCACTCGCCCAGCTCACGGTGCTCTTCCTGACGCTGCTGGTGGGGGCCGGGGCGGTGTGGCTGACCGGCGGCACCTCCCGGCTGCTGGGGCGGGTGTGCGCCGCGCGCGCCGAGCGCCCGGCGCTGCTGATCGCGGCGGAGCGGCTGCACGACGACCCGTGGGCGGCCGCCCGCAGCCACGCGGCGGTGCTGCTGGTGACGGTCGTCGGCACCGGGTTCGTGGGGGTACGGCAGGCGCTGCTCGCCGCGCTGCACCGGGCCGGGCCCGACAGCCTCGCCGCCGACCCGTCGTACTACACGACGGGGCTGGACCTGAGCGGCGCGGCGATCCTGGTCGCCCTCGGGCTGGTGCTGTCCGGGCTCGCCGTCGGCACGGCCGAGTCCGTCGCCACCCGGCGCCGGGGCCTGGCCGCGCAGACCGCCGCCGGGGTGCCGCAGTCGGTGCTGCGCCGGGCGCTGCTGCTGGAGACGGCGCTGCCGTTGGCGCCCGCGGTGCTCCTGGCGGGCACGGGCGGCATGGCGGTCGGCCTCTGGTACGGCGTGCTCACCGGTCACGGCGTCCTGTCGGTGCCGTACGCGGCGCTGCTGGTGCCGGTCGCGGTGTACGCCGGCTGTCTGCTGGCCGCCGCCACCGCGCTACCGCTGCTGCGCCGCTCACTGCACCCGGCCGAGCTGCGCTGCACGTGACCGCGCGTCACCGCATGACGGTCCGGCCCCGGGGGCGCGGGGGGCTCCCGGGGCTGGACGCCCGATGACCGCGACGACGCCGGCCGCCCGTCGGCCGGGGTGCGCGAAGGCCCGGACCGTCAGGCGGAGATGCCGTCGATCCGGGCCATGGCGTCGTCCGCGCCGTACGGCTGCAAGTAGGGCAGCCAGCGCGGGTCCCTATGGCCGGTGCCGATGATGCGCCAGGCCAGTCCGGTGGGCGGGGCGGGCTTGTGGCGCAGCCGCCAGCCCAGCTCCACGAGGTGGCGGTCCGCCTTGACGTGGTTGCAGCGGCGGCAGGAGGCCACCACGTTGTCCCAGACGTGCTTGCCCCCGCGACTGCGCGGGATGACGTGGTCGACGCTGGTTGCGACGCCACCGCAGTACATGCACCGGCCCCCGTCGCGCGCGAAGAGCGCTCGGCGGGTGAGCGGGACGGGCCCCCGGTAGGGAACCCGGACGAATCGCTTGAGCCGGACCACGCTGGGTGCGGGGAGGGTGACGGTTGCGCTGTGCATATAGGCGCCGGATTCCTCGAGGGCTACTGCCTTGTTCTCCAGGACGAGGACGAGCGCGCGGCGGAGCGGTACGACGCCGAGTGGCTCGTACGACGCGTTGAGGACCAGGACATGCGGCACGGGTGCCTCCTTGGGCGTCGGCGGCGCGTGGCTCGCGCCGGGACGATCTGAGGTCAGTCTCCCCTCATGGCTGGTGAACGCGCCACCATGTCCCGGTAACGGGCTGGGAGTGTTTTCGACCACAGGGGATTCATCCCCCGGATCATGGCCTGTTCAAGCCGGGGTGAGCCGCGTCTCTCCTGGGCCTCCCCTTTGCGGATCCGCGCGGTGCACACACAATGCCCCGTTAGTGTGGTGGTCCTGTCCGGCCGGTGACCTTTTCGTGACCTTGACCGCCCCAGCGGCCGGACCGCGCAGCACCTTGGAGGTACCTGCCGTGTCGTCCTTGCCCGCCGTCCTGCTGGCCGCCGGAGCGTCGCCGACCCCCTCTCCGTCCGAGACCGCACCGGCCGTGCCCTCGTTCCGGGACGCGCAGGACAGCGCGACGAACGCGGCCAGCTGGGTCGAGCAGAACTGGTCGACCTGGCTCGCGATGGGCTTGCAGATACTGCTGATCGTGGTCGTCGCGGTGGCGCTGCGCTCGGCGGTGCGGCGGGCGATCACCAAACTGATAGACCGGATGGGCCGCACCGCGCAGGCCGTGGACGGCACCGCGCTGGGCGGGCTGCTGGTCAACGCGGAGCGGCGCCGGCAGCGGTCGGCGGCGATCGGCTCGGTCCTGCGGTCGGTGGCGAGCTTCCTGATCCTCGGCACGGCCGCGCTGATGGTGCTGTCCACCTTCAAGATCAATCTGGCGCCGCTGCTGGCGTCGGCGGGTGTCGCGGGTGTGGCGATCGGTTTCGGCGCCCGGAACCTGGTCACCGACTTCCTCTCCGGTGTGTTCATGATCCTGGAGGACCAGTACGGCGTCGGTGACGTGATCGACGCGGGCGTGGCCACCGGCGAGGTGATCGAGGTCGGGCTGCGGGTGACCAAGCTGCGCGGCTCGGACGGCGAGATCTGGTACGTCCGCAACGGCGAGGTCAAGCGGATCGGCAACCTCTCCCAGGGCTGGGCGACGGCGGGCGTGGACGTCACCGTGAAGTCGTCCGAGGACCTGGACCGGGTCAAGGCCACGCTGGACGACGTCGCGGAGCGGATGAGCAAGGAAGAGCCCTGGAACGAGCTGCTGTGGGGCCCGGTGGAGGTCCTGGGCCTGGACTCGGTGCTGATCGACTCGATGGTGGTGCGGGTCTCGGCCAAGACGATGCCGGGCAAGGCGGTGACGGTCGAGCGCGAGCTGCGCTGGCGGATCAAGCGGGCGTTCGACGCGGCGCACATCCGCATCGTGGGCGGCGCGACGTCGGTGGAGGACCCGGTGGACGCCCCCGACCCGGCGGCCGCGGTGGCGGCCCCCTCGGTCTTCGCCAACACGGACTCCCCGCAGGTGGCGGCGACGACCCCGATCACGACCCAGCGGCAGGCTCCGCCGGCGAAGTAGCGAACCCCTGGAGCGGCACCGGCGCGGAACCCGCCGCCGGTGCCTCCTCCCCCTGGTCGGGGACCAGCCGCGCCAGCTGACACAGCGCGACGAACGCGCTCGCCCGGCTCCGCCCCGGGCCCCGCATCACCGCGTCGGCCGCCCGGACCCGCAGCAGCGCCTTTCCGGACTCGGGGTCGAAGGCCAGCGAGCCGGCGACCGAGCGGCGACCCCGGAACGGCCGCCAGCCGAACTCGACCCGCTCCCCGTCCCGCACCTCGACCGCCCGTCCGTCCTTCGCCAGCGCCGCCCGCAGCCGCTCGGCCCGCTCCGCGGAGAAGGTGTGCTGCTGTACGGCGTCGAGCGCGGCCGCGGTGACCGGGATGCCGGTGCCCCGCGCGCCGCGCGCCAGCGCGCCGCACACGTACAGCGCGCACAGCAGACCCAGCACCGCCCAGACGAGCGATACCAGGGTCACCTCCTCGGCCAGCGCCCAGCCGAACCCGTCCTGCACGGCGCCCTTCAGGACCAGCCCCACCAGGAGCGGCAGGAAGCTCCCGAATGCCGACAGCCACAGCCTGACCAGCAGCACCCTGTCCATGACCCGTCCACCGTTCGCCGTAGGCCGTCGCGGTGACTATAGGGACCGGCATCCGGGTCGTATCCCTTGACGCCCCTTTCCCGCTGCGCTTACGTTCCTCCCGTCGGGACAGGAAACTTTCCTAACAGTGGAAGGGCAGGATGGATCCCATGGCAGGAACCGCCGGTACGCCGGGCACCCCGCGCGTCCTGCGCGCCATGAACGACCGCGCCGCCCTGGACCTGCTGCTGGCGCAGGGGCCGCTGTCCCGCACCCGGATCGGCAAGCTCACCGGCCTGTCCAAGCCCACCGCCTCCCAGCTGCTGGCCCGCCTGGAGGCGGCCGGCCTGGTCCGGGTCACCGGCACCAGCGAGGGCCGGCCGGGCCCGGGTGCGCAGTTGTACGCGGTGAACCCGGCGGCCGCGTACGCCGCCGGGCTGGACGTCACCCCGCACCGCATCCGCGCCGCCGTCGCCGACATCACCGGCCGCACCGTCGGGTCGTACGAGCTGCGCACCCCCGGCCGGCGCCCGGCGCACCCCGTCGTCCGGCAGGTCACCGACGCCCTCGACGGCGCGGTGAAGGCGGCGGGGCTCGCGCGCGGCGACGTGCACCGGCTGGTGATCGGCACGCCCGGCGCCTTCGACCCCACCACCGGCCGGCTGCGTTACGCCTCCCATCTGCCCGGCTGGCACTCCCCCGCGCTGCTCGACGACCTCGCCGCCGCGCTGCCCATGCCGGTGGAGTACGAGAACGACGTCAACCTCGTCGCCCTCGCCGAACAGCGGCTCGGCGCCGCCCGCGGTCACACGGACTTCGTGCTGCTGTGGAACGAGGAGGGCCTCGGCGCCGCCCTGGTCCTCGGCGGCCGGCTGCACCGGGGCTGGACCGGCGGCGCCGGCGAGGTCGGCTTCCTGCCGGTGCCGGGCGCCCCCCTGGTCCGCCGGGTGACCCGGGCCAACAGCGGCGGCTACCAGGAGCTGGCCGGCTCCCAGGCGGTACCGGAACTGGCCCGCGAACTCGGCGTCGGGGACATCCCGTCGGGGCCGCACCCCGAGGCGGCCGCCACGCTCCTCGCCCGCGCCGCCGACCGCGCCGACGGCCCGCACCGGGAGCTGCTCCAGGCCTACGCGACCCGGCTGGCCACCGGTCTGGCCTCGCTCGTCTCCGTGCTCGACCCCGAACTCGTCGTGCTCAGCGGCGCCTGTCTGACCGCCGGCGGCGAGGTGCTGCGCGGTCTCGTCCAGGGCGAGCTGGCGGAGCTGGCGGCGACCCGCCCCCGGCTCGTCCTCGGTGACGTCCGCGAACACCCCGTCCTGCGCGGCGCCCTGGAGTCCGCGCTCGCGGCCACCCGCGACGAGGTCTTCGACACCTCGCGCCGCACCGGCTGAGGCATCCCCTGCCCCGTCCCCCGCCCGCCACCCGTGGGAGAGATTGTCATGCGCACAGCCATACCGAGACCCGTCCGGAAAGCGGCCCTCGCCCTCACCGCGGCCGCCGCGCTGCTCACCGCCACCGCCTGCACGGGACAGTCCGCCTCCGGCGCCACGGACGACCCCACGAAGGACACCACGATCACCTTCTGGCACGCCTGGAGCGCCCCCGGCGAGGTCGCCGCGGTCCGCTCGCTGGTCGCCGGCTTCGAGAAGGCGCACCCCAACATCCACGTCCACGTCGTCGGCGACATGACCGACGACAAGATCAACCAGGCGCTGCGCTCCGGCGGCGACCGGGCGCCCGACGTCATCTCCTCCTTCACCACCAACAACGTGGGCAAGTTCTGCTCCTCGGGCGCGCTGGTCGACCTGAACCCCTTCTTCCGCAAGTCCCGCATCGACCCGGCCGCCACCTTCCCCAAGGCGATGAACGAGTACACCCAGTACGACGGCGTCCGCTGCACGGCGCCGCTGCTGGGCGACGCGTACGGGCTGTACTACAACAGGACGGCGTTCCGGAAGGCCGGGATCGCCCGCCCACCGCGGACCTGGTCGGAGTTCGCGGCCGACGCGAAGAAGCTGACCGTCCCCGACGGGGACTCCTACCGGCAGCTCGGCTTCATGCCGGACTACCACGGCTGGGAGTCCACCACCGAGCACTACCTCGCCCAGTTCTCCCCGGTGTACTTCGACCGGGACGGCAGGTCCAACCTCGCCCGGGACCCGGCGTTCGCGCGGGGCTTCACGCTCCAGAAGCAGCTGGTGGACGAACTCGGCGGATTCCGCCGGCTGGAGCGGTACCGCGCCACGCTCGGCGACGAGTGGGGCCCCCGGCACCCCTTCCACACCGGCCAGGTCGCCATGCAGATGGACGGCGAGTGGCGGCTCGGCATGGCCCTCGCCGCCAGGCCCCGGTTCGAGATCGGCGTCGCCCCGCTGCCCGTGCCCGACGACCAGGCGAGCCGGTACGGCAAGGGCTATCTCACCGGCACCGTCACGGGCATCGCCGCCACCAGCCACAAGCAGAACGCGGCCTGGGAGTTCGTCCGGTACATCACCACGGACACCGACGCCGTGGTCGGCTTCGCCAACGCCATCCACAACGTGCCCTCCACCCTCGCCGCGCTGAAGTCCCCCAAGCTCAGGTACGACCCCCGCTTCAGGACCTTCCTGGACATCGCCGCGAACCCGGACTCGACCACCACCCCCGCCTCCGTCAACGGCGGCCAGTACCTGGTGACGATCCAGCAGTTCGGCTACGCCTACGAAAGCGGCAAGGCCACCGACCTCCAGGCCGGTCTGCGCTCCACGGCCGCGCAGATCGACACCGACATCGCCCAGGCGAAGTAGCCGATGGGCCCCGCCACCCTCGCCGCCAAGCGCCGCCGCGCCGCGTTGCGCACCCTCGCCTTCCTGTCGCCCTGGCTGACCGGCTTCGCGGTCTTCTTCGCCTACCCGCTCGCCTCCACCGTCTACTTCTCCTTCATGCACTACGACGGCTTCCGGCCACCGGTGTGGAGCGGCACCCGGAACTGGACGTACGTCTTCGCGCACTACCCGCTCTTCTGGCCCGCGCTGCGCAACACGCTGTGGCTGGTGGGGGTGATGGTGACGCTCCGGGTCCTCTTCGGGCTCGGCGTCGGTCTGCTCATCACCCGGATCAAGACCGGCACAGGCGTCTTCCGCACCCTGTTCTACCTGCCGTACCTGGCCCCGCCGGTCGCGGCGACCATGGCGTTCGCATTCCTGCTCAACCCCGGTACCGGCCCGGTGAACTCCGTCCTGGAAAAGGCCGGGGTGCCGGCGCCGGGCTGGTTCGACGACCCCGCCTGGTCCAAGCCGGCCCTGACCCTGCTGGCCCTGTGGGGCATCGGCGACCTGATGGTCGTCTTCATGGCCGCGCTGCTCGACGTGCCGGCCGAGCAGTACGAGGCCGCCCAGCTGGACGGCGCCTCGGCCTGGCAGCGGTTCCGGTACGTCACCCTGCCGAACATCTCCCCGATCGTGCTGTTCGCCGTCGTCACCGGGGTGATCCAGACCATGCAGTACTACACCCAGCCGCTGGTCGCCGGGAAGGTCGCCTCCGGGGTGATCCAGGGCGCCGGCACCCAGTTCGAGCCCGGCTACCCGGACCGGTCGACGCTCACCCTCCCCCAGCTCGTCTACAACCTCGGCTTCCAGCGCTTCGACTACGGCTCCGCCTGCGTCGTCGCCCTGGTCCTCTTCGCCCTGTCCATGGCGTTCACCGCGCTGCTGATGCGGCGCCGGGGCGGTCTGATCCAGGCAGGTGACTGACGTATGCCCGCACCTCGCCGCAAGGCCGCCCTCCAATGGGTCGCGGTCCACGCCCTCGGCGTCGCCGCCGCGCTCTTCTTCACGCTGCCCTTCGTGTTCGTCCTGCTCACCTCGCTGATGAGCGACAGCCAGGCACTGAGCCGGGACCTGGTCCCGCACACCTGGGAGTGGGGCAACTACACGCGCGTGCTGCACACCCCCGGCTTCGCGACCTGGTGGCGCAACACGCTCCTGTACGCCGGACTCGGCACCGCCCTGACCGTGGTGTCGTCCGTCCCCGTGGCGTACGCCCTCGCGAAGTTCCGCTTCCGGGGGCGCGGTCCGGTGCTGATGCTGGTGATCTCGATGATGATGCTGCCGCCGCAGGTGGTGGTCATCCCGATGTACCTGTTCTGGGCGAAGCAGCTGGACCTGTCCGGCACGCTGTGGCCGCTGATCATCCCCATGGCGTGCGGTGACGCGTTCTCCGTCTTCCTGCTGCGCCAGTTCCTGACGACGATCCCGGACGAGTACGTCGACGCGGCGAAGGTCGACGGCTGCGGCGAGCTGCGCACCCTGCTGCGGATCGTCCTGCCGATGGCGAAGCCGGGCATCTCCGCCGTCGCCCTCTTCCAGTTCTTCTACGCCTGGAACGACTACTTCGGCCCGCAGATCTACGCGTCCGAGAACCCCGGCGCCTGGACCCTCTCCTACGGCCTGGAGTCCTTCAAGGGCGCCCACCACACCGACTGGAACCTCACCATGGCCGCCACCGTGCTGGTCATGGCGCCCGTGATCCTCGTGTTCTTCTTCGCGCAGAAGGCGTTCGTGGAGGGCGTCACGCTGACCGGAGTGAAGGGTTAACGCGTATATGAAACTCACCGTGGTCGGCGGCGGCTCGACCTACACCCCCGAACTCGTCGACGGCTTCGCCCGGCTCAGGGACACCCTGCCGGTCGAGGAACTCGTCCTCGTGGACCCGGCGGCCGACCGGCTGGAGCTGGTCGGCGGCCTGGCCCGCCGCATCCTCGCCCGACAGGGACACCCCGGGCGGGTCGTCACCACCGCCGACCTGGACGCGGCCGTCGACGGCGCCGACGCGGTCCTGCTCCAGCTGCGGGTCGGCGGGCAGGCGGCCCGCGAGCGGGACGAGACCTGGCCGCTGGAGTGCGGCTGCGTCGGCCAGGAGACGACGGGCGCGGGCGGCCTGGCCAAGGCCCTGCGCACGGTCCCGGTCGTCCTCGACATCGCCGAACGCGTCCGCCGCGCCAACCCCGACGCCTGGATCATCGACTTCACCAACCCGGTCGGCATCGTCACCCGCGCCCTGCTGCGGGCCGGGCACCGGGCGGTCGGGCTGTGCAACGTGGCGATCGGCCTCCAGCGGAAGTTCGCGGCCCTGCTCGGCGTCGCCCCGGCGGACGTCCACCTCGACCACGTCGGCCTCAACCACCTCACCTGGGAGACCGCCGTACGCCTGGGCGGCCCCGAGGGCGAGAACCTCCTGCCCGCCCTGCTCGCCGGCCACGGCGACACCATCGCCGACGACCTCCGCCTCCCCCGCCCCCTCCTCGACCGCCTCGGCACCGTGCCCTCCTACTACCTGCGCTACTACTACGCCCACGACGAGGTCGTGCAGGACCTGCGCACCAAGCCCTCGCGGGCCGCGGAGGTCGCCGCCATGGAACGGGAGTTGCTCGCCCTGTACGGCGACCCCGCCCTGGACGAGAAGCCGGAACTGCTCGCCCGGCGGGGCGGCGCCTACTACTCGGAGGCCGCGGTGGACCTGGCGGCGGCCCTGCTGGGCGGCGCGGGCAGCCCGTACCAGGTGGTCAACACCCTCAACCGGGGCACACTGCCCTTCCTCCCCGACGACGCGGTGATCGAGGTGCAGGCGGCCGTCTCCCCGGCCGGCCCCGCGCCGCTCCCGGTACCGCCCCTGGACCCGCTCTACTCGGGCCTCATCGCCAACGTGACGGCCTACGAGGATCTGGCCCTGGAGGCGGCCCTGCGCGGCGGCCGGGACCGGGTCTTCCGCGCCCTGCTCGCCCACCCGCTGATCGGCCAGTACGACCACGCCGACACCCTCACCGACCGGCTGATCGCGCACAACCGGGAGTACCTGGCGTGGGCCTGACCGAGACCGTCCTCGCCATCGACGCGGGCAACAGCAAGACGGACGTGGCCGTGCTCGACACCGCCGGGGAGGTGCTGGCCACGGCCCGCGGCGGCGGCTTCCGGCCGCCCGCGGTGGGTCTGGCGCAGGCGCTGGACGCGCTCGCCGGACCGGTCGCGCGGGCCTGCGCCGAGGCGGGCACGGGCCCGGTCTCCCATGTCTCGGCCTGTCTCGCCAACGCCGATCTCCCGGTGGAGGAGGAGCGGTTGGCGAACGCGCTGCGGGAGCGGGGCTGGGGCGGGTCGGTGCAGGTGCGCAACGACACCTTCGCGATCCTGCGGGCCGGGGTCGCCGAGCCGAGGGGCGTGGCGGTGGTGTGCGGTGCCGGGATCAACTGCGTGGGCATGCGCCCGGACGGCCGGACCGCCCGGTTCCCGGCGCTCGGCCGGATCTCCGGCGACTGGGGCGGGGGCTGGGGCCTGGCCGAGGAGGCGCTGTGGCACGCGGCCCGCGCGGAGGACGGCAGGGGCGGGCCGACGGCGCTGGCCCGCACCCTGCCCGCGCACTTCGGGCTGCCGTCCATGTACGCCCTCATCGAGGCCCTGCACCTGGAGCGCATCGAGCACCGCCGCCGGCACGAGCTGACCCCGGTCCTCTTCGCGACGGCCACGGACGGCGACCCGGTGGCGTGCGCGCTGGTGGACCGGCTCGCGGAGGAGGTGACCGTGCTGGCGACGGTGGCCCTGACCCGGCTGGACCTGCTCGGCGAGGAGACCCCGGTCCTGCTCGGCGGCAGCGTCCTGACGGCCGGCCACCCCCGCCTCGACGACGGCATCCGCGACCGCCTCGCGACCCGCGCCCCCAAAGCCGCCGTCCAGATCGTCACGGCACCCCCGGTCCTGGGCGCGGCCCTGCTCGGCCTCGACCACCTCGACGCCGACGCGACGGCACGCCGCCGGGCTCGGGCCTGGTGGGAGGGCAGCTCCTGACCGTACCGGTCGGGCGGGCAGGAGGCCATGGTGATCGCCGAGGGCACCGTGAGCCGGTTGGAGCCGCGATGTGCGTGACGGTCAGTCCGGACCAACCCCACCTGGCCGTGAGCGTGGGCACCGCTGGCGGCGCGGACCGTGAGCCCAGGCCCTGGTCCCGGGGAACCGAACATGCGCACGCGGCGTATTCATGAGCAGCGTGCGCTGTCACCAGGGCCGTGCGCGCTGCGTTCCGATCAAGATCGGGGGAAGGCCGGTGCGGATGTCGGTGCCGGCGGCGATACTTGGCGGCGAACGGATGACCATGGGGGAGGTCGAGTGACACACCCGCCGCAGAGCAGCACGGCGCCGGTGCAGGCCGGGCCGGTCGGTGTTCCCCCGCAGCCGGCGCCTCCCGGCTCCCTGCCCGTGCCGCCCGCGGCCGTGCCGCCGGGCCGGCGGACCGCGTTCGCCGAGGGGGTGGAGCGGCTGCGGGCCGCGGCGACCACCGAACCGGGGCGGCTGCGGATCATCGGGGCGCTGCTCGCCCTGCTCGTCGTCGCGTTCGGCGCCGTCACCGCCTGGCAGACCAGTGAGCGGGCGGCCGCCGCCGACGACGTGCTGCACCGCAGCCAGCCGCTCTCCTCGGGCGCGGCCGACATCTACCGGTCGCTGGCGGACGCCAACACGGCCGCCTCCAGCGGGTTCCTCTCGGGCGGCCAGGAGACCGCGGCCTCCCGGGAGCGGTACGAGAAGGACATCAGGTCGGCCGCCTCCGGGCTGGTGACCGCCGCGGCGAACGCGGAGCCGGGCTCCGCCTCCGAGGCGACCATCGCCCGGCTGAACCGGCTGCTGCCCGAGTACAAGGGCCTGATCGAGCGGGCCCGGACCTACAACCGGCAGGGCTATCCGGTCGGCGGCGCCTATCTGCGGTACGCCAACGGCAAGATGCAGAGGGAGATGCTGCCGGCCGCGGAGGATCTCTACACCAAGGAGAACCAGCGGCTGGCCGCCGACTACGCGGACGCCACCCCCTTCCCGTGGCCGGCGATCGCGCTGGGCGTGCTCGCGCTCGCCACGCTCGGCTGGGCCCAGCGCCGTATGTACCGCCGTACCAACCGGGTGCTGAACGAAGGCCTGGTGGCCGCCGCCACCGCCACCACCGTGGCCTTGCTGTGGCTGGTGGTGGGGCACGCGGTGGCCCGCTCGGAGCTGGACGGCTCCTACGACCACGGCGTCCGCTCGCTGACCGTCCTGCACGACGCCCGGATCGCCTCCCTGAAGGCGCGCGGGAACGAGAACCTGAGCCTGGTGGCGCGCGGCGCCGAGACGGTCACGGTCGACGGCGAGACGTACGACGCCTACTACTACGCCTTCGACAAGGACCTGGCCGTGCTCGGCAAGGGCCTGAGCCAGGCGGACCGGCTCGCCGACGACCAGGGCGGCCGTACGCCGGTCAAGACGGCCCGGGGCGACATGGCGGTGTGGAAGCAGCGGCACACCGCGGCCCGCACCGAGGACGAGAACGGCAACTACGAACAGGCGCTGGACAAGGTGATCGGCGCCAAGGGCGCGACCGGCGAGTGCTTCGACGGCGTCGACAGCAGCATCGCCCGGGCCATCGCCTACGAGCAGGGCGAGTTCCAGCGGGCCGCCGGTGACGGGCGGGACGCCATGACCGGGCTGCCGGTCGGGGTGGCCGTCCTCGCGGTGCTGGCCGCGGCCGGGGCCGTGGCCGGTATCGGGCGCAGGCTTTCGGAGTACCGGTGACAGGGGGCAGGACGATGGACGCGACCCGTGCGCGGGCCTCCCTGAGAGGGTGGGGCGGGGTCGGCGCGATGGCGGTGCTGTGCGCGCTGGCGCTGGCGTTCGTGCTGCTGCTGCCGCGCACCCAGCGGGCGCCGGAGCAGCCGCAGCGGGCCGGCCAGGGTGTGGCGCACGGCGTCCAGGCCCGCGCCGGCGACTGCACGCCCGGCCAGGAGCAGAACCGGACCCTGGCGCCGTCGGGCGCCGACGGCCCGACCATCGAGGCGATCAAGGCGCGGACGGGCGCCAAGCGCAAGCTGGTCGTCGGTGTCGACCAGAACAGCTACCGCTGGGGCTACCGCAACCCGAACACCGAGGGCGCCGCGCTGGAGGGCTTCGACATCGACCTGGTGCACCGGATCGCACAGGACATCCTCGGCGATCCGGACGCCGTGCAGTTCAAGGCGATCCCGACCAGCCAGCGGATCCCGGCGATCCAGGACGGGCGCGTGGACATGGTCGTACGGACCATGACCATCACCTGCCTGCGGCTGGGCCAGGTCGCCTTCTCCGCCCCCTACTTCAAGACCGGGCAGCAGGTGCTGGCGCCCAAGTCCTCGTCGATCACCGGCTACAACGGCACCCTGGCGCACAAGAAGGTGTGCACGGCCGCCGGTTCGACGGCGTACACCAAGCTGTCCGAGGACCGGAAGACCGGTGTGCTGCCCGCCTCCACCGACATCTCCACCACCGTGCCGAACCAGCTGGACTGCCTGGTCCGGCTGCAACTCGGCGAGGTGGACGCGGTGGTGACCGACGGCGCGCTCGCGGCGAGCCAGGCGGCCCAGGACCCGACCGTCGAGCTGAAGGGCTCGGCGTTCACCACCGAGTACTACGGCGTGGCGATGAAGAAGGACGCCGACGATCTGGTACGCCGGGTCAATCGCATCCTGGTGGACTACCGCGCCGGTGGCTGGCAGGCGTCGTACGACAAATGGCTGTCGGCGACCCTGGGTAAGGACTCCTCGGCGTCCAGACCGCCCGCGCCGCGGTATCTGCGCGGCGGCTGACCCGCACCGACCGGAACACAAGCCAGAGCACATGAGCAGCGAGAGGTGATCGATGGGCGTCACGGACCCCGCCGGGCCGGTGATGGACCGGGACGAGGTGGACCGTGCGCTGGCGCGGCTCGGCCAGGAGCACGAGGCGATCGAGACCTCGCTGCTGGCGCTCCAGGACCACGCGGGCCGCAGACTGCTCGAAGGCGCCGCGCTGACCGGCGTCACCAAGGAACGCTGGCAGGCCACGGAGGAGCGGATCACCCGGCTGTGGGCGTACTTCGACGCCTACGCGGACGCGCTGCGCGCCGCCCGGGAGATCCGGGCCCGGCGCCGCTGGTCCAGCCGCGAGGACCTGGCGGAGCTGACCGAGCTGCTGCGCGGCACGGCCGTCACGGTGCCCGGCGGCGGTGCGGGCCGGCTGGCCGAGAGCTTCTCGCTGGCCGCGCTGGTCGACCGGATGAACGAGCTGTACGCGACCAGCCTGGACCTGGTGGTCGCCGCCGACGCGGTCTGGTCGGCGCTGCCCGCGCGGATCGATTTACTCGCCGCGGAACTCCAGCGCACCCGCGGGCTCGCGCACTCGGTCGGGGTGCGCCCCGGCGAGCACCCGGCCGGCGACGACCTGGAGCGGATCACCCGCACGCTGACCCGGCTGCGCGAGGAGGTCGTCTCCGACCCGCTCGCCTACTGGGTGCCGGCCGAGGGCAGTTCGGCGCCCGGCGGCGGCCGCCCGGACACCACGGTGTACGACCGTGAGGCGCGCGCCCTGGAGGAGGTGCGCCGGGAGATCGACGCCGTGCTGACCGTGCGCCAGGACGCGGAGCAGCGGCTGATCCGGCTGCGGGACGTCCTCTCGCGCGCGGACCGCACCCTCGCCGAGGCGCGGACCGCGCGCGGCGAGGTGCTGGCGAAGATCGCCGCGACCGAGGTGCCGGTGGTCAGCGGCCCGCCGACGGTGCTCCAGGAGCAGCTGGCGGCGGCGGCCGAGTACCGGCGGCAGGGCCAGTGGCACCGCCTGTCCCCGCTGCTGGAGTCGCTGGAGCGCAAGGCGGAGGAGGAACTGCTGCGGGCCCGCGAGCAGTTGACGGCGGTCACCGCGCCGCTCGCGGTCCGGGCCGAGCTGCGCGGCCGGCTCGACGCCTACCGGGCGAAGACCGCCCGGCACGGCCTCGCCGAGGACCCGCTGCTGGTGGAGCGGTACGACACCGCCCGCCGCATGCTGTGGAGCGCGCCCTGCGATCTGCGCGTGGCG
Source organism: Streptomyces sp. NPDC031418 (assembly GCF_055581605.1). Taxonomy (NCBI): domain Bacteria; kingdom Bacillati; phylum Actinomycetota; class Actinomycetes; order Kitasatosporales; family Streptomycetaceae; genus Streptomyces; species Streptomyces sp. NPDC031418. Next base: position 99,231 of record NZ_JBVIJC010000003.1, read on the forward strand.
GAACAGGCCGTGCTGCGCTACCAGCGGACCGCGGCCGAACTGATCGGCGCGGGCGCACCGGAGGACCGCGGGGAGGACCAGTCATGAGCCAGGCGGGGCAGTCCTGTCAGCGGCCGGGGTGCGAGGGGTCGTACGAGGACGTCGGCGGTGGCGAGCTGTACTGCGACACCTGTGGCCTCGCCCCGGTCGTCTCCGCGTCCGGGATGGTCGGCTCGGCGCCCACGGGGCTCACCCGGGGCTCGGCGCAGAGCGCCGGTTCCCGGGGTTCGGCGCGGACCTCGTCGCAGTCGTCTCGGTCGCGCCGCTCGGTGTCCGGGCGGCTGTCGCGCTCGCTGTCCGGCCGGTCCACCAGCCGTTCGGTGTCGGTGCGCAGTTCGGGTTCGTCGTCGGGGACGTCGACCCGCGGGCGGCTGGGCGCCGGACTGGTGCATGTGCCGCAGGTGCCGCGGCCCGACCCGCGCGCGATGGTGCTGGACAACCCGGAGGTGCCGGAGCGCAAGCGGTTCTGCTCGCGCTCGGACTGCGGGGCGCCGGTGGGCCGCTCCCGGGGCGACCGGCCGGGGCGCACGGAGGGCTTCTGCACCAAGTGCGGGCATCCGTACTCCTTCGTGCCCAAGCTGCGGGCCGGGGACGTCGTGCACGGCCAGTACGAGGTGGCCGGCTGCCTCGCGCACGGCGGGCTCGGCTGGATATACCTGGCGGTGGACCGGGCCGTCTCCGACCGGTGGGTGGTGCTCAAGGGCCTGCTGGACACCGGCGACCAGGACGCGATGGCCGCCGCGATCTCCGAGCGGCGCTTCCTCGCGGAGATCGAGCACGCCAACATCGTGCGGATCTACAACTTCGTGGAGCACCTGGACCAGCGCACCGGCTCCCTGGACGGCTACATCGTCATGGAGTACGTCGGCGGCAAGTCCCTGAAGGAGATCGCCAACGCCCGCCGCGGCCCCGACGGCCGCCGGGACCCGCTGCCGGTGGAGCAGGCCTGCGCCTACGGCATCGAGGCCCTGGAGGCGCTCGGCCATCTGCACAGCCGCAACCTGCTGTACTGCGACTTCAAGGTCGACAACGCCATCCAGACCGAGGACCAGCTCAAGCTGATCGACATGGGCGCGGTGCGCCGCGTGGACGACGACGAGTCCGCGATCTACGGCACGGTCGGCTACCAGGCCCCGGAGGTCGCCGAGACCGGCCCGTCGGTGGCGTCCGACCTGTACACGGTGGGCCGTACCCTCGCCGTGCTCAGCTTCGACTTCCAGGGCTACACCCACGTGTACGCCGACTCGCTGCCCGACCCCGACACCATCGAGGTGTTCCGCCGGTACGAGTCCTTCTACCGGCTGCTGGTGCGGGCCACGGACCCGGACCCGGGCCGCCGGTTCGGCTCCGCGCAGGAGATGGCCGAGCAGCTGACGGGTGTGCTGCGCGAGGTGGTCGCGGTGCAGACCGGGCAGCCGCGGCCCGCGCTGTCCACGCTGTTCGGGCCCGAGGTGCGGGTCGTCGACACCGAGCTGTTCCCGCGGTTCGACGGCGAGGTGTCCCGGCTGGGCGCCCGGCCGGTGCGGAAGGCCGGTCCGGCCGCCGCGCCGTCCCCGCCGGCCGCCCTGGTCCGGCCGGTGGACACCGCGGCCGCGGCGCTGGCACTGCCGGTGCCGCTGGTGGACCCCACGGACCCCAACGCGGGTTTCCTGGCCGGTCTGATGACCTCCGCCCCGGCCGAGCTGGCCGCCGCGCTGGAGGCGGCGCCCGCCCGGACCGTGGAGACCCGGCTGCGGCAGTTCCGCGCCCGGCTGGAGAGCGGCGACCGGCACACCGCGCTGACCGGCCTGGCCGAGCTGGAGGAGGAGCGGCCCGAGGACTGGCGGGTCGTCTGGTACCGGGGGGTGGCCGCGCTGGTCACCGGCGACTTCGAGGGTGCCGCGCTGTCCTTCGACGCGGTCTACGACGCCTTCCCGGGCGAGACCGCGCCCAAGCTGGCGCTCGGCCTGTGCGCGGAGGTGCTGGGCCAGCTGGACAACGCGGCGGAGTACTACCGCCTGGTGTGGGCGACCGACCCGAGCCAGGTGAGCGCCGCGTTCGGCCTGGCCCGGGTGCAGCTCGCCGCCGGTGACCGGCCGGGCGCCGTACGGACGCTGGAGTCGGTGCCGGAGTCCTCCATCCACTACACGGCCGCCCGGGTGGCCGCCGTCCGGGCCCGGCTCAGAGGCCGTACGGCGAGCGCGGACGACCTGTCGTCCCTGGACGACCTGACGGCCGCGGCCGGGCAGGTGGAGGCGCTCCAGGCGTACGGCCTGGACCCGGCCCGGCGCGAGCAGTTGGCGGCGGAAGTCCTCGGCTGTGCGCTGGACTGGATACTCTCCGGTGGTCAGGCCGGCCGGCCCGCCGCCGGCGGCCGGGTGCTGCTGGGCAGCGGCCTGGACGAGCGGGGTCTGCGCTTCGGCCTGGAGCGCGCCTACCGCACGCTGGCCCGGCTGGCGCCCGGCGGCGAGGAGAGGATCGAACTGGTGGAACGGGCCAACCGTTACCGCCCCCGGACGTGGGTGTAGTTGATGTCGCAGATTCCCCCGCAGGCCGCACTGCCGAAGTGCCCGAGCTGCGCCGAGCCCGTGGAGTCGGGTGATCTCTTCTGCGGAGTGTGCGGGTACGACCTTTCGGTGGTGCCCGCCTCGCAGCAGGACCATCCGACCCTGGCCATCGGCAGCCCCCCGGCGCCCGAACCGGCCCCACCGGCGGGACCGGCGGGACCGGCCGGGCAGACCGGGCCGGCCGAGGCCGTCGGCGGTTCCGGGGTGCGGTTCGACCGGCCCGAGGAGCCCGAGGAGTACCCGCTCCAGGCCCCCGATCCACGTGCGGCGGAGGCCGCGGAGATCACGGGGACCGCGGAGGCCGCCGTACCGGCCGCGGAGCCCGCGCAGGTGTGCGTGGCCTGCCGGGCGGGCCGGGTGGACGACGACGGCTACTGCGAGAACTGCGGGCACGCCCAGCCCCGCGAACGCGACCACATGGAGCGGGAGTCCGGTCCGGTCGCCGCGGTCAGCGACCGGGGTCTGCGCCACCACCGCAACGAGGACGCCTTCACCGTCGGCCACACCGCGCTGCCCGACGCCACCCCGGCCTCCTTCGCGATCGTCTGCGACGGCGTCTCCTCCGCGACCCGCCCCGACGAGGCGTCGGCGGCGGCCGCCCAGGCGGCGGGCGACACCCTGCTGGCCGCGCTGCCGCACGGCAGCCATCCCCAGCAGGCGATGCACGAGGCGATCGTGGCCGCCGCGCAGGCCGTCAACGCCCTGGCCGACGAGCCCGCCGGCGAGCACGAGCACGCCCCGCACCAGAACGCCCCGGCCTGCACGATCGTCGGCGCGGTCGTCGCCGCCGGGCTGCTGGTCGTCGGCTGGGTCGGCGACAGCCGCGCCTACTGGGTGCCCGCCGACCGCTCGGCGCCGGCCGCCCGGCTCACCGAGGACGACTCCTGGGCCGCGCAGATGGTCGCCGCCGGACTGATGAGCGAGGCCGAGGCGTACGCCGACGAGCGCGCCCACGCGATCACCGGCTGGCTCGGCGCGGACGCCTACGAACTCGACCCGCACACCGCCGCCTTCAAGCCGGACCGGCCCGGAGTCGTGGTGGTGTGCACCGACGGCCTGTGGAACTACGCCGAGACGGCCGAGGAGATGTGCGAGGCCGTCCCGGCGGACGCGGCCGTGCGCCCGCTGCACAGCGCCCGGGTGCTGGTCGGGCACGCCCTGGACGGCGGGGGCCACGACAACGTAACAGTGGCGGTCCTGCCGTTCCCCGCGCCGCCGCAGGGGGCAGGATCGGCCTGAGGCCGCCTTCGGGCGACGGGGAGGCCGCACCGGACCGGAGGGGACCGGTCCACTCGACAGCCATGGGTTCAGAGGGGGAGCAGGACAGGCATGGCCAATCTCGTGAAGTCACATGTGCCGCAGTTCTCGATGGACGTCTACCAGAACGAGTACCTGCCGGAGGGCGGGCGCGAGGTCAACGCGATCGTCACGGTGACCGCGACCGGCGGCGGGACCATCGGCAGCGCCGTCGGCGCGCCCGTGCACCCGGCCGGGCAGCGGCCCTCCGCCGCCGTGGCGATCATGGTGGACTGCTCGGGCTCGATGGACTACCCGCCGGACAAGATGCGCAACGCCCGGGACGCCACGGCCGCCGCCGTCGACACCCTGCGCGACGGCACCCACTTCGCGGTGATCGGCGGCACCCATGTGGCCAAGGAGGTGTATCCGGGCGGCGGCCGGCTCGCGGTCGCCGACGCCGTCACCCGCGCCCAGGCCAAGGACGCGCTGCGCCGGCTCGGTGCGGGCGGCGGTACGGCCATCGGCACCTGGCTGCGGCTCGCCGACCGGCTGCTGTCGTCGGTGGACGTCACCATCCGGCACGGCATCCTGCTCACCGACGGCCGCAACGAGCACGAGTCGCCGGAGGACCTGCGGGCCGCGCTCGACGCCTGTGCCGGGCGGTTCACCTGTGACGCGCGGGGCGTGGGCACCGACTGGGAAGTGAAAGAAGTCACAGGGATCGCCTCCGCGCTGCTCGGCACCGCCGACATCGTCGCCGATCCCGCGGGCCTGGCCGCCGACTTCACGGGGATGATGGAGACGGCGATGGGCAAGGAGGTCGCCGACGTCGTCCTGCGGGTGTGGACACCGGTCGGCACGACCATCAGATTCGTCAAGCAAGTCGCGCCCGCGGTCGAGGACTTGACCGGCCGGCGCACCGAGGCGGGTCCGCGCGCCGGGGACTACCCCACCGGGTCCTGGGGCGACGAGTCCCGCGACTACCACCTGTGCGTACAGGTGCCCCCGGCCGGCCTCGGCCAGGAGATGCTGGCCGCGCGGGTCTCGCTGGTCGTCCCACAAGCGGACGGAACGGTACAGAACCTCGGCGCGCAGGGCCTGGTACGGGCCGTGTGGACCGACGACATGACGGCCTCCACCGCCATCAACCCCCAAGTCGCCCACTACACCGGTCAGGCCGAACTGGCACAGGTCATCCAGCAAGGGCTCGATCTCCGCAAAGCGGGCGATTTCGATGGAGCAACGGCCAAACTGGGGCGGGCGGTTCAGCTGGCCAACGTCTCGGGGAACGCGGATACTGCGAAACTGCTTGCGAAGGTGGTGGACGTGGTCGACGCCGCGACAGGTACTGTGCGGTTGAAGACGAGGGTCGCCGAGGCCGACGAGATGACGCTGGAGACCCGGTCCACCAAGACTGTTCGTGTGAAGAAGTGACCCTGTACCGACCTGTACCGACCCTGGAAGCGTAGGAGAAGGGGAAGCGCCGACATGCCGACCTGCCCGAACGGACACCAGTCGGGTTCCGACGACTGGTGCGAGGTCTGCGGTCACCGCATGGCCGGTGCCGTACCTCCGCCCCCGCCGCCGCCCCCGCCCGCCGGCGGGTACGGCTTCCCGCCGCCCGCGGGCGGCGCCGGTGCGCCGGGTGGCGGACGGCCGCCGGTGTCCGCCGTACCCGACCCGGAGCCGGAGCTGTGCCCGCAGTGCCGTACGCCCCGCGAGGGCGGCGCGCCCTTCTGCGAGGAGTGCCGGTGGAACTTCCTGACCAACACGGCCACGTCCTACACCCCGGCCGCCCCGCGCCCGCCGCAGCCCCGCTTCCAGCCGCCGAGCGCGACGTACGGCGGCGGTGACGGGTACGAGTACCAGGGCTCGCGGCCCTCGCAGGTGAACCGGCCGGCCGAGCCGATCCCGTCCTTCGGCAGCGAGCCCTCGGGCCCGACGCCGTTCCGCGGCCCGCAGACCTCACCGGGCCCGGGCAGCGCCCCGCCCTTCGGCGGCCCGCCTGCCTCCGGCTTCGGAGCTGGCGGCGGTCAAGGTGGCCAGGGTGGTCCGGGTGGCCAGGGTGGTCCGGGTGGCTTCGGGGGCGGCCCGCAGGGTGGTCCGGGTGCGCCCGGTGCGCCCGCTGCTCCGGGGGGTCCGTCCGGCACCGGCGGCTTCGGCGGCGGACCCGGGCAGCCGAACCAGCGGCCCGGTCAGGGACCCGCCGGCCCCGGTGGGCCTGGCGGTCCGGGTGGGCCTGGTGGTCCTGGTGGCTTCGGCGGCCCCGGTCGTCCGGGTGGCCCCGGTGGTCCCGGTGGCTTCGGCGGTCCTTCCGCACCTCCGTCCGGCGGCCCGCAGCCCTCGGGCCCACAGCCTTCCGGCCCCGCGCCTTCCGGGCCGGCGCCTTCCGGCCCGCCGCCCTTCGGCCGTGAGCCCGGCCCGTCCGGCTTCGGCGCCGACCCCTCGCGTCCGGTTCCGCCGCCGCCCGCTCCGGCCCCGCCCGCCGGGGGCCCCGGCACCGGTCCCGGCGGTGGCCCGCAGGCGTTCCGGCCGGCCGGCCCGCCGGCCCCGCCCGCGTTCCCGGAGACCGGCCGTCCGCCGGCCGGGGGTCCGTCGGGTCCCGGCGGTCCGTCCGGTGGCCCCTCCTTCGGGGGCGGTGACGACGACTGGGTGATCCCCCCGCCGTCCTCCACCGGCCCGGCCGGCGGTCCGCAGCGCGGTCCCGGCGGCGGTTACGGCTACCCGCCGCCCGGCGGCAACCAGGCACCGGCCGCCCCCGGCTTCCCGCAGGCACCGCAGGCTCCGCAGCAGCGGGGCCCGTGGACCGCGACCATCGGCCCGGACCGCGAGTACTTCATGGCGATGATGCAGCGCTCCGGCCCCGAGGCCGCGGGCCTGAACCTGCCCGCGTACTCGCCCGAGCAGCAGCGCACGCTCACCGGCGACCAGATCACCATCGGCCGCCGCCGGCACTCCACCGGCGACACCCCCGACATCGACCTGTCGGTGCCGCCGGAGGACCCGGGCGTCTCGCACCAGCACGCGGTGCTCGTGCAGCAGCCGGACGGCAGCTGGGCGGTCGTCGACCAGAACTCGACGAACGGCACCACGGTCAACATGTCCGAAGAACCGATCCAGCCGTTCGTGCCGGTGCCGTTGCAGGACGGCGACCGGGTGCACGTGGGCGCCTGGACGACGATCACCGTCCGCCGCGGCTGACGGCGGCGCCGGACACGTCTCACGGGAGGGGCCAGCGATACGGCCCCTCCGGGTCGTCCAGCCACGCCCAGGCGTGCGCGCCGGCGACCGTGACGCCGTACCTCTCCCGGTCCGGGCGGCCCTCGCGCTCCCACAGCGCGTAGGCCTCCCGCGGATCGAGGGTGCCCCGGGTCAGCGCGAGCAGGAAGCGGAACGGCTCCTGCTCGCGGGCCGGGGCCGGCAGGCCGCGCAGCGGCACCGGGTCCGGCTCGGGCCGGCCCCCGCCGCGCAGCGGTACGAAATAGGCGGCCGTGGGCAGGAACCTGCCCTCGGCGTGCTCCCGGTCCCGCACCGTCAGCGCCATCAGCCCGGTCGCCAGCGGCGTCAGCACCCGCGCGCCGGGACGGCACTGGGCGAGCCAGGGGCGCGGCACCGTGGGCAGTTCGCAGGTGGCGATGATCCGGTCGAAGGGGGCGCGCTCGGGTACCCCGCGCGCTCCGTCGCCGGTGACCACGACCGGGCGGCAGCCCGCGGCGGCCAGGTGCTGCCGGGCCGACTCGGTGATCTCCGGTTCGAGTTCGACGGAGGTGACCAGGTCGTCGTCGCCGAGCCGGTGCGCGAGCAGGGCCGCGTTGTAGCCGGTGCCGGCGCCCACCTCCAGGACCCGGTCGCCGTCCTCGACGCGCAGCTCGACCAGCATCCGCGCCATCAGGGAGGGCTGGCTGCTGGAGGAGAGCAGCTCGCCGTCGCGCAGCCGGGTGGCCAGCGGTACGTCCTCGTAGGCGCCCTTCAGCCAGCGCTCGCGGGCCTCGGGCTCGGGACTCTCGCCCCAGCGGCGCTCGTAGCCGCGCGCCCCGGCCACGTAGTAGTACGGCACGAACAGGTGCCGGGGGACGGCCGCGAACGCCTCCCGCCACACCGGGTCCCCGGCCCATGCCCCGTCGGCGTCGATCTCCCGCACCAGCGCGGCCCGCGCCGCGGCGGCCGGACCCTCGGTCTCGGCGTCGTAGGCACCCATGGCTCCACAGTAGGGGTGTCCGGTGGGCAGGGGTCCTAAGGCCGGAGTCCTCCGCCACCGCGTCTGAGACCATGGACGGGTGAATGAGATTCGGCGCGGCACGCTTCAGGAGCAGACCTTCTACGAGCAGGTCGGCGGGGAGGAGACCTTCCGTCGGCTGGTCCACCGTTTCTACGAGGGAGTCGCCGGGGATCCCCTCCTGCGGCCGATGTACCCGGAGGAGGACCTGGGCCCGGCCGAGGAGCGGCTGGCCCTGTTCCTGATGCAGTACTGGGGCGGTCCCACCACCTACAGCGACAACCGCGGCCATCCCCGGCTGCGGATGCGGCACGCCCCGTTCACGGTGGACCGCGCGGCGCACGACGCCTGGCTGCGGCACATGCGGGTGGCCGTGGAGGAGCTGGGGCTGTCCGAGGAGCACGAGCGGACGCTGTGGAACTACCTGACGTACGCTGCCGCGTCGATGGTCAACACCCCGGACTGAGGACGAAGCCGTTGCGCCGGGCTCAGCGGACGGTGACGGCCGGAGCCGGGCAAGGGGTGATGCCCGGGCTCAGCGGACGGTGACGGCCGGGGCCGGGCAAAGGGTGATGCCCGGGCTCAGCGGACGGTGACGGCCGGGGCCGGGCAAAGGGTGATGCCCGGGCTCAGCGGACGGTGACGGCCGGGGCCGGGCAAGGGGTGATGCCCGGGCTCAGCGGACGGTGAGGGCCGGGGGTGATGCCCGGGCTCAGCGGACGGTGACGCCCAGCGTGCCGAGCCCGGCCCGGCGTACGGCGACGGACCCGTAGGGGGTGCGCAGCCGCAGCCACGCGCCCGAGGTGAACAGCCCGGTGCCGGCCTCGGTCGTACCGGGCCGCAGGAAGCCCAGGGACTGGGCCGCGTGCACGGCCCGTACCGGAAGTCCGGTGGCCGCGATCTCCCGGGACCAGATGTCCCGCCCGATGGCGTCCAGCTCGGCCCGGGTCCGTGCCTCGGGCGCCAGCCCGGCGGTGCGCGAGCGGAACTCGCTCACCGCGGCGGAGACGGTCGCCCTCAGCACGTCCGGCGCGGGCAGGCCCGGCACCGGCCGCCAGCCGCCGCGCGGCGGCAGCACACCGGCCCACGGCGGCCCGGTGACCGCGCCCGGCACGGCCGCGGTGGCCGCCCGTTCGGACACGGACTCCAGGAACTCGCCGGCGGAGACGGTCATGTCGAGGGTGACGTCGAGACCGTCCTCGTACGGCTTCGCCAGCCGGACCGCGCGGACCGCCAGCACCTCGAAGGACGGGGGGCGGCCGAAGACGGCCAGTGCGGTGCCGGCCGCCTGGAGGCGCACCGCTGCTCCACGGTCGTAGTGGAGCAGCCGGGAGAGGAAGGCGGCGAGGTCCGCCGCCTCCGTCTCGTCGGCGAGGTGGAGCACCGTCATGCGGCGACGGCCTCCGACTCGTCGGCCTCGTCCATGTACCGCTCCAGGAACTCCCGCTCCTCGCCGGTGATCCGGCGCGGCCGCTGGGTCTCGAAGTCGAAGGGGACGACGACGGTGGAGGCCCGCACGTACACGACGTCCCCGTCCTTCACCTCGTACGAGACGGTGAAGGACGCGGCCCGGATCTGGGTGATCCACAGCTCCACGTCCACCGGCCGGGGCCGGTGGACGAGCTGCTGCTTGTAGTCGATCTCATGGCGGGCCACCACCGACCCCTGCCGGAAGTCCTTGTCCGGACCGGACAGGAAGTCGATCCGGGCCTCTTCCAGGTAGCGCAGGAAGACCGCGTTGTTGACATGGCCGTACGCGTCCATGTCCGACCAGCGCAGCGGGCAGGGATAGATATGGCGCAAGACCGATCAGCCCCGGGTCAGCTTCTTGTAGGTGGCGCGGTGCGGACGCGCGGCGTCCGGGCCCAGGCGCTCGATCTTGTTCTTCTCGTACGACTCGAAGTTGCCCTCGAACCAGAACCACTTCGACTCACCCTCGTAGGCGAGGATGTGCGTCGCGACCCGGTCCAGGAACCAGCGGTCGTGGGAGACGACCACGGCGCAGCCGGGGAAGTCCAGCAGCGCGTTCTCCAGGCTGGACAGCGTCTCGACGTCGAGGTCGTTGGTCGGCTCGTCGAGGAGCAGCAGGTTGCCGCCCTGCTTCAGGGTCAGCGCCAGGTTGAGCCGGTTGCGCTCACCGCCGGACAGGACGCCGGCCGGCTTCTGCTGGTCCGGGCCCTTGAAGCCGAACGCGGACACGTACGCCCGGCTCGGCATCTCGACCTGGCCGACGTTGATGTAGTCGAGCCCGTCGGACACGACCTCCCACAGCGTCTTCTTCGGGTCGATGTTCTCGCGGCTCTGGTCGACGTACGAGATCTTGACGGTCTCGCCGACCTTGATGTCGCCGGAGTCCGGGGTCTCCAGACCCTGGATCATCTTGAACAGGGTGGTCTTGCCGGCGCCGTTCGGGCCGATGACGCCCACGATGCCGTTGCGCGGCAGCGTGAAGCTGAGGCCGTCGACGAGGACCTTCTCACCGAAGGCCTTGCTCAGCTTCTCGACCTCGACGACGACGTTGCCCAGGCGCGGGCCCGGCGGGATCTGGATCTCCTCGAAGTCCAGCTTCCGCATCTTCTCCGCCTCGGCGGCCATCTCCTCGTACCGCGCGAGACGGGCCTTGGACTTGGCCTGCCGCCCCTTGGCGTTGGAGCGCACCCACTCCAGCTCTTCCTTGAGCCGCTTCTGCCGCTTGGCGTCCTTCTGGCCCTCGACCTTGAGACGGGTGGCCTTGGTCTCCAGGTAGGTGGAGTAGTTGCCCTCGTAGGGGTACGCGCGGCCGCGGTCCAGCTCGAGGATCCACTGGGCGACGTTGTCCAGGAAGTACCGGTCGTGGGTGATGGCCACGACCGTGCCCGGGTACTTGGCCAGGTGCTGCTCCAGCCAGTTCACCGACTCGGCGTCGAGGTGGTTGGTGGGCTCGTCGAGCAGCAGCAGGTCGGGGGCCTCGAGCAGCAGCTTGCAGAGCGCGACGCGGCGCTTCTCACCACCGGAGAGGTTGGTGACCGGCCAGTCGCCGGGCGGGCAGCCCAGCGCGTCCATGGCCTGCTCCAGCTGGGCGTCGAGGTCCCAGGCGTTGGCGTGGTCCAGCTCCTCCTGGAGCTTGCCCATCTCGTCGAGCAGCGCGTCCGAGTAGTCGGTCGCCATCAGCTCGGCGATCTCGTTGAACCGGTCGAGCTTGCCCTTGATCCCGGCGACGCCGTCCTGGACGTTCTCCAGGACGGTCTTCTCCTCGTTCAGCGGAGGTTCCTGGAGCAGGATGCCCACGCTGTAGCCCGGCGACAGGAACGCGTCACCGTTCGACGGCTGCTGGAGTCCCGCCATGATCTGGAGGACGGTCGACTTACCGGCGCCGTTCGGCCCGACGACACCGATCTTCGCGCCCGGCAGGAAGCTCAGGGTGACGTCGTCGAGGATCACCTTGTCGCCGTGCGCTTTGCGCGCCTTGCGCATGGTGTAGATGTACTCAGCCAAGAGAAACCGTCCGGCAACTTGAAATCTGGCAGTGGGCAGATACACCCCATCTTGCCTGAACGCCAGGCTTGGGTGTTAACCCGTTCGGTGCGGGGGCTGTGACCTGGGGCTTCGGTCGGAGCGACGGTGGCTCGTCTGTCACTGTCGGTCGCCGTTGGGTGGCCTCGGGCACCCTCGCACCGCCCAGGGACGGCCCGGGAAGCGGGGGTCCCCGCCGGCACCGCGCCGGGCTATCGTGCCGCTGTGACCAGCGCAGCGGAGCGCCCCATCCTCTTCCTCGACGTCGACGGTCCGCTCATCCCGTTCGGGGGGTCCTACGGCTCCCCGGCGTCTGCCGGTCAGGGCAACCCGCTGCTCGACCGGCTCGATCCCGGGATCGGACCGCGCCTCCTCGCCCTGGGCTGCCCTCTCGTATGGGCCACAACGTGGTTGGAGGACGCGAACGAGGCCGTTGCTCCGCGCCTCGGGCTGCCGGCGCTTCCCGTGGTGCGGTGGCCGGAGGACTGCGCCGACGGCGGCCCCCGCGGCCTGCACTGGAAGACCCGCCCTCTCCTCGAGTGGGCCGGCCGCCGGCCGTTCATCTGGGTCGACGACGAGATCGGCGCCCTGGACCGCCTCTGGGTCACCGCCCAGCACCCCGCGCCCTCCCTGCTCCATCGCGTCGACCCGACCGCGGGCCTCGGGGACGCCGACTTCTCGGCGCTGGCCGACTGGCTCGCCGCCGAGGGGTTCGGTCATGGGTCGCAGTGGGCGGCGGACCGGATGTCAGTGGGCTGATGTTCACTGAGCGGCATGGAGGACTGGGGAGCGGGCCGCGCCGTCTCGGAGATCATCCGTTCGTCCGCTGCGGGCGGGCTGCCGGCGGTTTTCGAGGCGCCGGAGGGTATGGGGTTCCAGGAGCTGGTCGCCGAGGTGGCGCGGTGGGCGGGGCAGCCCCGCAATCTCGCCATGGGCGGCTACGTCGACCCGACGCTGACGGAGCGCACCGGGCTGCCGCTCGTCGAGCCGTTCGGGGATGAGCTGCTCGACTTGCGGGGCTGGGGGCGCCAGGCCCACTGGATCGGCTGCGGCCGGGTCGGCGGCGCGGGTGGGGAGCGGGTGGTCGTGGTGGTCGCGCGGCGAGCCGATCCCGCGTTCACCGGGTTGCCCGAGGGGGGCTCCTGGGGCGAGAGGCTGTGCGCCCTCACCGGCTGGGAGCCGGTGCCGCGTCCGGCGGTCGACTGGGCCGCCGTGGAGGCCGATCTGGGCACCGCGCTGCCGGCCGACTACAAGGAGATCGTCGGCCTCTTCGGCCCGGGCGGCTTCGACGACTATGTCGATCTCCTGATCCCCGGGGTCCTGGGTATGGACCTCGTGGTCTGGGCCAGGACCGCCGTCCGGTACAGCGGCCTCTTCGAACCGTACGACTGCTTCCCGGCGCCGCAGGGGCTGCTGCGGTGGGGCTCGTCGGAGCAGGAGCTGGACTTCGTCTGGCAGACCGGGGTGGGCGACGGGCCCGACGACTGGCCTGTGCTGGTGGGCGAGTTCGGCGCATGGGAGCGGTACGACTGCGGGATGGGCGAGTTCCTCGTCCGGATGCTCGCGGACGTGCAGTACGGGTTTCCCACCTGCCGCCTGTCCGGTCACTACTTCCGGAGCCTCGACTCGGAGCCCTTCGAGGACTGACACGGACGGCCCGTGCGTCAGGCGTCGTGCTGTTCCCGCTTGCGGAGGATCACCAGGACCGCGCCGCCGATCACCACGAAGCCGATGGCCACGCCCGCGATCACCGGGGTGAGGGCGGAGCCGCCGGTCGAGGCGAGGTTGGTGTCGGGGGCCATGGTGCCGCCCACGGAGGCGGGGCTGGGGTTGTTCTGGATCTCGGTGGTCTGCGTGGTGATCGCGCCCTGGGTCTTGCAGTCGAGGACGCCGGTGAAGCGGCGGCTGAAGCCGTTCGGACCGGTGACCGTGAAGTCGTAGGCCTGGTCCTCCTGGAGCGGCACCGTCACCGTGCGGGTCGCGCCCGCAGGGATCGTGTGCTCGACCCCCATCAGCTGGAAGGTGAAGGGCTGGTCGCCCTTGTCGCTGACGAGGATGTCCAGGGCGCCCTTGGCGCAGTTCTTGTGGGCGGAGACGGCCGGTATGGCGCCCTTGGCGGCCCAGGCGGCGGTCACGGTGGCGGAGACCGTGGACTCGCTGGAGCCGGCCAGGATCTGGGTCTGGCTGCGGCTGTCGGAGGTGAAGGCGCGGCCCACCGGCACGGTGGTGGAGGCCTGCACGGTCAGCTGTGCCGTGCCGCCCGCCGCGTCCTGGGGGATGTCGAAGTAGAGGCGGCTGCCGTCCTGTGCGGAGGTGAGCACCTTGCCGGTCTTGTCGATGATCCGCACCCCGCTGGTGGCGGCGTCGGCCGGCGGGACCACCGTGACCCCGCTCGCGTTGGTGTGCACGGTCACCGGTCCGAGCACATCGCCCGGCCGGCCGGAGACCGCGGGCGGGTCCAGGCTGAGCGAGGGCTGCGGCTCACCGGTGTTCCGGGCGCCCTTCTCCAGGTAGTCGGCGAGCTTCTCGGCCTGCGGATCGACGGCGTCCACCTTCGCGCCGTCCGTGTAGCGCCAGATGGCCACCTGGGTGCCGGCCGCCGCGTCCTGCTCGGTGAGGGTGCCCGCACCGGCCTTCCGGGCGAGCGCGGCCAGGTCGTTGACCTGCGGGTAGGAGTTCTGGAGGATCCAGCGGACCCGGCCCGCGTTCCGGTTCGTCCCCAGCGAGGTGCCGCTCCAGGAGGTCTCCTGGTAGTGGGCACCGCGCTGGGTGGGGTTGTGCAGGTCGACGCAGTACGTCTGAAGGGTGCCGCCGCCGTCCACGGACATCTCGAACAGCCCCGCGGCCACCCGCTGGTCGCCGCCGTCCGCGTGGATCACCGCCTCGCCGAAGGTCTTCAGGCCGTCGATCGTGGCCGTCGCTCCGCCCTCGGTCTGCGGTGTGGTGTCGGCCGCGGCCGTACCGGCACCGGACAGCAGTCCGGCCGCCACCAGCCCGGTCACCGCGGTGGTCCCGGCCAGGCGGGACAGCACGGCGGACCGGCAGAACCCAGACAGCGCAGCAAGCACAGAATTCCCCTTCGAGCAGGACCAGTTGGCTGTGGGGGGACGGTCCCACCTGCAGAATCGGCAACCCCTAGGGGCATGCCCGGCATCCTATGGACCGGGCGGGACCTCTCCCGCCGGTCCGATCGTCCGATGGCGGATCCGATCCGTAATCGTTATCGCCGGGACGGCCGGTGATCTGGGCTTATCGACAAATCCACCGGTTCGTACCAGCAGTTGAGGGTGGAACCGTCCGCGAGCCGGGAGCGGTGGCGGTCAGCGGCAGGACCCTGCCGGGAGTACGCGCCCGTCGGCTGACGTCACGTCACCGGTGCTGGTTCCGCGGCTGGTTGGGACTTCTCGGCCTCCTCCGGACGCGGTGTCTCCCAGTTCGGTTCCGGGCGGGGCGGGCCCGTCGGGGGTGCCTCCGGCTTGGCCGCGCGGCGGAAGAGGGCGGTGCCACGCGACAGGTCGTGGCCGATCGCGACGGCGTCGATGTCGGCGGACGCCCACTGCTGCTGCCCCTCGCGCACTTCCGTACGCACCTTCAGCCGGCCCTGGACGACGACGGGCTGGCCCACCTCCACCGACGCGGCCACATTGGCCGCGAGCTGGCGGTTGGCCCACACCGTGAAGAAGTTGGTGTGGCCGTCCGTCCAGGCGCTCCTCTCCCGGTCCCAGTAGCGCTGGGTCACCGCCAGCCGGAACCGGGCCGACGGTCCCGCCGCCAGCTCGCGATAGGCGGGCTGCGTCGCCACATTGCCCACCACGCAGACGATCGTCTCGTTCATGATTCGCTCCCCTCCCCCGTCCGGCATCCTCCGGCCGGGCGGACACGCGTACGGGCCCGTCCCGTACGGCTGCGTCTGCCGTGCCGGCGCCTACGGTCGCCGCGGCTCTGCGCCCTGCGCTTCCGCACCTGATCCGTACACGCCCGCACGTCCCGCCGACCGCGCCGCGCCCGCCGTATCCCGTATCTGCCGGCCGGGTCCGCCGTGCGATCGCCGTGACCTCAGACTGCCTCCGCCGGGCCGGCCCCGCTGAGCGCTGTGGACACCCCCGCGCCTGTGGACAACTCCGCCACCCGGACGGGTGAAAGCCCTCCCCCTCGTCGGTGATTCACCCTCCGTCACGCCCGGCCGCGGCCCTCACCTCACCCCAGCCCCGGTCCCGGCCGCGGTCCCGGCTGCTCCGCTCCGTACGACGCGGCCGTACTGCTCCCGCACCTCCCGGTATCGCAGCAGCTCGGCCGCCAGCGGATCCAGCACCCTGGCCCGGCCGCAGCTCGCCGCGGCCTCCCGCAGCCGCCGTTCCGCATCCTGGCCGTAGCGCCGTGCCGGGCCTCTGGCCGCGATCCGGCAGCCCCACTCGACCAGCGGACCGCCGGCGATCCCGCACACCATCAGCAGCACCGGAACCCCCAGGTTCGGCGCCATGACACCCACGATCTGGCCGGTCAGCCACAGCCCGCCCACGATCTGCAACAGCGTCATCGCCGCCTGGACCAGTACCGCGACCGGCCACCAGCCCGGCCGCGGCGGCCGCCCCGGCGGCAGTCCGGCGCGTGCGGCGAGCTGGTCCAGCGCCTCCGGCAGGCCGTGTGCGCCGCGCACCGCCGCCTCGCGCACCGCCTGCGCCCAGGGCGCCGGCAGTCCGGCCGAGGCCCGGTCGGCCACCGTACGGACCGCCTGTTCCACGCGCTGCCGGGCGGTGGCCTCCTCGTCCGGCTGCTGGCGTACGAGGTGCCGGCCGGTCGCCGAGCCGCCCCGCCGCTGGTACCAGCGCCACAGCCGCAGCCAGGGCGTGCCGCACGCCCGGTTGGCGTTGCGCAGCCAGGCGCGCTCGGCCGCCTCGCCCGCCGCCGTCGCGCCGACCGCGTCCGCGAGCCGAGCGGCGAACTCCTCCCGGGCCTCCTCGCTGAGCCCGACCCGGCGCCCGGTGGTGTAGACGGGGCGCAGCTCGGCCGCCGCGGCGTCCACGTCGGCCCCGACACGCCGGGCGGCGGCGCCGCGCTCGGCCACGAACTGGCCGAGTGCCTCGCGGAGATCGCCGACGCCCTCGCCGGTGAGCGCGGACAGCGCGAGCACGGTGGCGCCCGGTTCGTCGTACTCGCCGAGCGCGATGCCGTCCTCGTCCAGCAGTCGCCGCAGATCGTCCAGCACCTGGTCGGCGGCGTCGCCGGGCAGCCGGTCGACCTGGTTGAGGACGATGAACATGATCTCCGCGTGGCCCGCCATGGGCCGCAGGTAGCGCTCGTGGAGGACCGCGTCGGCGTACTTCTCCGGGTCCACCACCCAGATCACCGCGTCGACCAGCTTCAGCACCCGGTCGACCTGCTCGCGATGCTCCACGGCGGCGGAGTCGTGGTCGGGCAGGTCGACCAGGACGAGACCGCGCAGCTGAGCCTCGGACTCCGGGCTGTGCAGGGGGCGGCGGCGCAGCCGGCCCGGGATGCCCAGCCGGTCGATGAGACCCGCCGCGCCGTCGCTCCAGCTGCACGCGATGGGTGCGGCCGTGGTGGGACGCCGGACGCCGGTCTCCGAGATGGCCACCCCGGCCAGGGAGTTGAACAGCTGCGACTTGCCGCTGCCGGTGGCGCCCGCGATGGCGACGACCGTGTGCCGGCCGGACAGCTTGCGCCGCGCGGCCGCCTCGTCCAGCACGCGACCCGCCTCGGCGAGGGTACGGCTGTCCAGGCGGGCCCGGGAGAGTCCGACCAGCTCGCGCAGGGCGTCCAGGCGGGAGCGGAGGGGTCCGTCGTAGGCGAGCGGGACCGGGTTCTGGCCGCCCGGGCCGCGGCTCGTGACCTCCAGGGCGACCCGTTCGGCGGCGAGGGCGGCGGCGGTGGCCTCGGTGACCCGCCGGGCGATCAGACCGTCGTCCCAGGCCTCGGCGGAGTCGCGGTCGGTGGAGTCACGGTCGGCGGAGTCGCGGTCGGTGGAGTGGCGGTCGGTGGAGTCGCGGTCGGTGGAGTGGCGGGCGAGGGAGTGGCGGGCGAGGGAGTGGCGGTCGGGTCCGGTGTCCGTGTCGGTGTCGGCCGGCGCGTCTGCTGAATCCGCCGAACTCGCCGAACTCGCCGAATTCGCCGAACTCGCTGGTCTCGCTGAATCCGCTGCGTCCGAGGTGGGGCGGGGGGCCGGCCCTGGGGGGTGCGGGGGCTGGGGGATGGCCGGATGGATGCCGGGGGGCTGGGGAGCCGGATCGGTCTGGTCGCCGGTGAGGTCGTCGCTGTGCTTGTCGGTGTACTTGTCGCTGGGCTTGTCGTGCGCTCTCTCGGGGGACTTTTCCAGCACGGGGTTCTTCTCGGCCGCGGACTTCTCATCGGCCGCGGACAGGTCGGACGCCGCAGGCCGGTCAGCGGGTACGAGGCCGTCGGGCTGGGGGGTTCCCTCCCGGCCCCCTGCATCCTCCACGCGCGCGTGCTCCGCGCCGCCCTCCCCGCCGGTGGCCGGAGCCTCACCGGACTTCGGGAGGGCGTCGGGCTCCCCGGCCGGATGACCGATGGTGTCACTGCCGTACGCACTGCCCTGAGGGCCATGCTTGCCCTGATTGCAAGAGTTGCTGCGGTGCTCGGTGGGCCCCATGTGATCGGTGTGCTCCGTGTGGTCGTGGTCAGTGAGGGCGGTCACCGGTCACCTCTCCTTTTGCAGTACCGACAGCGCGGCGATCAGTTCGGCCTGGGGCTCGGGATGGACGTCCAGGGCGTCGAGCGGGGCGAGCCGCCGTTCGCGTTCGGCGTGCAGGACGCGGTCCACGTGCTCGTTGAGCAGCCGTCCGGCCCGGTCCCGCAGCCGCAGCGCGCCGTGCGCACCGAGCCGCTCGGCGAGCCCCTCGCCCGCGCTGCGCGCCCGCCGGCCGCCCAGCAGCGCGGTGGCGACCAGCGCGGCGACGGCCTCGGCGTCGGGCGCGACGGTCCGTTCCAGTTCGCGTACCTCGTCCTCGGCGTACTCCTCCAGTTCGCGCCGCCAGCGCCGTACCGCGAGCCCGATGCGGTGCTCGGCGTTCTCCGGGGAGGCGTCGCGCTCGGCGAGCGAGGGGGCGTCCGCGGCGGGCTCGCGGCGCCAGGCCTCGTCCACGCGCTCGTCGGCGGCCGTGACGGCGCACAGCAGCAGCGCGGCGAGGCTCTCCACGAGGGCGTCGAGCAGCTCGCCGGCGGCGCAGTCCAGCGGGAAGGCGCGCCAGCGCTTGAGGGCGTCCCCGGCGAGTACGGCGCCGGACTGGAGCCGGCCGCGTACCCGCGCGTGCTCGCTGTCGTAGGCGGCCTCCACGACCGAGGTGAGCCGGAGGGCGGCCGCGTACTGGGCGGCGGCGGCACTGGCCAGCTCGGGCATGCGCGTGTTGAGGGAGTCGAGGATGCCCTGGGCGGTACGGGCCATGACCTGGTGCCGGGCGGCGGGGTCCTGGGCATGGTGGACGAGCCAGTTCCGCAGAGGCGCGACGGCACTGGCGGGCAGCAGCCCGGCACCCCACGCGGACTCGGGCAGCTCCGGCACGGTGAAGCGGGGTACGTCGCCGAGTCCGGCCTTGGTGAGCAGGGCGCCGTACTGCCGGGAGACCTCGGAGACGACCTGGTGGGGCACCCGGTCCAGGACGGTGACGAGGGCGGCGTCGTACTCCTTGGCGGTGCGCAGCAGATGCCAGGGCACGGCGTCGGCGTAGCGGGCGGCCGTGGTGACCATGATCCAGATGTCGGCGGCGCAGATCAGCTCGGCGGCGAGGACACGGTTGTCGGCGACGAGGGAGTCGATGTCGGGGGCGTCGAGGAGGGCCAGGCCGCGCGGGAGGGTGTCGGCGGTCTCGACGCGCAGCACGCGCGTGGGTTCGTCGCCGGAGAGCAGGAAGTCGTCACCGGCGTCCTCCTGGGGCACCCACACGCGCGCGAGATCGGGCAGCACGCGCATGCCGCTGAACCAGTGATGATCCTCCGGATGGCAGACGAGGACGGGCGTCCGCGTGGTGGGCCGCAGCACGCCCGCCTCGCTCACCCGGCGTCCGACGAGGGAGTTGACGAGGGTGGACTTGCCCGCGCCCGTGGAGCCGCCGACGACGGCCAGCAACGGCGCCTCGGGCTCCCGTAGGCGGGGTACGAGGTAATCGTCGAGCTGCGCGAGGAGTTCGTCGCGGTTGGCACGCGCGCGTGGGGCCCCGGCCAGGGGCAGCGGAAAGCGTGCGGCGGCGACACGGTCGCGCAGAGCGGAGAGTGTGTCGAGCAGCTGAGGCCGAACGTCCAAGGTCACCACATGCGAAGAATGCCCAATTTTAGGGGAATTCTGAAGCATATGGCGTTGTCTGCGCGCCGACGGCGCAGAAGGGGCAGAAGGGACTAGTGGGACACGGGCGCGGCCCAGGCATAACGAGTGCACAACACCCGGTGGCGCCGGACGCCAAAAGCACTGCACGATTCGTACCTGCCTGCGATTATCAGGACCGCTTCACCGAACCTCCACATCGAGCCACGGAGGCGAAGCGACAGGGTCGAGGAACAGGGAGCTTTATCCTTGGTCCCGTCCACCAGGCCCCCGTAGCTCAGCGGATAGAGCAGGCGCCTTCTAAGCGCTTGGCCGCAGGTTCGAGTCCTGCCGGGGGCGCCGCGACAGCCCTCCCACCTGGGAGGGCTTTGTGCTGGTCAGGGTGGGTGCGGGGTGGCGCGCCGCGGCCTTGGACGGCCCCTTGGTGATCAAGGAGAGACCCCGAGCAGCTCCGGCTGCCCCAAGCCTTCACGGGCGCTCGTGTCGCCTGCGCGCCGGAGTCCTCGACCGGTGCAAGATCAGCCAGCACCCGGCAGCTCCGTGTCCGGGAGATCGCCCGCGGCTTCCAGCCGCCGCTTCAGGTCCGGCAGCTGCCCGTCGATGCACCGGGCGTACGTCGCCAGCAACACGGCGACGCTGTTCCCGGCCCACTCGGCCACCTGGGCACCGTGAGCGTCTCGCCCTCCGCACGGCCCTTCAGGTCGCGTTGCACGCGGATCCGCCCCGCGCGTCGGTCCACTGCTTCCCGACCTCCGGAGTCGCCGTGTGGATCAGCAGCTCGCACCACTGGTCGCCGACGCCAGGCTCGGGCAGGTCACGTCCTCCACCCACATGGCGACGGCTACCTCGGGCCGGGGGCCGCAGTGGTACAGCGTGACGAAGAAGGCGTGGAGCCGCTTGCCGCCGCACGGCCGGCGCCGTATCCAGTCGAGGATGGCCGCCGTCTGCTCGGGGTTCAGCAGCGACCGCTTGTCCATGTGGGCATCGCGAGTCCACTGCCGTCTCCTTGCTCACTCCTCAGGATCAGCGAGCGCATGATCGAGGCCTCGTGATGAGACTGCCGGACGCCTTGAACCGCATGGCCTGCACATCCACAGCCACGACGACGAGCACCTCATCCCAGGGAAATAAAGGCCTTCTCTCCTCCCAACAAGGCAACTCGCTCCGCTCACCGCGCGCAAGGCAGCCGACCGGCCCGCCCGCACAGCAATCAGTCGCCTTCCCGTCGGAGAAGGGGTACGTCGTGGCAACATGCGCTCAGCTAGAGGTAGGGGCAAAATAATAGTAGATCTGATTTGCACGACCAGGCGGAAGCTGGTATGGCGACGATAGGCGACGCCGCAGGCCGCGTCATTGCCAGGCGCTACCGATTGCTGGGCAACCTAGGCGCCGGTGGTATGGGTCGTGTCTGGCTCGCCCATGACCAGGAGCTGGACTGTGAAGTCGCCCTCAAGGAACTAGCCCTCCCACCAGACCTCTCTGAACACGAGCTGAATGCACGCATCGCCAGAGCCCGCAGCGAGGCACGGCACGCAGCACGACTCCGCGGTAATCCTCACGTGATTACCGTGTATGACTGCGCCGTCGACGAGGATTTGCCGTGGATCGTCATGGAGTACGTGCCTGGTGCGCGAGATCTTGAGGCAGTGGTCCGCGATGACGGTCCGGTGTCGCGAGCTGTTACGGCTCGTATTGGCCTGGCGCTACTTGATGCTTTGACTACGGGCCATCAGTTGCACATTCTGCACCGGGATGTCAAGCCATCGAACGTCTTGGTCACCAGTCTCGACCCTCACGACGTCAGCAGTGCAGGGAATGGACGGATACTTCTGACCGACTACGGCATTTCGCTTCGGGAGGACGCCGGTGAGCCTCGCTTGACCACGGCCACGGGAATCATCGGGACCCCCGGTTACCTGGCTCCGGAACGTGCCCGCGGTGAGGACCCGACGCCCGCATCGGACATATTCTCACTCGGAGCGACTCTCTACTTTGCGGTCGAGGGGCGAGGCCCCTTTGACCGTGGCACTCCCGTCGGCACGCTCACCGCACTGCTCACCGAAGACCCCACGCCACCACGCCGAGCGGGCAACCTGGCGCCCATCCTTCTGGAGCTGCTAGCGAAAGACCCGGCCCAGAGACTTCGCCCCGACGCAGCAACAGACCTGCTCACGCGACTCACAACCGAAGGCCCACGAACGCTACAGACAACCGTCACACAGACCAGCCACCCCGCGGCAAAGCACTCGAACTCAAAGCAGCATCCAGTCAACTCCCATATGCCAACATTGCGTTGGCCGCAGCAGCGTAAATCAGCCGAAGACAGACCCGGTCGAGCGAAGAAGCGAATTTCCCGCCGCGCAATTTTCCTCACAGCGGCAACACTTGCCGTCGGCCTGGTTTCATGGTTGACAGTAACGCTTGGTTCCACAACACAGCCACCCAATTCCAGGCCGCCACAAAGCCCCTCGGTGGCTGGCCCTCTTAAACCATACGGAGACGCCGTCGGACTGCTACAGGAGTTGCGCCCCGGCGACTGTGTTACAGCTCACTGGAGAAGTGGAAAATTCACAGAACTACCACAACTGACTCTGGTGGACTGTACGAACGATATCCCTGACGGGCAAGTGCTAGCGTCCGATGTCGCCACATCGGTCTCGGACGCCCAAGCTAATGGCTATAACCGATGCATGTCAGACGTGAAGGACACGGTCAACGCAATGGCCGATGCCCAGCCCTACTCATTGCCACCAACAGACCAGGGTTGGCGAAACGGGGTACACAAAACCGCCTGCCTAGTCTTCGACAAAACGGTACCCACAACCGGAGATGTGGGTAAATTCCGTAAACTAGGAGAACAGATCTACCTACAGAACTCGCAGATCGGTGACTGCTATGTCGACCAAACAGATAAATCGGGCAACATTACCGCCTCTTATCTGGCTAAATGCAGCTCGCCTCATGATGAGCAAACGGTAGGCTTCGTAAAGGTTCCCGCAACGACCCCGTATAAGACGGCCAACGATAACAGTACAGCACTCTGTCAGCGACGCTACCGCACCTACAGGACGGGAAATTATGATCTACTCGCCGGAATGAATGACCAGAGTGATTGGAATTCAGGCTTTCGGTATATTCAATGTGATGTTTATCGAATCGACAATCAGAAACTTACCTCCAGCCTCATACCAGCTTCACCATAGGCAAGCTGTGGCCGGCTGGGCAGCACGGAAGCCCGCAGGGACCCTCGGCGACGCGGGTCCGGGCGAGCGTCATGAACCGCATGGCCGTCGTCGAGATCACCGTCAGCCACGCCGTGGAGCAGCCCGAGCCGAGGCAGGCTACCGCCGAGAAGGCGTCGCTGCCGGCCGGGAGTTGCCGTCCGGCGGTGACTGTGCGTTCTTCGCCCGGGCTCTGCAAGCGGCGACCGTGTACGAGTAGACCGCGCCGCATCCGAACGACGCCGGCACCGGGCGCATGCCGGCCGTCACACATGCCCCAGCCCCATACGGGCCGTTCCTGTATGCGTGTAGCTTTGTGTTGTCCAACAAGTTGAGCAACAAGTAGGCCGACTTGTTGCTCAACTTCGGCCTGGGGCACCACAGTCCCGCAAGGTCGGCTCCCGAGCACGGTCCGGCCCGGTTGCCGCCAGACCGGACCATGCCCGTGGAGCGGCGGTGGTTCCGGCCGTTTAACGGGCGGCCGGAATCACCGCGTCACCTGCTCCACGAGAGCGGCGACCGCCACGAGAAGGCTGAGCACCGACAGGGTCACCTGACAGCGGTCCTGCCCCGGCCAGCGCTTTCCGGCCTTCCTGAACGATCGAACCCTCATGGCTGCTCCCCTCTTCCAGGGCACTCCTTCTCGGAGTGCTCCAACCACCCCGGCCGTCAGCCGGGACATCAGGGGGAACAGGAGCAGCGGGCACAGCCTAGCGCGCCAAGTAGTCGCAGGTGGACGGGACTTGGGAGTAGCGGGCGGCGTGCTGAATTATCGGCAGTACTTATGCGCGTACTTATTCAGAAAGCTCTCCGGGTTCGGGGGGCGTTTTTGGCCTCCGGTCACCGAAGAGGCCGTCAGGCGGCCGTACAGCGATTGAGCGCGAGCAGACAAGGGGGGTGAGGGTGGGTGGGCGGCGGCACCACCGGGGGTGAGGGTGTGGCGCTCATCACATCAGGGTCGCGCGCAGACAGGGCCCGTAGGGTGCCCGCGGCCGCCGGCCGGCCCGCCGCCGTACGCCGTGCGCAGTAAGGTCGTACACCGGCGCCCCCTTCGTCGCGACCTCCCCGCGGGACCCCGGGTCGCCCACCACAGCTCCCCCAGCCCCCTCCCCCACGCACAGGCCACGACCCTCGCGCCTACGCATTAGACCGCACCTCGCGCCGGTTATCAGCGGGTCGGCGGTGGGACCTTGGTCCTATTGATGGGGTGCGAGCAGCCCTGCCACGCTGTCCCGTCATGGACGCAGCGAAAGCGGAGATTCTCTATAACCCGCGTGATCCCAGGATGCGCAGCGACCCCTATCCCTTCTATGCGCGACTGCGTGAGGCGGAACCGGTCCATCAGACGCCCTTCGGTTTCTGGGTCGTTTCCGGATATGACGAGGCCGCGCAGCTCCTCCGCGATCCGCGACTCACCAGTGAATTCCACCGGGACAAGAAGTGGGCGGAGCATCGGGGCGGCTGGGAGAGTCCCGTGGTGACGGACACCCGGATGTGGATGCTCATGCTGGACGGCGGATCACACCGGCGTATCCGCGGTCTGGTGAATCCGGTGTTCAATGCGCGTTCCATCCTGGACATGCGTCCCCGTATTTCACAGATCCTGGAGAAGGTGCTGGCCGATATGGGCGCCGGGGAGGGTATCGATCTCATCGACGCCCTCGCGCTGCCCCTGCCGGTGACCGTGATCTGCGGGCTCGTCGGGCTGCCGGTGGAGGACCGGGACCAGTGCCGGCGGTGGACCGAGGCCATCGGGCATGTCGTCGACCCCGCCCTGGACGACGCGACGCAGCAGGCCATGAACACCTCGGTGGTCGAGTTCCGCGCCTATATCGCCGAGCATCTCGCCAAGCGGCGCAGCGAACCGCAGGACGACATCCTGTCCCGGCTGATGCTGGCGGAGGTGGACGGCGAGCGGCTCTCCGACGACGAGATCATCGCCAACGTCCTGCTGCTGTTCAACGCCGGTCACGAGACGACGGTCAATCTCATCGGCAACGGCACGCTGGCCCTGCTGCGGCACCCGGAGCAGATGCAGAAGCTGCGGGAGAATCCCGATCTCATCGAGGAAGGCGTCGACGAATTCGTCCGGTACGACGCCCCGGTGCAGCTCGTCGCCCGGATCACCACCGCGGATGTCGAGGTCGGCGGCAAGACCATTCCGGCCGGGTCGAAATTGATGATCCTGCTCGGTGCCGCCAATCGCGATCCGCGCCGGTACGAGCGCCCGGACGCCCTCGACATGACCCGTACCGACATCAAGCCGCTGGCTTTCGGCGGCGGTCCGCACTACTGCATCGGCGCGCTGCTCGGGAAGCTGGAGGGACGGCTCGTCTTCAACGAGCTGCTGCGGCGCTACAGCCGGATCTCCCTCAGCACCGAGGACGTCGTCTGGCGCCCGCACGTCAATTTCCGCGGACTGACCGAGTTGCGTGTCGATCTGGTGCCCTGATTTCACACGGCTCAGGGAAGAAAGGAACCCCCCTTGCGCAGCCCCCTGTTGTCCGGCGACACCCTCACCGAATGCTTTCTGAACCACACCAAGGCCTCGCCCGACGCCGTGGCCGTCTTCCCCGGCAGCGAGGAGCGCATCTCGGCCGCCGAGCTCGCCGAGTCCTCGCTGCGGTGCGCGCTCGGTCTGATGGAGCACGGGGTCGGTCCCGGCACCATCGTCGGCCTCCTCGTCCCCACGGACGCCCGCTTCCTCAGCCTCTTCTTCGGGGCGCAGCGGGCCGGGGCCGCGTGCAGCGTCCTGCCGCTGCCCGCCGGCTTCGGCGACGAGCAGGGCACCGCCCGCCGGCTGGCCCGCATCCTGGGCGTCGCCGGCATCCGCCACCTCGTCCTCGGTACCGCCTTCCAGAGCCTCGGCGCCCTCCTCGCGGAGCAGATACCGGGCCTGGTCCTCATCGACCCCGAGGTGTCCGTCCCCGGTGACGCGCACCGGCTGCCCGCCGTCGACCCGGCCGCCCTGTCGGTCGTACAGTTCACCTCGGGCAGCACCAGCGCCCCCAAGGGCGTGATGCTCACCCAGAGCGCCATGGCGGCCGGTGTGCTGGCCTGCGCGGTCTCCGGGGAGTTCAGCCCGGACGACGTCTTCATGCAGTGGGTGCCCACCTTCCACGACATGGGTCTGGTCGGCCTCTTCTCGCATCTGCTCAACGGCGCCGACGTGCACGTGTTCACCCCGACCGCGTTCCTGCGCCGCCCCGCGCAGCTGCTGAGCTACTTCGCCGAGCACCGCGGCACGGTGATGACCGGCCCCAACTTCTCGTACGAGCAGTTCGTGGACTCCACGCCACCGGAACTGGTCAAGGAGCTGGACCTGTCCGCCTGGCGGCTCGCCTTCAACGGGGCGGAGCCGGTGAGCGCCGCCACCGTCGAGCGCTTCACCACCCATCTCGCGCCGGCGGGCCTGCGGGACACCGTCATGTACCCGGTGTACGGCATGGCCGAGGCGACCCTCGGCATCACCTTCCCCCGGCCCGGCACCACGCCCCGCATCCTCTCCCTGGACCGGGCCGAACTGGCCGCCACCGGACGGGTGGTGCCCGTGGAGCGCGGTGCGGAGGGCGCGAAGGACGCGGTGGCGCTCGGCAGCCCGGTGCACCAGCTCGAGGTGCGGCTGGTCACCGAGGACGGCCGGGTGTGCGGGCCCGGCGAGCTGGGCGAGGTGCAGATCGCGGGACCGGCCGTGACCTCCGGCTACTACAACGCGCCCGAGGCCACCGCGGCCGCCTTCGACGGGCGCTGGTTCCGCACCGGGGACGTCGGCTTCCAGCACGACGGCGACCTGTTCGTCACCGGGCGCACCAAGGACATGGTCATCGTCCGGGGCCAGAACTACTTCCCCGACGACATCGAGGCCGTCGCCCGCGAGGTGCCCGGCGTCTACCGCAAGCGCTGCGTGGCCTTCTCCGATGTGGCGGAGGACGGCCGCGAGGTGGTCCGTGTGGTCGTCGAGGCCGACCCCAAGCAGGACGGCCCCGGCCTGGAGGCCGAGATCGCCGCCCGGGTCGTACGGGAGATGGACTTCACCGACGTCCGGGTGCATCTGGTCAAACCGCGCTGGATCACCCGTACCACCAGCGGCAAGTGGCAGCGCTCCCGCACCCGGGAACGGCTGGCCGAGCTGGCCGCCGAGACCGCCGGCACCGCCGCCGAGAACGCCTAGCGACTGTCGTCCGGGCCGCCGCCGGCCCCGGACCGAGGACCGATCGAACCGGCACGACCCGGAACCGAACCGGAGGACACCCGTGACCACCCCGTACAGGATCGAGGCCGCCCGCGACCCCGACGCGGAGCCGCTGCACAGCTACGACGTCTTCCCCGTGTACCAGTCCGCCTCCTGGGAGATGAGCGACATCCCCTGGGACGAGTTCCGGCCCGACCTGGTGAAGCCCGAGTACGTCGCCTTCGCCATGGGTGCCGTCATGGGCGAGTCCAACTCGATCGCCGCGCAGCACGGCTTCTTCAACGAGTTCGTGGACGACTACGACTTCTCGGCCTTCGTCTGCCTGTGGGGCTACCAGGAGCTCCAGCACCACCTGGCGTTCAAGAAGTGGCTGCGGCTGGCCGGCACCGATGTCGGCTACGAGCAGATCAACGCCATGCGTGCGCCGTACCCGCCGGGCATCACCCCGTCGGCGACGCTCGCCACCAACATCATCTCCGAGATCGCCACCAACCACATGTACAAGTGCGTGAGCCGGTTCGCCGAGGAGCCGGTCATCGCCAAGATCATGAAGCGGGCGAGCGGTGACGAGGCGCGGCACGCGCGGGAGTTCATCCACTACACCGCCCGCCGGCTGGCCCAGCGCCCGGAGGAGCTGCCGTCGGTCCTGGAGACCTTCTACGTCTACATGGCCGACCCCGAGGGGCGTTACAACCACCCGGTCAGCAAGTTCAAGGGCAACCTCCCCGAACTCGACGGCCATGTCACCATCGACGAGGTCTTCCGCTACTTCGGCGAGGTCGACGACGGCACCGAGTGGGACCGGATCCACCGGCAGCTGTTCAACACGCTGACCGAGCTGACCGGCCGCCCGGTGGAGAAGCTCCGCGACATCCGGCGTCTGCTCGCCGAGCTGGCCACCGCCGGGAACGAGGCGTGATGGCCGAGCAGGGCACCCCCACGGCCACGGCCACCGCCCTCCCCGAGGGCACCCCGGTCGAGCTGCCCTGGCTGGAGGAGCCCCGCTTCGCCTGCTTCGGCTGCTCGCCGCGGAACCGGATCGGCCTGGCGCTGAAGATGTTCCGCCTGGACGACGGCCGGCTCGCCACCGACATCACCTTCTCCGACGAGTACGCCTCCTACCCCTCGGTGGTGCACGGCGGCATCGTCAGCGTGCTGGTGGACGAGCTGATGGGCGATCTGATCGCCCTCGACCTGGGCATGCTGGCCTTCTCGGTCACCCTGCGCACCAAGTTCCTGCGCCCGCTCCAGGTCGGCGTCCCCTACCGGGCCGTCGCCCGCATCACCCGGGAGGCCAACGGCGTGGTGCACGCGGAGGCGGATGTCCTCGACGCGGACGGCACCCCGCACGTCATGGCCAGTTCTGCCTACCAGCCCATCAGTTCGGAGCAGGCCGAGGGCCACATGGGCCTGGCCGGCGCCGACCGCGACCGGCTCGCACACTACTTCGACCACGCGATTGGATGACCATGTCCCAGCAGACCGACCCGCGGTCCGTGTCCCTCCAGGAGTCCGCCGTACTGGACGAGGTGCGCTCCCAGACCGCCAAGGAACTCGGCATCGACATCGGCGAGATCGCCGCGGACACCGTTCTGAAGGAGCTGCCCGGCGCCGACTCGGTGCGCCTGCTCCGGGTGGTCGCGCAGATCGAGCGGGTCTACGACGTCGAGTTCGAGGACGAGGACATCTTCGACGTCCGTACCCCGCGCCAGCTCACCGGCCTGGTGCTCGCCCAGGCCGGCACGGAGGGCCGATGACCACCCACGCGGACGCCGGCCCCACCCTCCACGCGGGCCGCGACGGCGACCTCGCGCTGCCCCCGGAGGAGGCGAAGCGGGCCACCAACGAGCACTACGAGCTGCCCCCCGAGGTCTTCCGGGCCTTCCTGGACGAGCGGGTCAAGTACAGCTCGGGCCTGTACCGCACGCCGGACGCGACCCTGGAGGAGGCGCAGACCGCCAAGCTGCACTTCGTGGCCGAGCGCCTCCAGCTGCGCGGCGGCGAGTGCCTCCTCGACATCGGCTGCGGCTGGGGCAGCCTCACCCTGTTCATGGCCCAGGAGTACGGCTGCGAGGTCACCGGTGTGACCCCCAGCGGGCCGCAGGCCGAGTACATCCGGGAGCAGGCCGCCAAGCTCAAGCTGGCCGGCCGGGTCGACATCCGGGTCGGCTCCTACACCGACCTGGAGATCGACGGGCGCTACGACGCGGCGACCATGCTCGGGTCGATCATCCACATGCCGGACCGGGTGGCCGTGCTGCGCAAGGTGTACGGCTCGCTGCGCCGCCAGGGCCGGCTCTACCTCTCCGAGAGCTGCTTCCGCAGCGCGGAGGTGTACCGGGAGTTCGCCGACCGGCCGGGCACCAAGCACGTCACCGAGACCATCTTCGGTTTCGCCGACATGGTGCCCTTCTCCCACCTGGTGGGGGCGGCCGAGTCGGCGGGCTTCAGCCTGGAGGCGCTGGACGACCTCACCGCCCACTACCACCGCACCATCGAGGACTGGCACCGCCGCGCGGAGGCCAACAGCGACCGGATCGAGGCGGTCGCCCCCGGGATGACCGAGCCGCTGCTGCGGTATCTGCGCACGGCCAACGCCGGCTGGGGCTACACCTCCAAGCACTACGCCCTCACCGCCTCGAAGACCCGGCTCGGCCCCAGGACGGCGACATGACCGAGACGGCCGTACTGGACGATCTGCTGCCCGCGCTGGAGATGCACGAGCTCGTCGACCAGGCGGTGACCCGGGCCGGGGAGCGGACCTGGACCCTCGCCGAGCTGGACTGGGACGGGCTGCGGCCGGAGCGGCTCACCGAGGCCGACCGGTCCGCGGTGCGGTTCATCACCTTCGTCGAGGACCACATCCCGGGCTATCTGTCCCACTTCCTGGAGGCGTTCCCGGTCGGCGGTGCCGAGCAGGAGCTGGAGCGGTTCGGGTTCAACCGGGAGTACTTCCGCTTCCTGGTCGCCTGGGCCAACGACGAGGAGCGGCACGCCTCGGCGCTCAGCCGCTACCAGGTCGAGACCGGCATGGCGACCCGGGAACAGGTGCTCGCGGACCTCGCGGAGGAGGGGCGCAAGAAGTTCACGCTGCCCTATGAGCATCCGGTGCAGTCCTTCACGTACACGCTGGTGCAGGAGAAGGCGACGCAGCTGTTCTACCAGCGGTTCCGGGAGACGGTCAGCGAGCCCTTCCTGAAGGACCTGCTCGGCCGGCTCGCCCGGGACGAGGCGCGGCACTTCGCCTTCTACAGCAACCTGGTCGGCGCGTACGTGGCCAGGGACGGCGCCGCGGCCGTCCCCGGGCTCAAGGACGTCATCGCCACCTTCCGGATGCCGCTCGCCGACACCATGAAGGGGTACTGGCGCTGGTCCCTGAAGGTCGCCGACGCCACCTCCTACGACCACACCGAGTCGTACGACGCGGTGGTGCGGCTGGTGCGCGGCTTCGTGGACACGCCCGGCGAGCCGAGCGTGGCGGATCTGGCCTCCTTCGTGCAGGCGATCCGGCGCGTGCGGTGAACCCGGACGGCGCCCGGACCCTGGTGGTCGGCTGCGACTGGGCCGGCCGGTCCGCGCCCGAGGAGCTGCTCGGGGAGCGGGAGCGGGCCCATGCCGCGGGGCTGAGCGGCGGCCGGCGCGCCGAGTGGGTCCGTACCCGGCTCACGGCGAAGGCGGCGGTGCGCTGGACCACCGGGGTGCCCGGCGCCCAGATCCTGCCCGGCCCGGGTGGTGCTCCCCTGCTGTGGGGGGCGCCGCCCGGGCTGGTCGTCTCGCTGGCCCACTCCGGGCAGCTGGCCGCCTGCGCGGTCGGGTACGGGGAGCCGGGCCGGCCGGTCGTCGGGGTGGACGTGGAGCCGGTGGACGCCCGCAACGGCATCCTGCTGAAGAGGCTGCTCGGTCCGGACGAGACGCCGTGCGTGGTGCCGGGGAGGCCGCGCCGGCCGCTGCCGCCCGGGCTGCTCGCCACGGTCCTCGCGGCCTGCAAGGAGGCCGCGCTCAAGGCGTACCGCGGGCCTTCCCCGTCGTTGCGCGACTATCCGCTGAGCCGGGGCGCCGACGGCCGGCTCCGGGTGCGGGTGGCCGGCGCGCGGCACGGTGAACTCCGTGTGTGGTGGTCCTGCCGGGCGGGCCGGGTGACCGCGGTCTGCGCCCCCGGCCGGCTGCCGCCGGTCCGCCGCACCGTCCCCGCCGACCGCGTCCTCGCGGCCCTGCGGGACGCCCGCCCCCGGCCGCCGGAGCACTGAGGTGCCCCGCCGGCCGAACGGCGTACGACGCACCGGGCGCCCTGTTCCCGTGACGGCCCGGAGATGGACCCTGCGGGGGCAGCGGAACCGTGGGGCGAAGAGGCGGGGGTGGCGTGACATCGCCCCGGCGAAGCCTGAGTCCGGCGTGCCGGTGGGGCATCGGGGGCTCGCGGGCGGCCAGGGGTGCCCGGCACGAGGTGGCCGGGCGGAGCGGCGGGGGGCGTCAGTGGCGGATCACGCCCGTGCTGTCGCCGCGCAGCACCGTCTCCCCGTCCTGGTTGAGGATCTCGATGTCGAACTCCACCGCCGTCCCCGAACGGACCTCCTTCAGCGCGCGCACGGTCACCTCCGCGGTGATCGTGTCGCCCGACCAGACCGGCTTCAGGAACTCCCAGCCCATGCGGCGCGCGATGAAGTGCAGGCTGCCGCCGATCTTCGTGGCGAGCGAGGCGGTGAGCAGTCCATGGGCCATGGCCCGGCCCTCGTCGGGCAGATGGTGCCGGCCGCGGTCGCCCGCGAGGTCGGCGAAGGCGGTGATGTCCTCGACGGTGATGAGCCGCTGTTCGCGCAGCACCTGGCCGACCACGAGGTCGGGCGCCGCGCCGCTCATCGGTCTCCCTCCGGGCCGGCCGGGGCCGCGGGGCGCTTGCTCCGCACCAGGCAGCTGCTCTTGCCCACGGCGCACAGCTTGCCGTCGGAGTCCACCACGCGGCAGCTCGCCAGGCCGCGGTTGCGCCCCAGGTGCACGACCTCGGCGTCGACGGTGACCAGACCGGACGCCTCGTGCACCGGGCGCAGGAAGTCCACGTTCAGATCGAGGGTGACGATGTCCTTGTCCTCGGGGATCGCGGAGAGGATCGCGCAGCCGAGGGCGGAGTCGATGAGGGTCGACAGGATGCCACCGGAGAGCAGTCCCAGATGGTTGGTGAAGAAGTTCTTGACCGGCATGGTGAACTGCACGGTGCCGGGGTCGGCTTTGACGACGGCGATGCCGAGGACTTGTGCGACGGGCGGCGCGACGATCTCACCGGAGACCAGCCCACGCAGATATGACAGTCCCGTCGCGTCGGCCTGGGTGGCGAAAAGCGGCCCCTGGTCCCGCCATTCGAGCGTGGCGGTGTGTGTGGTGGGGGCATGTACCTCTGACACTTCGCTCCTCCATGTGAGCGCCGGACATGAGGCCGCCAGTCTGGCAGCACCTCCGATGAGCCGCAACACGCCTCTCCATGCTGCGAGTTGGAAACCTGAGAAGCAATGAGACAAACGTCCCGGCCTTTTCTTCCTTGACAGCCGCCAATGGGCCGACGTTTGATGAAAAAATGTCCGGGGGCACCGATCCACGATTGGATTGATGACGTCGATGATCACTGAAATCGAATCCTCACCCAGCCGATATGCCCGCCTTCTGGGGGTGGGCTCGTATCGCCCGGGCCGGGTGGTCGGAAATGAAGAGATATGCAGGTTCATCGATTCCGACAGTGCATGGATCGAGGCCCGGTCCGGGATTATGACCCGGCATTTCGCCGAGCCCGGCGAAACGGTGCCCGTCATGGCGGCACGGGCCGCCGAGAAGGCGCTGAGCGCGGCCGGTCTCACCCCGGCGGACGTCTCCTGCGTCACCCTGTGCACGATGTCGTACCTGCACCAGGCGCCGCCCGCGGCGGCGGCCTGCGCCGCGGAGCTGGGAGCGCGCGGGGCGGCCGCCTTCGACCTCGGCGCGGCCTGCGCCGGGTTCTCCCACGGCCTGGCCGTGGCGGGCAGCCTGGTGGCGAGCCGGCAGGCGGAGTACGTGCTGGTGGTGGGCGCGGAGCGGATGAGCGACATCGTCGACCCGTACGACCGCTCGACGGCGTTCATCTTCGGTGACGGGGCGGGGGCCGCCGTGGTCGGCCCCGCGGACGAGCCGGGGATCGGGCGCGCGGTGTGGGGCACCGACACCGACCATCTGCGGGCCATCGAGCAGAGCCGGTCCTTCGCGGAGCTGCGCGAGGACCGCCTGGTGCGCTGGCCGTTCCTGGAGATGGCGGGTCAGGAGGTCTTCCGCTGGGCGATCGGCGCCGTCGGCGAGGTGTGCGAGCGGGCGCTGCGCGCGGCCGGGGTGACGGTGCACGACATCGAGGCCTTCATCCCGCACCAGGCCAATGTGCGGATCATCGACGCGGCGGTGAAGGCGATGGGGCTGCCGGCCTCGGTCGAGGTGGCGCGGACGGTACGGGACGACGGGAACGTCTCCGGCGCCTCGATCCCGCTCGCGCTGGACACCCTGATCGCCGCCGGCCGGATCAGGCCCGGGGCGCTGGTGCTCACGGCCGGCTTCGGGTCGGGCCTCAGCTACTCGGCGCAGGTGCTCGTGGCCCCCTGACGCGGGCTGCCCACGGGTGGGCGCATGGGCCGGCTCCTCCCCGGTGCGGGGCGGGGAGCGGGCCCCTTCGCGTGTCCGGCGCCTGTCGTGCGGTTCGCGCAGGCCTGGCGACGGACAGCGGCACAGCCCCGGCGACGGTGGTGGCCGCGGCTGTGTACGGGCGCCTTCGGTCCTCGGGCACCCTTCACTCCTCAGGCGTCTTCGGCGCTCGGGCGTCCCGGGCCGTCCTGCCCCGGCTCCAGCCCCTCCATCTCGCGCAGCTGGTCCAGAACCGCCTTGGCGAATTCCAGGCCTTTCGGCGACAGCCCCACCGCGCGCATGGCCACACCGGTGACCCCGGCACGGTCCAGCGACTGCACGTCCTGCTGGGTCAGGCCGGCGTCCCGCCAGGCCGCGAGTTCCTCCAGTCTCTTCTCCGTGCGCGCGGCCGACTCGTCGTCGAAAAAGTACGAGACGGGAACCCCGAAGAACGTGGCCAGGGCGTCGAGGTGATGGAGGCGAGGATTTCCTCGTTCACCCTTGCGCAGATAGGCGATGTACTGCTTGGAGATATCGCTGCCCTGTTCCCGGATGGCGCGGGCGACCTCCTCGTTACTGAAGGGGCCGCGGCCACGCGGGTGGACGGTTTCGAAGAGGCGGTTCAGCCGCTGAGCCAGCGATCCGATCGCTTCTGTCCCCATTTGTCCCTGCTCCTCTGGTCTCTGCGCTGACAACTGGAGGCGTGCGTGGGGGGTCTTGGCGGCCACACCAGTTGACGAGGTGATGACGGCGACGTAGGCTCCACGAGAGTTCGATGAGCCTTTCATGGTACATCGCTCGAAGACTACCGCAAGTAATGAGCACGTCGAATCTGCTTGCGTGCACTGGTCGTTGAGTGCATCTGCGTCCTACGGCAGGGACGGCCGGAGACGAATCCCGAAGAACAGCGCGGCTTTCGAGTGGCGCCCGGCGCCGTGTGCGGTCATATTCCGCGTGCATTCGCTGGGTCGCTGTTTCTCATGCCCTTACACCGACAAGGGGGAAGCACGACGTGGAAGAAGCACTGACCACGGAACTCACCTGCCGGGAATCAGGTGTTCTGCGCTTACTGGCCGAAGGGCTGAGCAACCGGCTCATCGCCCGCAGACTCGGCATCTCCGAAAAGACCGTCAAGAACCACCTCAGCGGCATCTATCCGAAGATCGGGGCCGACGACCGGACCCAGGCCGCGCTCTACGCCCTGCGGCTGGGGCTGACCGGAGCCGACGCGGACGAAGCCCCCGCCGACTGCGAACTGACCGCGCGCGAGCGGGGCGTATTGCGGCTGCTGGCCCGGGGGTTGAGCAACCGGCTGATCGCCCGCAGGCTCGGGATCTCCGAAAAGACCGTCAAGAACCACCTCAGCGGCATCTATCCGAAGATCGGGGCGGGCGACCGGACCCAGGCCGCGCTCTACGCCCAACGGGTCGGTCTCGCCGCCTGACCGAAAACCGGCGGCCGGGCCGGATCTTTCTCTGTGGGCATCCCCTGTCACATGATGGAACCCTGAGCAGTGTCGTGTGGATGGGGGATCGATGATGAATCGCCGAGGTCTGCGCCGGAAATGCACCCGCCTGATCGAGGGTCTGAATCTGAGCGTCCCCTTTTCCCTGGAGGACCTCTGCCGTCAGACGTCCGAGCGGCGGCAACGCAGGATCCGCCTGGCGCCACTGGCCTTCCCGGCCAGTGGCCCGGCCGGACTCCTGGTCTCGACGGCCTCCGTCGACTACGTGTTCTACGAGGCGCACACCACGCCCACCCACCAGAACCACGTCGCCGTCCACGAGCTGGGCCACCTGCTGCTGGGCCACTCCGGCACCGACCCGGCCGGGGACGGCGGCCAGGTCCCCGGCGGCACCCTCCTCCCCGACGACATCGACCCCGCGCTCATCCGGCACATGCTGGGCCGCACCCACTACAGCCGCCCGGACGAGTACGCCGCCGAGTACTTCGCCACCCAGGTGCTGCGGCTGGTCAGCGGTCCCCCGCTGGACGCCGCCGCCGTACCGCCCGACATGCGCGACCTGGTGGGCCGGCTGGAACGCTCGCTCCGCCACACCACCGGTCCGCTGAGGTGACCAGCACGCTGGAACACGTCTTCAGCTGGACCCACACCCTCAGCGGGGTCATCAGCCTGAGCGCCTTCGGCTACAAGTGGCGTGACCTCAGGCGCGATCCGGGCAACCTGGCGCTGCGCGCGCTGTGCGGCACCCGCCTCTTCAACGGCATCGCCTATCTCTTCCTCGCCCCGGTGTCGTACCGCATGCTCGGCCGGCTGACGGGGGTGCCCAACCTCGGCACCCTCCTCGGTCACAGCTCCATCGTGCTGGCCGCCCTGTCCGCGCACGTGATGGTGACCGGCTGGTTCCACTCGCCCGAGGAGGCCAGACGCCGGCTGCCCCGGGTGGCCGCGCTCTACCTGTCGGCCATCGCCGCGATGACCGCCCTCTTCCTCGCCGCCCCGCTGCCCGGCGCCCACCCGGTCGACTTCGAGGTGCACTTCGCCACCCGCCCGGCGGCCGGCGCCTATGTGCTGCTGTTCCTGCTCACGTACGGGCTCAACCTCGCGAACACGGCACGGCACGTCTGGCCCTCCTCCCGTGCCGTGGCCCGGCCCCGGATCGCGCAGTCGCTGCGGCTGTCCGCGGTCGGGGCCTTCTTCGTCCTCGGCTTCATCCTAGGAAAGCTGGTCGGACTCGTGGGCCGCTGGTGCGGGCAGACCGCCTGGGACCAGGCGGCCGTCCTGTGGAGCCCGGTCATGGCGAGCACCGGCTCGCTGGTGATCGTGCTCGGCTACACCCTGCCCGGCTGGGGGACGGGCCTCGCCACCCGGCTGGAGCACTACAGGTCCTACCGCACCCTGCACCCCCTCTGGTCGGCCCTGTGCGAGGCCGCCCCGGGCATCGCCCTGCTGGAGCCCCGCTCCCCGCGGTTCGCCCTGTGCGCGAAGGACCTGCACACCCGGCTCTACCGGATGGTCATCGAGATCAGGGACGGCCAGCGGATGCTGCGCCCCTATGTGTGCGACGTCTGCGAGGACCGGCTGCGGGCCGGGCTGCGCGCCTGGCGCCCGGGGCAGGGGGACGACACGGACGTCCTCCTGGAGGCCGCGGTCCTCGCGCTGACCGTACGCCGGAAGCGGACCGGCCACCAGCCCTCCGGCACCTGGTCCGGTCCCGGCTCGCGCCAGTCCGGCAGCGAGTTCGCCGACGAGCTGGCCTGGCTGCGGCAGGTGGCCGAGGCCTACGCACGCGTGTCGGCCGACCGCGGCCCGCTGTCCGCGCTCCCGCCCTGCGACTGCACGGTGGCACCCGGCCCGGACGGCACCGACGGGCCCCCGGCCGAGGAGCGGCCGGACCCGCGCACCACCGACCCCAGCCGGAAGGCATGAGCCGCGCGGCGGACGTCGACCCCGGCCGCTACCGTGCCGTCACATCAGTCAGAGGGGCCCCGGTGCGCGGAACCCACGGCCGGGGCAGCAGTAGTGCCCGAGGGGAGCCGATGGACACCACAGAGCAGACCGGCGGTACGGCGCGAAGCGGCACCCGGGACTTACCGTCCCGGCTGGTGGCCCGCGGGCTGCTGCCCGAGCCGGGCCCCAAACGCGCCCTGGCCGCCGCCACCTTCGTCAACATGATCGGCAACGGCCTCTTCATGACCGGCGCCGCGCTCTTCTTCACCCGCTCGGTCGGCATACCGGTCGCCCAGGTCGGCGCGGGCCTGGGCATCGCGGCCCTGGTCGGCCTGGTGGCCGGCGTCCCCGTGGGCCACCTGGCGGACCGGCGCGGTCCGCGCGAGGTCTACCAGGGCGCGCTGGCCGTCCAGGCCGTCGCGATGGCGGCCCTGGTCCTGGTCCACTCCTTCGTCTGGTTCGTCGTCTGCATGTGCCTGGTCGAACTGGCCAACTCGGCCGGTACGGCCGCCCGGGGACCGCTGACCCGCGCGGTGGGCGCCCCCCACCCCACCCGGTACCGGTCCTATCTGCGGGCCCTGAACAACATCGCCGCCGGGTGCGGCGCGCTCGCCGCCGGTGTCGTCGTCCAGCTGGACACCCGTGGCGCGTATCTCGCGCTGGTCCTCGGCAACGCCGCCACCTTCCTGGTCTGCGCGGCCATCGCCACCCGCATCCCGTCCCTGCCGCCGGTCGGCGCACCGGCCGAGGGCGACCGCTGGACCGCCCTGAAGGACCGGCCGTACCTGGTGCTCACCGCCCTGGACGGGATCATGTCCATCCAGAACCAGGTGCTGGTCTTCGCCCTGCCCCTGTGGATCATCGGGCACACCCAGGCGCCGCGGTGGTTCGTCGGGGCGAGCGTGGCCGTCAACACGGTGCTGGTGGTGTGCCTCCAGGTGCGGGCGAGCCGGGGCATCGACGGCAACGCGGCGGCCGGCCGCACGGTGCGCCGCGCGGGGCTGGCGTTCCTGGTGGGCATGGCCCTGATGGCGGTGGCCGGCGGGGCGCCCGGCTGGCTGGCCGCGGCCGTCGTCGCGGTGGGCGTGGTGGTGCACACCTTCGGCGAACTGTGGCACACGGCGGCCTCGTTCGAGCTGTCCTTCGGTCTCGCCCCGGCGCACGCCCAGGGCCAGTACTCCGGCCTGTACGGCATCGGGCAGGGCCTGTCGAACGCGGTGGGGCCGCCGCTGCTGAGCATGGTCTGCATCGCCGGGGGGCGTCCCGGCTGGCTCGCCATGGGCGGTGTCTTCCTGGTCGTCGGGCTGCTCATGCCGTACGTCGTGAGCTGGTCGGACCGCACCCGGCCGCGGACCGCCCCCTGACCGCGCTCAGCATGGGCGCGTGTGCGGACGCAACCCTTCCGCAGCAAAGGACAGTTGGGACTTAGGTCCTATTCTGGGGGCGCTGCTCAGCTGACAGGATGAGGGACGCCGCGAGCACGACGGCGGCGTTGTGCCGGAGTCGAGCCGACCTGCCGGCGTCGCCGACCGGCCGCACCTGTCACTGGACACCGCGAGCAGTGAGGGCTGGCATTCTCCATGTCGGGCAAGATCCTGTTCCTGAACCGGTGGTCCCGGCACCCTGACGTCCGCCGCTGGGAGAACCGACTCGCCTCTCCCGAGGACCTCTTCGACCCGGACCGGGACCATGTCACCTATGTCTGCGACGACAAGGGGCGAAGCGGTATCCCGGCCGACGCGGACCGCGTGCACGTCGTACCGGACTTCACCGACCTGGACGACGTGCTGGCACACGTCGACGGCATCGTCCGCGCCGAGGGCCCGTTCGACCATGTCATCGGGTTCTCGGAGTTCCTCCTGGAGCTGGCGGCGACGATCCGCGAACGGCATGGGATCCCCGGTGCCACGGTCGAACAGACCGCCCGGTTCCGCGACAAGACCGTCATGAAGTCCGTCCTGGCCGAGGCCGGGCTGCGGGTGCCGCGCTGGACGGAGTGCCGCTCGGCGGACCAGGTCCTCGCGGACGCCGAGGAGCTGGGCTTCCCGCTGATCGTCAAGCCGAAGCGGGGAGCGTCCAGCCTCGGGGTGCGCGAGATCGCCTCGGCCGGTCAGCTGCGTGCCCTGTGCGCGCAGCAGAGCCTGGACGGGTACGAGATGGAGGAGTTCGTCCAGGGCGACATCCTGCACGTGGACGGCGTACTGGACCAGACGGGCAAGCCGCTGTTCCTGTGCACCTCGCGCTACCTCTCCACCTGTCTGCGGTTCGAGCTGCTCGGGGAGCCGCTGGGTTCCGTGCTCCAGACGGACCCGGAGGTCCGGGCGCGCTGCGAGGACTTCGCCCTGCGCTGTCTGAGCGCGCTCGGCCTGCGCGGCTCCGCGTTCCATCTGGAGCTGTTCGACACCGGGCGGGAGCTGGTGTTCCTGGAGGTCGGCGCGCGGGTGCCGGGAGCGGACGTCCCTTACGTCATCCACGACGTGCACGGGGTCAACCTGTTCCGGCTGTGGGTTGACGTCCTGCTGGGCCGGCCCGTCCAGCCGCCCGCGCCCGACCTGTCCCGGAGCGGGGGCTGGCTGACGATCCCGGGGCCGCGGCCGCTGCCGCAGCGTGTGCTCTCCGCGACCCCGCTCCTCGGCCGGGTCCCCTTCCTCTACCGGGAGCTGGTGCCCGAGCCGGGGGATGTCCTGGTCGAGCAGGCGGGCTCGTACGCGACGCTCCAGGGCGGGCGCTTCCTCTTCCGGGGCGGGCCGCAGGAGCAGATCGAGGCCGCCGTACAACGGGTGCTCGACGACTACCGGCTGACGGCCGAACCTGCCGCCTAACCCTGGGGGAACCGTCCGTCCCTCGACCGCAGTATCGATTCACCACAGCGCCGTTCCGCAGTACCGGTCCGCAGTCCAAGCATCGATCCGTGGAGGAAGACGCGTGAGTCAGCCGAACCATGCCGAGCTGGTCGACAAGAAGCTGGTCGTGTTCGCCGAGGAGTGCTTCGGCCTGTTCACGAGCAAGGTCGCGGCCTCCCTCCTCCGCTACCGCGCGGACCGTGTCGCCGCCGTGATCGACAGCGCCCAGGCGGGCAAGACCGTGCAGGACGTGCTCGGTTACGGCGGTTCGATCCCCGTCGTCGCCCGGCTGGAGGACGTGCAGCACCTGCACCCCGAGGTGCTGGTCATCGGCAAGGGGCTGCACTCCGCCGACCTGCCGGAGAACTGGCGGCCGCATCTGCTGTCCGCGCTGCGGGGCGGCCTGCACATCATCAACTCCATCCACTTCCGGCTGCGCACCGACCCGGAGCTGGCGCGGGCCGCGGACGAGAGCGGCAGCATCATCTGGGAGACCAAGGACGCCCCCGAGGTCCCGCTGAACAAGGCCCGGGTGCTGGATCTGGACACCTGGATCATCCACACCTGCGGCAGCGACTCCAACATCGGCAAGAAGACCACGGGCCTCCAGATCTGGCAGGAGGCCAACCGCCGGGGCATCGCCACCGGGTTCGCGGCGACCGGGCAGAGCGGCATGATGATCTCCGGCCACGGTGTCGCCGTCGACGGGGTGCCGGGCGACTTCATGGGCGGCGCCGTGGAGCAGGTGGTGCTGGGTGCCGCGGCCGGGAACGACTGGGTGGTCGTGGAGGGGCAGGGCTCGCTCAACCACATCGGCGCGAGCGGTGTGGCCCTGGCCATCCTGCACGGCTCCCTGCCGAACGTCCTGGTCTTCTGCCACCGGCTGGGCGCGGAGCGTACGAAGGTCTGGGACACGCCCATCATCCCGCTGCCGGAGCTGATCCGGATGAACGAGGAGCTGACCGTCTTCGAGCGGCCCGCGAAGGTCGCCGCGGTCAGCGTCAACAGCGCCGGGTTCTCCGACGAGGACTTCCGGCGGGAGGCGGAGAAGCTGGAGGCGGAGACCGGGCTGCCGGTCGTCGACCCGTGCCGCGACGGCGGCGCCGGCCGGCTGGTGGAGATCCTCCAGGAGCACCAGCGCACCACCGCGGAACTCCAGCGCGCCCGGATCACCCGGGTCCTTCGCTGACCGCCCGCCCTTCGCTCGCTGCGCCCCCGCGGTGCAGTGCGTATGCAAAGGAAGTGCACACGTGGAGAAAGCAGTTCTGCTGCTGATGCACCAAGGCAAGTCCTTCACCGAGGAGGCCGCGGCGGCGGCCGCGCGGCTCGGTCTGCCGCTGGTCGCCGTCAGCTCCCGCCCGGAACACCCCGAGGCGCTGGCCGAGTCCCGCCGGCACCTCGCGGACTGCGTGGTCACCGAGGACCCGGTGCTCGGCTTCGGCGACGTCGAGAAGGCGGTGCGCGAACTCGCCACGCGGGGCTACACGGTCCAGGCGGCCCTCGCCACCTTCGAGGGCTACCGGCTGCTGATGGCCGAGCTGAACCAGCTGCTCGGCGCGCACGACTCGGCCGTGGCCGCGCTGCGGCTGTGCCTGGACAAGTTCGAGCTGCGCCGGTTCCTCTTCGAGCGCGGACTGAGCCAGGTGCGCGGCACCCGGCTGACCCCCGGCACGGTCCCCGACCTCGACCCCGCGACCCGGTGGTTCGTCAAGCCGGTGCGCGGCGCGTCGTCCTTCGCGGCGTTCACCCTGGAGGATCCGAAGGACCTGGCGGACCTGCCGGCGATCCAGCAGCAGATGCGCAGTGACCGCCGTATGCAGGCGATCTTCATGGAGCAGTACGACTTCCTGGTCGAGGAGTACGTCGAGGGACCGGAGTTCAGCTTCGAGACGGTCGTCCTCGGCGGCGAGGCCCGGCATCTGTGCGTGCACGAGAAGGCGCGGGTGGAGCGGCACGCGCGGACCACACTGGAGGCGATGTCCATCAGCCCGCCGGTCTGCCTGGACCGCGAACTCGTGCTGGAGGGCGCCGAGTTCGTCTCCAGCTGCCTCGGCGCGCTACGGGAGCTGGGGCTCAGTGCGGGCGCCTTCCACATCGAGGCCAAGTACTGGGCGGACCGGCGACGCTGGGAGATCATCGAGATCAACCCGCGGATGGGCGGCAGCCTGATCGACGCCAGCGTGCAGGCGGTGACCGGGTGTTCGCTGCTGTCGCTGTGGACCGAGTCGCTGCTGCTGCCCGCCGACGGCACGGACGCCTTCCTGGCCCGCCTCACCGAGGTCTCGCAGCTGGAGGCGCTCCGGGCCGGCACCGCCACCAGGGGCACCCTGTTCCTCAGCAAGTACGGGGAGAAGGGCCGGACCGTCGACGCCATCGGCTTCGACCCGCCCACGCGCCCGCCCCGGATCCTGAAGCTGCACGTCGAGCCGGGCACCCGGCTGGACGAGTCGGACCGGGCGATCTGTCTCATGGACGCGCTGTGGGACGTGGCGGCCGCCGAC
The DNA here is from genome assembly GCF_055581605.1 of Streptomyces sp. NPDC031418. Taxonomy (NCBI): domain Bacteria; kingdom Bacillati; phylum Actinomycetota; class Actinomycetes; order Kitasatosporales; family Streptomycetaceae; genus Streptomyces; species Streptomyces sp. NPDC031418. Next base: position 141,852 of record NZ_JBVIJC010000003.1, read on the forward strand.
CTCGCCGCCGAAGTTGACTTCCTCGACCGCCACGCGACGGAGCATTTCCATGTCCGCTACCGCTGAGCCGACCGGCACCGACGACCCCAACGACCCGGTCTTCGACCTCCACACCGGCGGCAAGCTGGAGATCCGTGCCACCGTCCCGCTGCGCGACCGGACGGACCTGGCCCGCGTCTACACCCCGGGCTTCACCCGGGTCGCCCAGCGGATCGCCCGCGACCCCGAGGAGGCCCGCCGCTTCTCGGTCAAGCGGAACACCGTCGCCATCGTCACCGACGGCACCGCCGTGTCCGGCCTGGGCGACCTCGGTCCGCTGGCCGCGCTGCCCGTCATGGAGGGCAAGGCGCTGCTCTTCAAGGAGTTCGCGGGCATCGACGCCTTCCCGCTCTGCCTCGACACCCATGACGTGGACGAGATCGTCCGTACGGTCGCCTGCGTGGCACCGACCTTCGGCGGCATCATGCTGGAGGACATCGCCGCGCCGCGCTGCTTCGCCATCGAGGACCGGCTCCGCGCCGAGCTGGACATCCCCGTCCTCCACGACGACCAGCACGCCACGGCGGTGGCCGCCACCGCCGCGCTGATCAACGCCGCCAAGGTCGTGGACAAGGACCTCGCCGGCCTCAAGGTCGTCATCGCCGGCACCGGCGCCGCGGGCACCTCGACGGCCCGGCTCTTCATGGACGCCGGGGTGCGCCGCATCGTCGCCTGCGACCGCCAGGGCGCCCTGCACCGCGGCCGCCCCGACCTCGCCGGACTCGGCGACGCCAAGCGGTGGTTCGCCGAGCACACCAACCCCGGGCAGGAGACCGGTTCGCTGCGCTCGGTGCTGGCCGGCGCCGATGTGTTCGTCGGCTACGCCGGGCGGGGTGTGCTCGCCCCGGAGGACCTGCGCACCATGGCCGCGCGGCCGGTCGTCTTCGCCCTGTCCAACCCCTCCCCCGAGTTCCTGCCGGACGAGGTCGACGGCATCGCCGCGATCCTCGCCACGGGCCGCAGCGACCTGCCCAACCAGATCGACTGCGGGCTGTGCTACCCCGGCATCTTCCGGGGCGCCTTCGACGCCGGGGCGCCCCGCATCACCGAGGCGATGAAGACCGCCGCCGCACGGGCCATCGCCGAGCTGGTCGACGAGGCCGCGCTCGACCGCGGCCGGATCGTCCCCGACATCTTCGACGGGGTGGCCCCGCACGTGGCGAAGGCGGTCGCCGAGGCCGCCGCCGCGCCGGACGCCACCCACCCGTCCTTCCCGCTGTGATCCGTCCCTCCGCCCGTCCGCCCGCCGACCCGAGCGGGGCGGACCGGCGACACCACAAGGAGACCGCGATGAACCGCGTGCAGAACACCGGGATCACCCATCCGAAGCCGTACTTCGCCGACGAGGAGCAGAGCCGCAAGGCGAAGGCGGAGCTGGACGCCTACATGGACAAGAAGATGGAGGAGTGGAAGAACACGGTTCCGTTCGCCTCCCACATGACGGACCCGGAGCTCCACGAGGCCTACTACAAGCGCACCCTCATCGAGCACGTGTGGCGGATCCGGCTCTCCCGCGTCAGCCAGTCCAAGGCCATCTACAAGATCGCCCAGATCTCGCCCAAGGCCGCCCACGACTACGCGCACTACCAGGCCGACGAGATGCTCCACGACAAGCTGTACATCAGCGACTGCGAGTCGGCCGGCATCACCCTGGACGAGATCTACAACACCGAGCCGTACCTGTCCACGCGCCTGTTCGAGGGCTTCTTCTACTACGCGCTGGAGCACGAGGGCCCGCTCGCCCCGGTCGTCTCCAACTACCTGGTGGAGTACACCCAGGCCAAGCTCCAGCCGGCGATCGTGAAGAACCTCCAGGAGCGGCTCGGCAAGGAGAAGGTCAAGGGCCAGGCCGCCCACCTCCACGTGGACACCACCGAGGACCACTCCATGGAGATGTGGAAGGTCCTGGAGCAGCTGATCTTCAGCGAGGAGGACTACCGCAAGGTGTTCAAGTACCTGGACGACGTCCAGGAGATCCTCGCCATGTTCTTCCGGGAGATCTACGAGGACACCGTGGCCAAGCACAAGGAGTCGGCCGCCGTCTGACCCGGCCCGACGGGACGGGCGGCCCTCGCCCGTCCCGGTCCTCGTCCACGACCGAGAGCACCCGGAGACGGAATGCTGCTGAGGGTTGAACCCATCGCGAAATTCTCGGGGACGTTCCGTGTCCCCTCCTCGAAGCCGGAGACGCAGCGGGCGATCCTGGCGAGCACCCTCGCCGAGGGCCGCTCGCGCATCGCCAACGACCTGCGCTGCGACGAGACCGAGACGATGAAGAACGCCTGCCGTGCGCTGGGCGCCGAGATCGTCGAACACGACGGCCACCTGGAGATCACCGGGTCCGGCGGGCTGAAGCACCCCGGACGGACGATGATCCAGGCCAAGGGCTCCGGACTGGTGTTCCGGACCCTGACGGCCCTGACCTCCATGCTGTCCGAACCGGTCGTGGTGACCGGTGACGAGACCCTGTGCAAGCGCGTCATGTCACCGCTGCTGGACGCCTTGCGCGAACTCGGCGCGGACATCGAGTCCGTGTGCCGCGACGGCAACGCGCCGGTGGTCAACTGGGGCGGCCGGCTCAAGGGCGGCAGCTGCCGGCTGCCCGGCAACGTGAGTTCGCAGTTCATCACCGCCATCCTGTTCGCCGCGCCGTTCGCCGAGCGGCCGGTGGAGATCGAGGTGGCCGGCCAGGTCCACTCGAAGTCGTACATCGAGCAGACCCTGCACACCCTGCGGCAGGCGGGCGTCAAGGTCACCGCCTCCGACGACTACCGCAACTACCGGGTGGAGCCCTCCCGGTACCGGGCGCAGGACGTCCATGTGCACGAGGACTACACCTCGGCCTCCTATCTGCTGGCCGCGGCCGCCCTGTACCCGGGGCGGACGGTCTTCACCCATGTGCACGGCACCACCACCCAGGGCGAGTCGGCGATCATCGGCATCCTGGAGCGGCTCGGGCTGCGGATGACGCTCGACCGCGCCGCCGCCACCCTGACCGTGGACAGCCCCGCCGAGGGTCTGCGCGGCGACTTCCACGTCGACGCCACCGACTGCCCGAACATCGTGCCCACCCTGGCCGCCATCGGCGCCTATGTCGAGGGCACCCTGCGGGTCACCGGCGCCCGCGTCACGGCCTTCCACAAGGCCTCCCGGATCGAGGCGATGGTCACCGAGCTGACCCGGGCGGGCGTCGACATCGAGCCCCTGTACGTCGACGGCGTCTGCGACGGCTTCGAGGTGCGCGGCGCGCCGACCTACCCCGGCGGCGTCACCTTCTCGCACTGGGGCGACCACCGCATCTTCATGTCGCTGTTCGTGGCCGGCCTGCGCATGCAGTCGCCCAACCGGTACACCGGCTCCGAGGAGGTCCGACTCTCCTTCCCGGAGTTCTTCGCGGAGTTCGCCAAGGCGGGCGTCACCACGTCGGTCGTCGAGGAAGCCGGGGAAGCCGCGCAGGCCGGGGAACCGGCGGTAGCCGTCGGCTGAGCCCGGCCGAGCACACCCACCAACCGAGCCCCTCTGGAAGGAACCGCCACCGATGTCCGGATACGACCCGGCCGCGCTCGCGAAGGACTATCGCGAGCAGGGCTTCGCCGTGGCCGAGCGCCTCTTCGACCCCGACGAGGTCGCCGAGCTGAACAACGCCATCACCGAGATCCTGAGTGTCCCCGACATCGGGTCGGTCGCCGAAGTGGAGCCCGGGGACCGCGGCATGGCCCGGCGGATCTGGTCGCCCACCAAGCAGCACGCCGCGTTCGAACGGGCGGCGGCCGCCCCGAAGCTGCTCGACGCCGTCGAGCAGCTCATCGGCCCCGACATCCTGTTCCACTACAGCAAGCTGCACCTCAAGGCGCCGCAGGTCGGCAGCGAGGTGGACTGGCACCAGGACTTCGCCTACTACCCGCACACCAACACCGACCTGGTGACGGCGCTGATCTACCTGGACGACACCACCGTCGAGAACTCCTGCCTGCGCGCCATCCCCGGCTCGCACCGGCAGGGCATGGCCGACCACTACGTCGACGGCTGGTTCCGCGGCAAGGTGAGCGGCGACGCCGCCCCCGACCCGGCGCTGGCCGTGCCGATCGAGGCGCCGGCGGGCAGCGTGGTCTTCATCCACTGCCTGCTGCTGCACTACTCCGCGCAGAACCTCTCGGACCGCTACCGCCGGGCCTTCCTGCCGGCCTACCGCGCCGCCGACGCCTACCCCATCTACTTCGGCCCGCACGCGGCGCACAACGAGCCCGGGGTGACCCTGCTGCGCGGTAGCCTGTCCCACACCGCGCGGGTGGAGGCCGGGGCCTGGCGGCTGCCGCTGGCCGAGCGCCCCTTCGGCTCCCTCTTCCAGCTCCAGGAGGGCGCCCACACGTCCGACAAGGCCGCTGTCACGGGGTACGCCACGTTGGAGGACAGCAAGTGACCGACGCCCGTCCGGGGCACCGCCGATGAGCACGCCGCCCGTGACCCTCGTCCACGCCTGCCTGCGCGACGGCACGGGCGGCAGCCCCACCGCGGTGGTGCTGGAGGAGCGGCCGCTGAGCGACACCGAGCGCCGTCGCGTCGCCGCCGAGTACGGCACCTCGCACGCCGTGTACGTGCGTGTCCGGCCCGGAGCCCCGGAGGCGGACCTGCGCTTCTTCACCGCGGAGGAGGAACTTCCCGCCTGCGGGCACGGCACGGTCGCCGCGCTGGCGTTCCTCGCCGCGCGGGCCGGCACCGGGGACGGGGAGCCGTACCGGGTCACCCTGCACACCGCCCGGCGCGTCTTCGACGGCCGCGCCGAACGGCACGGGGACCGGCTCACGGCCGCCTTCCCGGCCGGTCCGGTCGAGCTGCGCGAGGCGACCGGCGCCGAGCGCTCCTCGGTGCTGCCCGCGCTGGGTCTGGGACCGGACGCGGCCGGGCCGGACCTGCGGGTGGCCGGGGTGGGCCGGGAGCGGATCCTGGTGCCCGTCGCCGACCGCGCCGCGCTCGCCGCGCTGGCCCCGGACCAGGACCGGCTGCGCGCCGCCTGCGACCGGTTCGGCCTGCTCGGCGCCTACGTCTACTCACCGCCCTCCGACCGGGGCTCCCTCGCCGCCCGCATGTTCGCGCCGTCCATCGGCGTGCCGGAGGACATCGCCAACGCCAACAGCACGGCGTGCCTCGCCGCGCACCTGGCCACCCGGGGCGTCACCGAGATCGCCGTCGACATGGGCGACGCGCTCGGCAGCCCCGCCACCGTCACCGCCTCCTGCCCGGACCCCGGGCGCCCCGGCGTCCATGTCGGAGGCGCCGCCCGGCTCGCCGCTGGCTGACGCCCGGGCGGCGCGGCGATGAAAGGGTGATCCCCGGCCGCTCACCGTGACCGCCTTCGCGCAGCGACGTTGAACGGGAAGTGCAGCGGCTGGCTTTGCCGCCGCACTTTTCCGAGCAACGAGCTCTTCAGAGCGGACAGAAGGAGAACGTGATGTCTCGCATCGCGAAGGCGGCCGCCGTCGCCCTCGGTACCGGCGCCGTGGTGATCAGCGGGGCCGGCCTGGCCCTGGCCGACGCAGGCGCCCAGGGTGCTGCCGTCGGCTCGCCCGGCGTGGTGTCCGGCAATGTGCTCCAGGTGCCGGTCGACATCCCCGTCAACCTGTGCGGGAACACCGTCGACATCATCGGCCTGCTGAACCCGGCGTTCGGCAACACCTGCGTCAACGGCGTCCACAAGAGCGGCACCCCCGGCCAGCCCGGCCCGGGCCACTACGGCGACAACGGCTACGGCAACTGATCCGTTCCCGCGCACACAGCAGAGCCCCGGCACTCCGAGCGCCGGGGCTCCGGTGTGTGCGGGCCCGTCACGCGTAGCGGTAGATCCCGCTCATGTCCTCCAGCTGGTCGGGCGTCTCGTCCCACGGCGGCAGCTTCTGGTGCCGGGCGACGACCCGGGCGTGCTGGTCGTCCGCGAGGCCGGGCGGCTCGGCCGGCAGGTAGCGGTGGTTGCGGTGGGCGTGCTGCCAGCGCTGCCACTGGAGGTCGATGAAGGCGTGGTGCAGCCAGAACACCGGGTCGTTGACGGAGGCGGCGCCCACCATCGCACCGCCGACCCAGCGGTGCACCCGGTTGTGGTTGTGCCAGGAGGCGTTGCCGGTGCCCGTCCCCCAGCCCTCCAGCCGGTTGCGAAAGCCCCGGCCGGCGGTCGAGTCCCAGGGCCAGGCGTCGTACACGGTCTCGTCCAGCGCCCACTGGAGATCGCTCCGGGTGGGCAGCTCCAGCGGTGCGGCGGCGCGGCCCAGGTCCCGGGTGAGGAACCTGCCGTCGGTGACGCCCACCTTGAGGGTCCAGTGGCCCGCCGAGTAGGCGAACGGGCCGGTCGTCACCTGCCGGTCGGAGCGCCGCCCGGTGCCGCCGAGCAGGTCCTTCGTCCACGGCACGGAGGTCTTCGTACGGTCCCGGGTCCAGTCCCAGTACGGCACCGTCACCGACGAGTCGACGCGGCGCAGGGCCCGTTCCAGCTCCAGCACGAACCGGCGGTGCCAGGGCAGGAAGGAGGGGGCCATGTGCGCGGTGCGCAGACCGGTCTCGCCGTCGGGGTTGAAGTGGTCGATGTGCATGCGCACGAACTCGTCGTACTCGCCGCGCCGTTTGAGTTCCAGCAGCGCGTTCACGAACCGCCGTCGCTCGCTCGGGGTGAGCGTGCTGACGTCCTTACGCACGTACGCCATCGGAGCCCCCCATGTGCGCATGGTCCATCGGCCCCGGTGCGAGGTCGCGCAGGTGCCGGCCGGGGCCGATCTCGTCGACGGCGGCGCGGGTCGCCTCCAGCGGGGTGGCGTACGACGTGTAGTGGTCGAGCATGCTCAGCCAGGTGCCGTCGGCCCGCCGCATCAGGTGCAGCGGGTGGCCGTCGATGGTGATCCGCCAGTCGCCGTCGGCGGTCTTCCGCCCGGCGACCGGCACCGCCACGCCCTGGATGCGACGGCCCCGGTAGGTCTCGTCGAAGGAGGTGCTGCCGGGGCCGGGGGCCGGCGGCAGCGGGCGGGAGGCGGCCACCAGCGGGGCCAGGGCGAGCGCGGCGGCCGAGGCCAGCAGGCCCCGGGCCGCCTCCCGCCGGGACGGTCTGGCCGCCCCCGTTCTGGTCTGCTGCTCCGTCCCCACCGCCATTGCACCGACACCGACGACCATCGCTCGCTCCTCGTCCGGGTTCTGCTGTCCGTACCGGCTAACCGGTCGAGGGCGGGCGGGGTCACCGCCGGGGGGCCATCCGGCGCATCACCGCCTGGCCGGGGTCCTATTCCGGAGCGGCTCTACAGGCCCGGGCCGGTGCCCAGGTCGCCGCCGGCGACGGTCCGGACGACCGGGGCGAGGACGCCGAGCTGGGGCAGCTTGAGGTCCGGAAGGCCGAAGTTGTCGGGGTTGGGCGCGGTGAGGGGGAGGTCCGCGCTCAGACCGGGGGCGAGGGTGTGCAGGTCGTTGGCGGGGGCGTTCAGGGCGACGTGGTCGAACCGGTCGCCGAGCAGCCGGGGCAGCGGGGCCCGCAGGTCGACGCCGGGCAGCGCGCCGCTGACCGGCACCTGGGGCAGGGTCCGGTCGGGCACCAGGCGGCCGGTGACATAGCGCGGCCCGTCGGGTGCCTCCGGCATGATCAGCGGCAGCTCCAGGGAGGCCTTGGGCACTTCCATGCCCAGCGACTGCGACACGCCCTCCAGCGGCACCGGAACGGGGACCGTGCCGACCGCTGCGGCGGGCGTGGCTGCGGCACCCACCGCGGCCGCGACTCCCGTGACGACTGCGGCAAGGGTTCCTCGGGTGGTCGGCTTCATGTCAGCTACGGTCCCTTCCGGGGTGTGGGGGTTCGACGTCCGTACCGCGTAACTGGCGCCGTCCGAGCGGGAAAACGGCATCCGTCCGCAATTCCCCCGAGTGCCGTAATAGTCAGCTCGTCCAGAAGTCCCACCAGCGGGTCAGGATCAGCATGCCGACCACGCCGATGTGCAGCAGCGGCGGCACCCAGGTGAATTCGGCGAAGAAGGTCCTGAGCCAGGCGGGGGCGGGCAGATAGCCGTGGCGGACGACCAGCGCGGTGGCGTACCAGAAGATCAGGATGGTGGCGACCCAGGCCAGGCAGCACCACAGGCACAGCGCGTCGATCCGGTACAGCGACTGGAACTGGAGCCAGGAGACGAAGCCGATGCCGAACGCGCTGCCGGCCTCGAACAGCAGCCAGTACCAGCCGGGGAAGCGGGCGTCGGCCAGCAGGCTCACCCCGACGCAGACGACGATGCCGTAGGCCACCAGGCCCAGCATCGGGTTGGGGAACCCGAAGACCTGGGCCTGGTGGCTCTTCATCACGCTGCCGCAGGACACCACCGGGTTCAGGCTGCACCCGGGCACGAACCCCGGGTTCTCCAGCAGCTTGAACTTGTCGAGGGTGATGACCCAGGAGGCGAGCAGTCCGGCGGCGCCGGTGAGCACCAGCAGCACACCGAACCCCCGGCCGCCGGCCAGGGCCTTGGGCATCAGCCGCGCAGGCTGGTGGCGGGCAGGACGATGTGCGCGGCGGCGTTCAGGGTCTCCTCGGCGCCGGCGAACGCGGCCAGGTCGGCCGCCTCGACGGGCTGTCCGGGCCGTCCCTCGGGCCAGGCCCGGGTGGTGAAGACGAGGTAGGCGTAGCCGCGTTCGGCGACGGCGGCGAGCCACTCCGGCGGCGCGTCGGCCTGGGCGACCAGCTGCGGCATGCGGACCACGGCCTGGCCCGCCTCGACCAGCAGGCTGACGGGGAGGCTGGGCCGGCTGGCGCCGTCGACGAGTTCGCCGCCGACCGGCAGTCCGTTGCCGGTCAGCAGCTGCTCGACCGCTGCCGCCGTCGCCTCCGGGCCACCCTCGGCGTCCCCGAGGGAGTAGGCCAGCAGATAGGGCATGTCGGAGCCGTCGGGGGCCTCGCCGCTCCAGGCCAGGACGACCAGCGTGCCGAGGTCGGCGGGACGGGTTTCGGTTGAGGATGAGGTCACCGCGCGACCCTATCGACGCCTCCGGGCGCCCCCGGGCGGCTTCTCACCCTTCCGGACCAGTGCCGGCGGCCGCTCCACACGAACGAGGGAAAGACCCCCAAAACACCGGGGGCCGGTGCCGCGGGTGCGGTACCGGCCCGGCGCGCGGGAACGGCGTCAGCTCTGCAGGGGCAGGCCGCCGAGCAGGGGGTTGTGCTGGTTCAGCGCGCCGGTGGCGCCCTTGACCGTGTGGAGCACGGAGTCCTTGTTCTCGCTGTCGAGCGCGTCCGACTGGTGCTGGATCGGCATCGCGTCGTGCAGCGTGAGGGGACCCTTGGTGAGCTGGTTGACGGCGCCGTTGAGGCTGGTGGGCGTCACGTCGGCGGCGTTGTAGGCGAACGCGGGCGCGGCGGCACCGGCGAGGGCCAGGGAACCGGCAACGACGGCGGCAGCCTTCAGGGACTTCATCGTGTTCCTTTCTTCGGCAACTCACGTCACCCCTGGGGATTCTGACGCCGTGCCTAACGAGTCCCGGCCGGGCCGGAAACCCCGCGTGCAGAAGACATATGAGATCCGCGAAAAGCGGTTTTCCGGGAAAATACCGGGCAACACGCACGCGCCGCGCCGGAAAACCCCTCGGCCGTCGCACCGCGGCCGGGGCGGCCACGGCACGACGGCCGAGGGGGCGGGGGGGGGAGGCCGGCCCGGATCAGCCGGTGGCCGGCAGGCTCGGCAGCGCGGGCGCCGAGGGCAGGGAGGGCAGCGAGGCCAGGCTGGGGGTGGGCAGGCCGCTGCCGAGGAGCGTGGTCGTCAACAGGTTGACCAGGCCGTCGACGACGCCGGTGGCGGAGGAGACCAGCTTGTCGAGGTCGGAGGTGACCGCGTCCACCAGGCTGTCGACCGCCTTCTCCAGCGCGCTCAGCGCGTCGTCGGTGAGGTCACGGGCCGAGGGCAGCTTGTTCCCGTCACGGCTGGTCTTCGCGCTCAGCGGGAGAGCGGCGGCTGCGGGCAGGGAGTGGGCGGCCGGGGCCGCGGGGGTCGCGGGCGCGGTCGGGGTGGCGGGGGCCGTCGGCGTGGCCGGCGCGGTGGGAGTGGCCGGGGCCGTGGGGGTGGCGGGCGCGGGCGCGGTCGGGGTCGCCGGGGCCGTGGGCGTGGCGGGGGCCGTCGGAGTCGCGGGTGCCGTCGGGGTGGCCGGGGCGGTGGGGGTGGCCGGCTTGGCCGGCGCGGCGGGGGTGGCCGCGGCCGGCACGGTCGTGGTCGTCGGAGTGGCGGGCACCGTGGGGGTGGCGGGCGCGGTCGGGGTCGCGGGCGCCGTGGGGGTGGCGGGGGCCGTCGGGGTGGCGGGCGTCGTCGGCGCGGCCGGTGTCGTGGGGTTGGGGGCGGTCTGGGCCACCGGGCGGGTCGCGGCCTCGGCGATGGCCTCCTTGGCCGCGGCGCCGAGTCTTCTGGCCTGGTCGGCGGGGAGCTTGCCCTTTTGCAGCGACTGCTCCAGCAGGACGACAACCGGGTTGAGGACGGAGCCGGTCTGGTGCAGGGCTCTGACCTGGGCGAGCAGCTTCTCGGCTCCCGGGACGGGCGCCCGCGAAGCAGCATGGGCGCGCTCGTGTGCCGAGTCGGCTGCGACGGCGGCCGGGCCGGTGATACCGACCAGGACCGCGGCGCAGAGGGTGGTGGACGCGAGACGCCGCGCGGGCAGACCACGCATGGGAGTTCCTTTCGGCGGGCTTCGGTGAAATACCAGGACCTGAGCCCACCGTCGGTTCATCGATCACACCTCGCAACCGCGCGAACACCCGCTGTGATCCGTCCGGGGGAGCGCAAAACCGGCCGCCCGCCCCGCGACGCTGGATCGAGGGCGGACGGCCGGCCGAAGGGTTGCGTCCCGACGTCAGTCGTTGACGCAGGTGTTGCCGAACGCCGGGTTCAGCAGACCGATGATGTCGACGGTGTTGCCGCAGACGTTGATCGGCACGTGGATCGGGATCTGGACGACATTGCCCGACAGCACGCCCGGCGAGTGGGCGGCGACGCCGTTCGCACCGGCGTCGGCGGAGGCCGCACCGGCGCCGCCGGCGACGGCCGCGACGGCGGCGGAGGTCAGGACCAGGCCCTTCGCGATACGCGACATGGAGAGGTGCTCCTTGAGATCGAAACAAACATCCGGGCGGGGATGCCCAGCGCTGTGTCAACGCGTGGCGCGCCGGGGGGTTGCGCCGCCAATGGAGTGAAGCGCCCGGTGGAACGCCTTCACGATTCCGACACACTTGCCCGGTTTCTCCGTATTGGTACGGATGGCCACTAGAGTTGCGGACCTCTCCAGTACGTGGGAAAGGGCACCGCCGGTCATGCGCAAGTTCCTGGGTCCGCTGCTGCGTACGACGGCGAGCGCGCTCGCCCTGACCGCCCTCTGCTCCCCCGCCCACGCCCGCCCCGCCGTGCCGGCCGCCCCGCCCGCGCCCGAGGCGACCCGCCTGGGCTTCGCCGAGCGCTACCACGCCGTCCAGCACGGCGGGTTCGTCCGCGCGGCCGACACCACCATCACCTGCCGCTCCCCCGAGGCCCCCGACTGCGCGGCGGCCCGCGCCGGACAGGGCGGGGTGAACGCCGACTTCGACATGTTCTACGTCGACGTCGACGACAACCCCGACACCTACAACTCCTCCCGCGCCGAGGTCCGCGTCCCCGAGGGCGGCCGGGTGACCTACGCCCGGCTGTACTGGGGCGGCAATCTGCGGGTCGGCGAGCAGAAGCCGCCCGCCGACGACGGCCGGGTGCTGATCGCCGAGCCGGGCGGCGCGTACAAGGAGCTGCTCGCCGACACGGTCGTGGGCCACCAGGTGGCGCACGGCGCGGACGCCTACCAGGCCTCCGCGGACGTCACCGAGCTGGTCCGCGGCAGCGGTTCGGGGCTGTACACCGTGGCGCAGGTCAACACCGCCATGGGCAGATCGGCGGCCGGTGCCTGGGGCGGCTGGACGCTGGTGGTGGCGTACGAGAACCCGGCGGAGCCGCTGCGCACGCTGTCCCTGTGGGACGGCTTCGACGCGCTCGACCAGCCGCTCGACGTCCGGCTGCGCGGGGTGCGGGTGCCCGCCGGGGCGAGCGGGCGCGCCGGGCTGGTGGCGTACGACGGCGACCGGGGCAGCTCCGGCGACTCGCTCACCCTCTCCCCCGGCCCCCGGCGTACGCCGGGGGCACTGGGCGATGCCGCCGATCCCCCGGACGACGTACTGAACTCCACGATCAGCGAACCGGACGGACTACCGGCGCAGCGGGTTCCGGCCTACGTCAACACGCTCGGCTACGACTCCGACATGTTCGATCTCGCCCCGGCCCTGCAACGCGGTGGTGACCAGCCGGGCTTCCGGCTCGTTTCCCACGCGGACACGGCATGGGCCGGCGTGCTCTTCGCCGCCGTCGACGCGCAGGTGTGAGGCGCGTTCCCGACCGCAGCCCCCGAGCGCACCCCGGAGCGAGGTATCCCGCGAATGCACCAGTCAGCACCCGACCCTCGGCCGCGGGTCCTGCACCTCGCGCAACCCGTCGACGGCGGTGTCGCCCGGGTCGTACTGGACCTGGTCGGGGCCCAGCTCGCGGCGGGCCTGCCGGTCACCGTGGCCTGCCCCGGCGGCGAACTCGCCCGGGGCGCCCGGGACCTGGGCGCCGAGGTGCGCGCGTGGCGGGCCGGCCGCTCCCCCGGTCCGGGCCTGCCGGGAGAGGTACGGCGGCTCGGACGTCTGCTCGACGAGGTACGGCCCGAACTGCTGCACGCCCACAGCGCCAAGGCCGGTCTGGCCGCCCGGCTCGCCGTGCGCGGCCGGATCCCGACGGTGTTCCAGCCGCACGCCTGGTCGTTCGAGGCGGTCGGCGGCCTCACCGCGGCGCTCGCGCTGCGCTGGGAGCGGTGGGGGGCGCGCTGGGCCGACCGGGTGCTCTGCGTCAGCGAGGCGGAGCTGGCCACCGGCCGCAGGGCCGGCATCCGGGCGACGTACACGGTCGTCCCCAACGGCATCGACACCGACCGCTTCGCACCCGGACCGGGCGACGCGGACGGTGCCGCCGACGATGACGACGACGCGGAGGGTGCCGCCCCGCTCGTCGTCTGTGTGGGCCGGCTGTGCCGCCAGAAGGGCCAGGACGTCCTGCTGCGCGCCTGGGAGGACGTACGGCGCGTGGTGCCGCAGGCGCGGCTCGTGCTGGTCGGCGACGGTCCCGACCGCGACGCGTTACGGCAACTCGCCCACCCCCGCGTGCACTTCACCGGTGCCGTCGCCGATCCGCTGCCCTGGTACCGGGCCGCCGATCTGGTGGTGCTCCCCTCCCGCTGGGAGGGCATGGCACTCGCCCCGCTGGAGGCACTGGGCTGCGGCCGGCCCGTCGTACTCACCGACGTCGACGGCGCCCGGGAGAGCCTGCCGCCCGCCCTCGTCCCCCACTGCCTGGTCCCCCCGGAGGACCCCGCGGCCCTGGCCACGGCGATCACCGCGCTGCTGACCGACCCGCCGCTCGGCGCGGCACTCGGCGCCGCGGGCCGCCGGCACGTCCTGGCCGCGCACGACGTACGGCACACCGCCGCCCGGGTCGCGGACCTGTACCGCGAACTCCTCGGCGCCGCCGACGGCCGCGGCGCCCCGCAGGCGCACCGCCCACCAGCCCACCCCGTGCCCACCGAGTGCAGGGAGTCCATCCACTCGTGACTGCGGAAAGTACCGTCCCCTCCCCCGGCGCGCAGCCATGGGACCGCGGATTCTCGCCCGTCTCGGTGCTGCCGGCCCGTGCCGCCGGCGGCTTCCGGTTCCCGCTGCGCCGCCCGCCGGCGCGGCCCGTCCCACCGCTGCCGCTGCTCGCCGCCGACCTGGCCGCCGCGCTGGCGGGCGCGGCCGCGCTGGACGCGGCGGCCCACCGGCCGCTGCTGGTGGCCGCCCTGGTGTCCGGCGCACTGCTGCTGCGCCCGCACACGGCGCGCCCGGTGCCCGGTGTCCTCGACGAACTGCCCGCGGTGTGCGGCCGGATCGCGGTGGCCTGGCTGGGCCTGGCCACCCTGCTCGCCGCGCACGCCCCCGCGCACGCCCTCACCGCCCGGACCCTGCTGCTCGGCTGGGCGGTGCACGCGGCGGCGGCCTGTACGGGCCGGGGCCTGGTGCACTGGCGGCGCCGGGTGGCGCTGCTGCGGCACCCGCGCACCGCCCTGGTGATCGGGCCCGCCGCGACCGCGCAGCGGGTGTCCGCCGCGCTGCTGCGGCACCCGCGCTGCGGGGTGCGGCCCGTGGGGGTGGTCGCCGAACACCCGGACGGCGGCGGCGGGTTGCCGGTGCTGGAGACCGGCGAGGAGGTGGAGCGGGCGCTCATCCAGAACGGGGTGCGGGTGGTGCTCACCGTGGACCCGGCCGTACGCACCGCCCAGGGCCCGCTGCTGCGGGCGCTGGCCGAGTCCGGCTGCGCGGTGTGGGAACTGGACGCGGACTGCCCGGCGTACGAGGTGCACGAGCAGCTCGCCGGGTTCGCCGTACGGCGGCTGGACCTGGGCACCGGGCGGCGCACCAGCCCCGGCAAGCGGCTGCTGGACGTGGTGCTCTCCGGGACGCTGCTGGTCCTGGTCAGCCCGGTGCTGCTGGTGTGCGCGGTGGTGCTGCGGCTCACCGACGGGCCGGGCGTGGTGTTCCGGCAGGAACGCATCGGCAAGGACGGCCGCCCCTTCACCCTGCTGAAGTTCCGCACCCACCGCCCGGCCGACGAGCACGAGGCCGCCACCCGGTGGAGCGTGGCCGGCGAGCGCCAGATGAGCGGCTTCTGCCGGTTCCTGCGGAAGACCTCGATGGACGAGCTGCTCCAGCTGTGGAACGTCTTCCGCGGTGACATGAGCCTGGTCGGCCCGCGCCCCGAACGCCCTTACTTCGCCGCCCAGTTCGGCCAGACCTACCCCGGCTACGCGGCCCGCCACCGCATGCAGACCGGCATCACCGGGCTCGCCCAGGTCAACGGCCTGCGCGGGGACACCTCCATCGAGGACCGGGCCCGCTTCGACAACGCCTACATCGACAACTGGTCGCTGTGGCAGGACATCTGCATCCTGCTGCGCACCGCGGCCGCGCTCGTGCGCCCGACGGGGAGCTGACCCATGGCCCTCGCCCTGCCGTCGCGCCGCCCGGCCCGGCTCTCCCCGGTGCTGGCCGTGGTCGCCGTGGTCGCCCTGCTCGCGCTGCCGGCCGCCCCCGGCGGCGAGGGCGGCGCGGGCCCCGCCGACGCGCTGTCCGCGCTGGTCGTCGCCGGCTGCGCGGTACGGCTGCTGCGCGCGCGCCGGCGCCCTCTCGGCCGTACCGCCGCGGTGGCCCTGGGTCTGCCGGTGCTCGGTGTCTCGCTCGCCGCGATGAACGCGCTGACCCCGGGCGACGGGATCACCGGCCTCGGCCGCTACCTCCAGATCTTCGTCCTGGTGCCGGCCGCGGTGCTGCTGCTCATCCGGGACCGGGCCGACTTCCGGCTGCTGGCCTGGGCGTTCGTGGCGCTCGCGGGCTGGCAGGGCGCGGTCGGCGTGCACCAGTACGTCACCGGGACCGGCGCCTCCTACCAGGGCGAGGACATCCGCGCGGTCGGCACCTTCGGGCCGACCGATGTGATGGGCATGGCGACGGTGGTCTCCTTCGGGCTGGTCTGCGCGGTGGGCCTGGCCCTGGGCCGGAGTACGGCACGCGCCCGCGCCGGCGCCACCCTGTGCGCCCTCGCTCTGCTCCTCCCGCTCGCGCTGTCCTTCAGCCGGGGCGCCTGGATCGCCACCGCCGTGACGCTCACCGTCCAGCTGGTGCTGGCCGGGCTGCGCCGCGCGCTGCGGATCGGGGCGGCGGTGGTGGCCGCGGGCGTGGTCCTGGTCGGCGGGCTCGGTGTGGGTACGGCGATGCTCCAGCAGCGGATCAACAGCATCACGCAGGTCACCGCCGCGCCCGACCAGTCGGTCACCGACCGGTACACGATGTGGGCGGCGGCCACGGACATGTGGCGCGAGCACCCGCTGACCGGGGTCGGTCTGAAGGCGTTCCCCGCGTACCGCGACGGACACGCCTCGCTCGCGCTCTCCTCCGGCAGCGACACGGAGGGCGCCGGCGCGGCCTTCCGCCGCCAGCCGCTGCTGTCCCCGCACAACATGTACCTCCTCGTCCTCGGTGAACAGGGCCTGATCGGGCTGGTGTGCCTGGCGGGCGGCTGGCTGGCCCTGCTGGTGTGCGCCGTGCGCGGCCTGCTCCGGGCCCGCGCGGCCGGCGGCCGGGGCCTGGACTGCGCGCTGGTCGCGACCGGCCTGCTGGTCTGGCAGCTGGTGGACTTCGCGTACGCCGACATCGGCGGCCCCTCGACCGTCCTGACGGCGGTCTGCTTCGGCCTGGTCGCCTGGTGGTCCCTGACCGGCGCGGACCACCTCCCCCTACCCACCCCGCCCCGGGGAGAGGCGGCAGCGCGATGACGAGCCCGCTCCCCGGCACCACACCGGAGCCGGTCGCCGGTACCGACACGGTCGCCGGTCCCGAGGTGTTTCCCGGTGCCGGTGCCGAAGGGGTCGTCGGGGCGCGTGCCCGGGCGGAGGCCGGTGCGGGCGTGGTGCCGGGGGCGCGGGGGGCCGGGGAGGGCGGCGGGGAGCGGGTGCCGAGTCGGCGGTTCCTCGCCAGGGCGGCCCTCGTCACCGCGTGTCTCTCGGTCGCGGGGGCGTTGCTCGGGCTGCTGCGGGACCAGTCGCTGGCCCGGCTGTTCGGGGCCGGCGAGGACACCGACGCGTTTCTCGTCGCCTGGACCGTGCCGGAGTTCGCGGCCACCCTGCTCATCGAGGACGGGCTGGCGTTCGCGCTGATCCCCGCGTTCAGCGCGGCCCTGGCCCGGCGTGCGCAGGGCGCCCCCGGGGACCCGGTCCGCTCGCTGGTCGCGGGCACGCTGCCCCGGCTGGCGCTGGCCTTCGCGGCCGTCGGCGCGCTGCTCGCGCTGGGCGCCCCGCAGCTGGTCGCGGCGCTCGCGCCGGGCCTGCACGACCCAGGCCTCGCGGTGGACTGCACCCGGCTCACCGCGACCTGCGTGCTGAGCTTCGGCCTCGCCGGGTATTGCAGCGCGGCCCTGCGCGCCCACCGCCGCTTCCTCGCCCCGGCCGCGATCTACGTCGCCTACAACACCGGCATCGTCACGGCGATGTACGGCCTCGGCGGCCAGTGGGGGGTGCGGTCGGCCGCGTTCGGGGTGGCGGCGGGCGGCTGCCTCATGGTCGCGGTCCAGCTGCCGCCGCTCTGGCGGGAGCTGGGCAGACGCCGTACGGCTCCCCAGGTGCCCGCGGCGGCCGCGGCGGGCCGGCCGATCGATGTGCTGGTGCTGGCGACCGTGCTGCTGTTCGCGCTGTGCCGGCAGTCCCAGGTGCTGATCGAGCGGTTCCTCGCCTCCACGCTGCCCGCCGGGGCCATCTCGCATCTGAACTACGCGCAGAAGGTCGCCCAGATCCCGATGACGCTGTCGATGATGCTGTGCACGGTCACCTTCCCGGTGGTCGCCCGGGCACTGGCCGACGGCGACACCGAGGGGGCCCGCGAGCGGGTGGAGCGGGATCTGGTGCTCGCCGCGGGCCTGGTGCTGCTCGGCGCCGCCGCGGTCGTGGCCTGTGCGCCGCAGCTGATCGGACTGCTGTTCCAGCGGGGCGCGTTCACGGCCGCGGACACGGCGGCGACCGCCGGTGTGATGCGGGTGTACGCGCTCGGACTGCTCGGCCAGACGCTGACCGGTGTGCTGGTCCGCTCCTGGTTCTCCGCGGGCCGCGCCACCTGGTACCCGGTGGGCGCCATGGCCGCGGGCATCGTGGCGACCTCCTGGATCGGCGCCTGGACGGTGGACAGCTGGGGCGTCACCGGCATCGCCGCGGGCAACGCCACCGGCATCACCCTCACCGCCGCCCTGCTGCTGGCGGGCTCGGGGCAACGGAAGGCGCCGCGGGCGCACGGCGTGCCCGTCCGTGTCCGGCTCGTGCTGCGGGAGCTGAGCCGGCCGCTGCGCGCGGCGGTGGTCGCCGCCCTGGCGGGTTCCTGGACCGCCGGCCTGCCGCGCTCCCCGCTCGCCGGCCTGATGGTCGGCGGCACCACCGTCACCGTCGTCTTCGTGCTGCTCGGCTGGGTGCTGGGGGCGCCCGGCGTCGCCCCCGTCCGGTCCGTACGCACCCTCACCCGAAGGCTCGCCCATGCCCTGCGTTGACACGGCCCAGCGCCACCGGCCCGCCCCGCTCCCGCCGCCCGGGCCGGTCCCGTGGATCGCCATGTACCACTCGGTCGGCGACTGCTCCGACGACCCGTACCGCATCACGGTCACCCCGGACCGGCTGGACGGGCAGCTGCGCTGGCTGCGCGAGCGCGGACTGCGCGGGGTGTCGGTGGCGGAGCTGCTCGCCGCGCGGGCCCGGGGCGCGGGCCGCGATCTGGTGGGCCTCACCTTCGACGACGGGTACGCCGACTTCCTCGACAACGCGCTGCCCGTGCTGACCCGTCGGCAGTGCACGGCCACCCTGTTCGTGCTGCCCGGCCGGCTCGGCGGCGACAACGCCTGGGACCCGCTCGGGCCGCGCAAGCCGCTGCTGACCGCCGACGGCATCCGGCGCGCCGCCGACGCGGGCGTGGAGATCGGCTCGCACGGCCTCACCCATGTGGATCTGACCCGCGCCGACGACACCCTGCTGCGGTCCGAGGCCGCCGAGAGCCGCGCCCTGCTGGAGAAGCTGACCGGCGCCCCGGTCACCGGTTTCTGCTACCCGTACGGCACGGTCGACGAGCGGGCGGTGCACGCCGTCCGGGAAGCCGGCTACGGCTACGCCTGCGCCATCGACCCCGGGGCGCTGAACGGCCCGCACGTGCTGCCCCGGGTGCACGTCGGCCAGCGCGACACCGCCGTACGGATGTTCCTGAAGTACCGGCTGCACCGGCTGCGCAGGCGTCCCGTCGCGGGGCTGCGATGAGGGCGCTGCACATCATCACGGGCCTCGGCGTCGGCGGCGCGGAACAGCAACTGCGGCTGCTGCTGCGGCATCTGCCGGTCGAGTGCGAGGTGGTCGCGCTGACCAACCCCGGCCCGGTGGCCGACGGTCTGAGGGCCGACGGGGTGCGGGTGGTGCACCTGGGCATGGCCGGCAACCGGGACCTGGCCGCGCTGCCCCGGCTGGCCCGGATCATCCGGCGCGGCCGCTACGACCTGGTCCACACCCATCTCTACCGGGCCTGCCTGTACGGCCGGATCGCCGCCCGGCTGGCCGGCGTCCGGGCGGTCGTCGCCACCGAACACTCGCTGGGCGACTCGCAGATGGAGGGACGCCCGCTCACCGCGGGGGTGCGCGCGCTGTATCTGCTGGGCGAGCGGCTCGGCCGGTCCACCGTCGCCGTCTCCCCCACGGTCGCCGGGCGGCTCGCCCGCTGGGGGGTGCCCGGGCCGCGGATCGCGGTGGTGCCCAACGGCATCGACCTGGCGCGGTTCGCCTTCGACCCGGCGGCCCGGCTGCGCACCCGGGAGCTGCTCGGGGTGCCCGCCGACGCGTTCGTGATCGGCGGCATCGGCCGGCTCGCCCCCGGCAAGCGGTTCGACGTGCTGGTCCAGGCCCTCGCCCGGCTCCCCGCCGACTGCCGGCTGCTGCTGGTCGGGGGCGGACCGGAGGAGGGCGCCCTGCGCCGGGCCGCGCGGGCGGCGGGGGTGGCGGACCGGGTGCTGTTCACCGGCGAACGGCCGTACCTGCCGGACGGCTCGCCCGGCCCGGACCTGCCCGCGCTGACCGCCGCCATGGACGTGCTCGCCTCCCCGTCCCCGGAGGAGGCGTTCGGCCTCGCGGTCGTGGAGGCGCTCGCCGCCGGACTGCCGGTGCGCTACACCTCCTGCCCGGCCCTTCAGGACCTGCCGCCCGCCGCCGCCCCGGACGCGCTGCGCGTGCCGTGCGACCCCGGCGCCTACGCCGACGCGCTCGCCGGGGTCCGCGCCCGGGGCCCCGGGCCGCGCACCGCCCCCGAGGCCGCCCGCCACTACTGCATCACCCGCAGCGCCGCCCGCCTCCTGGACGTCTACGCGGCGGCGCTCAGCCGTACGGCACCCGAAGTCCGTACCGCACACGAAGTCCCGACCCAGCAGAAAGCCGGCCCGTCATGACCGTCACCGAGAACCCCACCCAGCAGTCCCGCCCCGCCCGCCCCGCCCGCACCCGCGCGCTGCCGCCCTGGTCGCTGGTGGCGGCCGGGGTCCTCGCGGGCGGTCTGCTCGGCGGCGGGTACGGGGCGCTGAAACCCCCGGCGTACACGGCGACCAGCTATCTCATCGCCGTACCCACCCAGCGCTCGGACACCGCCGCCGCGCAGGGCTTCGCGCAGGCCTACGGCCGGGTCGCCACCCAGCTCGCGGTGCTCGGCGACGCCCAGGCGCGGGCCGGGGTGCCGGTGCGCACCCTGCGCGACAGCGTGCGCAGCGAGACCTCGCCGGACGCGCCGATGGTCGCCGTCTCCGCCACCTCCCCCCGCCCGGGCCGGGCCGCCACGATGGCCAACGCGGTGGCCGGGGCGCTGGCCCGGCAGGCGAACGCCACCAAGGCCGACACGCACGTCACGCTGCTGGAGTTCTCCCGGGCGGTGCCGCCGGCCGCGCCGTCCTCGGCGTCCCCCGCGGTGACCGGGCTGGTCGGGGCGAGCGCGGGCGGACTGCTCGGCGGGCTCGCGCTGCTGGTGAGGCCGCGGCGCCGTCCGGAGGAGGAGCCGGCCCGTCCGGCCGCGGTGCCCGGCCCGGCCGCGGCCGCCGACGCCCACGGCCGGCTGTGACGGCCGTCGGGACGGCGCACACCACCTGGGCCGCCGAACTCGTCACCTCGGAGGCCGGGTTCGCCGCGCTGGCCGCGGACTGGGCCCGGCTGCACGGGCGGTGCGCCGCCGCCACCCCGTTCCAGAGCCACGCGTGGCTGCACTCGTGGTGGCTGTCGTACGGCAGGCACGGGCGGCTGCGGCTGGTGCTGGTGCGCGCGGGCGGTGAGCTGGTCGCCGCCGCGCCGCTGATGCTGGTCCGCCGCCCGCTGCCGGCGCTGGTGCCGCTCGGCGGGGCGATCTCCGACTACGCGGACGTGCTGCTGGACGACTCCGACGACGGGCGCGCGGCCGACGCGCTCACCGGGGCGCTGGCGGACGCGGCCCGCACCGCGCTGGTCGACTTCCGCGAGGTCCGGCCGGGCGGCGCGGTGGAGCGGGTCTACGACCGCTGGTGCGGGCCGCGCCGTACGGTGCCCGACTCGCTGTGCCTGGAGCTGCCCGCCCTGCCGATGGACGGGCTGGTGGCCCGGCTGCCGTCGAACAAGGCGCAGCAGCGGGTGCGGGCCAAGCTGCGCAAGCTGGCCGCGCTCGGGGTCGAGCGGCGGGAGGTGGCGCCCGAGGAGGTGGAGGCGGCGCTCGGCCGGCTGCTGGAGCTGCACCGGTTGCAGTGGCAGGGCCGGAAGGTGACGGCCGAGCATCTCCAGCCCCGGTTCCGCGCGCACCTGGTGCGTGCGGTCGGTCCGATGGTGCGGTCCGGCGACGCGGTGGTCACCGAGTTCCGGCTGGACGGCGAGGTGGTGGCCGTCGACCTGACCCTGCTGTCCCGCGGTCTGGCCGGCGGCTATCTGTACGGCGCCCATCCGGGCCTGCGCGAGCGCAAGGCGGACGTGGCGGTGATGCTGCTGGACGCGTGCGCCGAGCGGGCGGGCGGGCGCGGGACGCTGAGCCTGCTGCGCGGCGACGAGCCGTACAAGCACCACTGGCGCCCCGAACCGGTCGTCAACCGCCGGCTGTTGCTGGCCCGGCGACGCACCTCCCCGCTGCTGACGGCCGCGCTGTGCGACGCGGCCGCCCGGCAGCGGGGCAAGGAGGTGCTGCGCCGGTGGAGACGACGCCAGCAGGACTAGCGGGACCGACGGGACTGACGGGACTGACGGGACCGACGGGCCTAGCGGGTGCGGGACCACCAGTCGAAGCGGATGCAGAGCTTGCCGCCGAGCCAGTACTCGACCCAGTCGCCGAGGTCCAGCGGCGAGCAGTTGGCCGGGTGCGTGGGCGTCGGGACCGGGGTCGGTGTGACCGGCGGGGTCGGCGTGACCGGAGTCGGCGTGACCGGGGCCGTCGGGGTGACGGGAGCCGTCGGCGTGACCGGGGCCGGCTGGTCGGTACGGCCGGACAGGGCCGTCCGGTAGATCTGCGACGCCCTGGGGTTGGCGGAGCACTGCCACACGCCGTGCGGGCAGTAGTCCGTCAGCGTGTTGTACAGCGGC
Organism: Streptomyces sp. NPDC031418; assembly: GCF_055581605.1. Classification (NCBI taxonomy): domain Bacteria; kingdom Bacillati; phylum Actinomycetota; class Actinomycetes; order Kitasatosporales; family Streptomycetaceae; genus Streptomyces; species Streptomyces sp. NPDC031418. Next base: position 164,109 of record NZ_JBVIJC010000003.1, read on the forward strand.
CGGTGTTCGGCCATCCAGGCGAGCATGCGGCGCATGTACTCGGCGTCGTCACCGTTGCGGAAGAGCCCCCATTCCGGATAGGAAATGGGCTTGCCGTGGGATTTCGCGAAATCCACGTGCTGCTGGAGCCCGTACGGCTCTTTCACCTGCCGGTCGAACGACTCCCCGGTCGGCTGGTCGTAGGAATCCATTCCGATGATGTCGACCGTGTCGTCGCCGGGGTAGCACTCCGTCCACGGTACGGCGTCCCGGCCCCGGCTCGGCGTGAAATCGAACCGGAATTTCTGGCCCGGCACCGAACGCATGGTGGTGACGATCCTGTTCCAGTACCTCTTCCAGTTCTCCGGGTCCGGACCGCAGCGATGGGTGTACGTCGTGCCGTTCATCTCCCAGCCCAGCACGATCACCGTGTCCGGCACGTCCAGCCGCACCAGCCGCTCGGCGAGCGCCCGGAAGTGCCGGTCGAAGGCGCCGGCCGCGCCCTGGCGCAGCAGCCACCGCACCTCGAAGTCCGGCACGTTCTCCTCGTTGCGCTCCTGCATGGGCACGTTGAGGACGAGCGTCCGGTCGGCCTTCTCCCGCCGCCAGTGCGCCCAGACGTCCAGGAAGCCGGGCGGTCCCTCGATGTCCTGCCAGCGGCCGCCGGGCAGGTAGGTGTGAGCGACCTTCAGCTCGGCCCCGCCGAGCCAGCGGCTCAGCTCGGCCATGCGGGCCACCCCGAGCGGCCCGGAGTCGAGAAAGGCACCGAAGGGCGGCGCGCCGGGTTCCGGCGCCGTGGGCGTGGGCGTCGCCGCGAACCCGGGACCGGCCGCCAGGGCGACCGACGCGACGACCGACGCCGCCGCCACGGCCAACCGCCGGGAGCGGTCCCGTCGCGCTTGTGGAGCCATGCCTGCTCCTCTCTCCACTCGACTGTTCAAGCACCTTGCTCTCCCAGTTATTGACACACAGTCATATCAATATGAATTCCGCGCGCCTGGTTACGGCTTTCAGGTGACCCGAACACCTCGAACGAGAAGAAAGAAGGAATGCCCGTGTCGCTGCTGGACATCCGCGTCCCCGCAGTTCTGCTGCGGATCGACCGGAATCCCTTTCACCACGGCACCCTGGGCGCCGTGCGCTCGCTGGGCAGAGCCGGGGTGGAGGTGCATGTCGTCGCCGACGCCGACCGGAGTCCCGTGGCGAAATCCCGTTTCGTACGCCGGCTGCACCCCCCGCCGCCGCCCGGCGCCTCCCCCGACGACATCGCCGCCGCGCTGCTCCGGGTGGCGTCCCGGGTCGCGCGGCCGGCCGTGCTGATCGCGCTGGACGACGCGAGCGCCGTCGCGGCCGGCCGGCTGCGCGAGGAGCTGGCGCCCGCCTATCTGCTGCCGCAGCAGCCCGGCGCGCTCCCCGAGCACGTGGCCGACAAGGCCCAGCTGGCCGAGGTCTGCGCCGCCGCCGGCATCCCGCACCCGGTGACGCTGCTCCCGGACAACGCCGAGGACGCGGCGGCGGCCGCCTGGCGGCTCGGTCTGCCGGTGGTGGCCAAGTGGAGCCGCCCCTGGCTGGTCCCGGCCGGCGGCGGACTGCGCTCCACGGTGCTGGTGCACTCGGCGCGCGAGGCCCGGGAGCTGTTCCTGCGCTCCGCGGAGGCCGGCTGCCCGCTGCTGCTCCAGCAGTTCCTTCCCCCGGGCCGGGACCGCGACTGGTTCTTCCACGGATACGCCGACCGCACCGGCGCCGTCCGGGCCGGCGGCCCCGGCCGCAAGCATCTGGCCTGGCCGCGCGGTGCCGGGCTCACCGCGGTCGGCCAGTGGACCCCCAACCCGCAGGTCACCGCGCTGGCCGAGCGGCTCACCGCCGAGCTGGGCTACCGGGGCATCTTCGACCTGGACTTCCGCCGCTGCGGCAGCACCGGCCGCTACCACCTGCTCGACTTCAACCCGCGCCCCGGTGCCCAGTTCCGGCTGTTCACCGACAGCGCCGGGCTGGACGTCGTACGCGCGCAGCACCTGGACCTGACCCACCGCCCGCTGCCGGACGGACTGCCGCTGCCCGGGCGGGAGTTCGTGGTGGAGAACTACGCCCCGCTCGCCGCGCTGCGGCCCGCGCCGCAGGGCCGGGAACTGGCCTGGCACGCGGCCGACGACCGGGCGCCGGGCCGGGCGCTGTGGACGCTGTGGGGCCGGCATGCGGCGGGCCGGCTCGCCGAGCGCCTGCGGATCCCCACCCGCTCGGCACGGCGGGAGCAGCTGCCCCCGTCCCCGCTGCCGGTCCACCGGCCGGGCGGCGCCTTCCCCGACGGCCTCCACCTCGGTGACGGCCTGCACCTCGGTGACGGCCTGCACGACGGCCTGCACGACGACTTCCGCGAGGACGAGAGAGCGAGCAGCTGCTGATGTACGACCTGCTGGTGGTGGGCGCGGGCCCGTACGGTCTGTCGATCGCGTCGCACGCCGCCGCGGCCGGGCTGGACGTCCGCGTCCTCGGGCGGCCCATGGCCTCCTGGCGCGAGCACATGCCCCGCGGGATGTTCCTGAAGTCGGAGCCGTGGGCCTCCAACCTGTCCGATCCCGAGGGCCGCTGGCGGCTGGACGTCTTCTGCGCCTTCCGCGGTATGACCGCCCGGCACGCCGAGCCGATCCCGCTGGAGGTGTTCGCCGAGTACGGCCTGTGGTTCGCCCGCAACGCCGTGCCCGCCGTCGACGAACGCATCGTGACCCGGCTGGCGCCCCGCCCCGACGGCTTCGCGGCCGTCACCGAGGACGGGCAGACCCTGACCGCGCGGACGGTGGCCCTGGCCGTGGGCGTGCTGCCGTTCACCGAGATCCCGGCCGCGCTGCGCGGGCTGCCCCCCGAACTGGTCTCGCACAGCAGCGACCACGCCACCCTGGACCGCTTCCGCGACCAGGACGTCACCGTGATCGGCGCCGGACAGGCGGCCCTGGAGACGGCCGCCCTGCTCGCCGAACAGGGCTCCCGGGTCAGAGTGCTGGCCCGCGCGGACCGGCTGTGCTGGAACACGGTGCCGCCGCCCTTGCAGCGCCCCTGGTGGCGCAGGGCCCGCGCCCCGCACAGCGGCCTCGGCCCGGGCTGGCGGAACTGGTTCTACGCCGAGCGGCCCGGCCTGTACCGGCGGCTGCCGGAGTCCACCCGGACGAACATCACGGCCGGCGCGCTCGGCCCGGCGGGCGCCTGGTGGGTGCGCGAGCGGGTGGAGCGCCGGGTCGAGGTGCTGCTCGGGCGGGAGGTGGTGGCGGCGCGTGCGGTGCCGGGCGGGCTGCGGCTCGACACCGCGGGCCGGACCGGCACCACGGTGCTGGAGACCGGGCATGTCATCGCGGCGACCGGCTTCCGGGCCACCCGGGAGCGGCTGGGCCTGCTCCAGCCGGAGCTGCGCGCCCTGCTGGCGACGGGTGCCGACGGCGCGCCGGACGTGGGGCTGGAGTTCGAGTCGTCGTACCCGGGGCTGTTCCTGGCCGGACTGATCACGGCCGCGGGCTTCGGCCCGGCGATGCGGTTCGTGCACGGCGCGACCTTCACGGCGGGCACGCTGGTGCGCGGGGTACGGCGCCGGCTGCGCACGGGGCCGGCCGACTGGCGGATCCCGGCGGGCCGCCTCCCCGAGACGGCGATGGCGGAGCCGGTACGGCGCTGAGGGGGGCGGGGTGCCGGGCGCTCGGGTCCGGCACCCGGCACGCTACCGGTGCTGCGCCGCCGACCGGCCTCGGCGGTACAGGACCGCACCGGCCCCGATCAGCAGGGCACTGGCGGCCGAGACCCCCATCATGGCCCGGACGTCACTGCCGGTGTGCGGGAGGGTGGGCGGCTTCCCGGGAGTGGTCTCGCCCCCGCCGTAGGGGGGAGTGGTCTCGCCGCCACCGTAGGGAGGCGTGGTTTCCCCACCGCCGTACGGAGGCGTGGTCTCGCCCCCGCCGTAGGGGGGAGTCGAGTGACCGCCGCCGGGAGGCGTGGTCTCACCGCCGCCGTAGGGAGGCGTGCTGTGGCCACCACCCGGGGGCGTGGAGTGGCTGCCGCCGGGGGGCGTGGAGTGACCGCCGCCGGGCGGGGTGGTCTCGCCGCCGCCGTAGGGAGGGGTGCTGTGGCCGCCGCCGGGGGGCGTGGTCTCACCGCCGCCGTAGGGAGGCTGGGTGGTGTGGTCACCGCCGCCATAGGGAGGCTGGGTGGTGTGGTCACCGCCGCCATAGGGAGGCGTGGTGGTGTGGTCACCGCCGCCGTACGGAGGCTGGGTGGTGTGGTCACCGCCGCCGTAGCCGGGCGGGGTGGACTCGTGGCCGCCGTACGGGGGCCCGTAGTCGTCGGAGTCGCCGTAGCCCGGGCCGTCGTCGCCCGGTACGTCACTGTGCGGACTGCCACCGTGCGCGGACGAACCGTGCCCGTTGACACAGGAGTTGCCGAACGCCGGGTTCAGCGCAGCGGCCGCGTCCACGGAGTTGCCGCAGACGTTGACCGGGACGTTCACCGGGACCTGGACGTTGTTGCCGGACAGCACGCCGGGCGAACCCTGGGCCACGCCGTGCGCGTGGGAGTCGGCGAGCGCGACGCTGCCGCCGTACAACGACAGCACGCCGGTCGCGGCGGCGGCCACGACCATGCCCTTGCTGAGGGTCTGTCGCAATCTCGTTGTCTTCCTGCTCGAAGATGTGGGAAGGCCGGCCCCGGAACGAAGAATCGACAGATCGACGGTCCAAGGCCGGCCAGAACGCAGCCGGTGGGCTGGTGGTGCGTGGGGCGACGAACCTCAGTCGTTCACGCAGGTGTTGCCGAAGGCCGGGTTCAGCAGGCCGATGACGTTGATGCTGTTGCCGCAGACGTTGATCGGCACGTGGATCGGAATCTGGACCACGTTGCCCGACAGGACACCCGGGGAACCGACGGCGGCGCCCTCGGCACCGGCGTCGGCGAAGGCGGGGGCGGCCCCGCCCAGGGCCAGGATTGCGCCGGCGACGACAGCAACGCTCTTCTTCATGAGATTTCCCTTCTCCGCGGCCATGCCTAATTGACGGCCGAAACCGAGCGAGCACAGCTTCAACGGCTCGCACCATGACCGGCAGGCTGTAAAACGAGGGATAGACAGCGGAGGAAACTCTGGAACGCGCGTCGCCCCGTAATTCACTCGAATGCCCTCAAGGAATTGACGGTTCGGCAGAGAAACGCTTCTTCTACAGGAACGACGAACGAACGACGGCGGCCGCCCGGGCGGCGGTGCGGTGCGAACACCGGCACGCCGTCCGGGCGGCCGCCCGGGGGACACGGCTCAGTGGTTGCCCGCGCCGTTGCCCGCCAGGACCGAGATGTCGTCCAGGATGTGCGACAGCGCCTCGTCGTCCTTGGCCTGGGTCGAGTTCTCGGTGCACTCCTGGTACTGCGGCGAGGACAGGATCGGGATGTCCTGCACGCCGATGTTGAGCAGAGCGAGAACCGACTGGACGTTGACCTTCGCCGGCAGGCCGACACAGAGCTTGTTGAGCGAGCTCTGGACCAGCGTGGCCTGCGGGCTCAGGTTGCCCTTGGTCACGTTGTTGCCGAACGCCTCGTGGGCACCGTTGCCGCTGAACGACGTGGTGCCGTGGTCGTTGCCGATGGCAAGCGCCTGGGGGGCTGCCGCCGCCGACACACCGACGAAGGACGCGGCGACCGCCGCCGCGGCCATTGCCTTCTTCAGCATTTCGCAAATCCTTTCCTGGCTCCACGCCAAGACGCATCTTCCTGCCCCCGCATCAACCGAACCCACGGGAATTGGTTGCGGGGCATCACCCATTCAGACCCGCATTGGGCCATCGGAGTGAACACCAGCAACCCTTTGATGCGATCTGCGGTTGACCCAGGTTGCTCCGGTGGACGGGGTTACTTCAGAAGGGAATGACAAGTGATCAAGAAGGTTCTGGCCTCCGCCGCGGTCGCCGCCGCCGCTGTAGGCGCCTCTGCCGCCGTCGCGTCGCCGGCCCTGGCCATCGGCAACGACCACGGCACCACCTCTTTCAGCGGCAACGGCGCTTCCCAGGCGTTCGGCAACTCCGCGACCTACGGCAACATGAGCCCGCAGATGGCGCTCATCCAGGGCTCCTTCAACAAGCCGTGCATCGGCCTGCCGGCGAAGCTGAACGCCCAGTCGATCCTCGCCCTGGTCAACGTCGGCGTGCAGGACATCCCGATCCTGTCCTCGCCGCAGAACCAGCAGTGCACCGAGAACTCGACCCAGGCCAAGGGCGACGAGCCGCTGTCGCACATCCTGGACGACATCTCGGTCCTGGCCGGCAACGGCACGGCCAACCACTGAGCCACCCAGGGCCCCGCACGGGCCGTCGACGGGCCGCCGATCTCCTCGGCGGCCCGTCCGCGTTTTCCGGGCTTTCCGGCGCGGGGCGCTCGTGCACTCATCGGACTGCGCTGGGCCGATCGGGGCATATAGCGCAACCCCGGCGTGGCCCGGGCAGTTGACGATCACGCAGCTCCTCCCCGGAGTCCGCCTTTCGAAAGGGAACGAACATGAAGAAGCTGTGGGCAACCGCGGCTGTAGCCGCCTCCATCGCCGGCCTCGCCGGGGCGGCGGCCCCTCAGGCCCTTGCCATCGGTGACGACCACGGCACCACGTCGTTCAGCGGCAACGGCGCCAAGTCGTCGTTCGGCAACTCGGCCACCTTCGGCGACATGAGCCCGCAGCTCTCGCTGGTCCAGGGTTCGCTGAACAAGCCGTGCATCGGCCTCCCGGCGAAGGTCAACGTCCAGTCGCTGATCGCCCTGATCAACGTCGGCGTCCAGGACATCCCGATCCTGTCCTCGCCGCAGAACCAGCAGTGCACCGAGAACTCGACCCAGGCCAAGGGCGACGAGCCGCTGTCGCACATCCTGGACGACATCTCGGCCCTGTCCGGCAACGGCGCCGGCAACGGCTGAGCAAGCGCACCGCGACGGCGGGTCACCGGTTTCCGGTGGCCCGCCGTTTCGTCGTGTACGGCCCCCCGCGCGAGGCCCTAGGAGACGATGTCCTTGCGGGCGAATCCTCTGAAGGCCAGGGCGAACAGGACCACCGCGTAGGTCACGGAGACCGCCGCGCCCTGGGCCATGCCGGACCACTCGGGGTGCGGCTGGACGATGTCGGCCCAGGCGAACTGCCAGTGCGCGGGCAGGAAGTCGCGCCAGTGGCCGAGGGCGGTGACGGCGTCCAGGACATTGCCGACGATGGTCAGGCCGACGGCGCCGCCGACCGCGCCGAGCGGGGCGTCCGTCCTGGTCGACAGCCAGAACGCCAGCCCGGCGGTGACCAGTTGGGACACGAAGACGTACGCCACCACGACCGCCAGGCGCTGTGCCGCCGTACCGGTGTCGAGCGCGCCGCCGGTGGGGATCTGCAACGGCCCCCAGCCGTAGGCGGCCGTGCCGGCCGCGAGCGCCACGACCGGGAGCAGCACCATCGCGGCGAGGCTCAGCCCGAGGGCGACGGCCAGCTTGGACCACAGCAGCCGGGCCCGGGGCACGGGTGCGGCGAGCAGATAGCGCAGCGAGGACCAGCTCGCCTCGGAGGCGACCGTGTCCCCGCAGAACAGGGCGACGGGGATGACGAGGAGGAAGCCGGCCGAGACGAACAGGTTGACCGCGGCGAAGTTGGCGCCGGACGCGGTGGCCGTGTCCATCAGGGTGATCTGGTTGTTCCTGCTCGACGGGTTCCCGCCGATGGCAAAGGCGATGAGCAGCACGAACGGCAGGGCGGTGAGGATCGCCCCCATGACCAGGGTGCGGCGCCGCTTCAGCTGCCGGGCCAGCTCCACCCGCAGGGGCAGGGTGCGGCCCGCCCGGTAGCCGGAGGCGGCCTCGGTGAGCGTGCTCATGCGGAACCTCCGATCAGGGTGAGGAAGGCGTCTTCGAGGCGGCGGTGCGGGCCGACCGAGGCGACGGGCACCTCCAGCCGGACCAGCTCCACGACGAGCTGCTCGGCGGTGCCGCCGGGTTCGAGCCGGACCAGCAGTCCGTCGTCGGTGCGCACGGCCGAGGCGACGCCGGGCAGCGCGGCCACCTTCTCCGCGACCGGTTCCGGGACCGGGGTACCGGTGCCGACGAGGAGGGTGTCGCCGGAGCCGATGATCTCCCGGACGGGGCCTGCCTGGACGAGCCGGCCGCGGTCCATCACCACCAGGTGGGTGCAGGACTGCTCGACCTCGGCGAGGAGATGGCTGGAGACGATGACCGTACGGCCGCCGGCCGCGTAGCGGATCATCACCTCGCGCATCTCGCGGATCTGGGGCGGGTCGAGACCGTTGGTGGGTTCGTCGAGGATGAGCAGGTCGGGCAGGCCGAGCATGGCCTGGGCGATGGCGAGGCGCTGGCGCATGCCCTGCGAGTAGGTGCGCACCGCACGGGCGAGGGCGTCGCCGAGGCCGGCGATCTCCAGCGCCTCGTCCAGGTGGGCGTCCTCGGGCGGGCGGCCGGTGGCCCGCCAGTACAGCTCCAGGTTCTCCCGGCCGGACAGGTGCGGCAGGAAGCCCGCGCCCTCCACGAAGGCGCCGACGCGGGAGAGGACCTGTGCGCCGGGCCGGACGGCGTGCCCGAAGACGCGGATCTCGCCGTCGTCCGGGGTGATCAGGCCCATCAGCATGCGCAGGGTGGTGGTCTTGCCCGCCCCGTTGGGCCCGAGCAGGCCGAGGACCTGGCCCTTCTCCACGCGGAAGGACAGCTCGCGGACGGCGTATCTGTCGGTGGAGCGGGCGTAGCGCTTGGTGAGGCCGCTGATGACGAGGGGCACCTCGGCGAGGTCCGGGTCGGGGGCGGGGGCGTTCGTACGGCGGCGGGCGGTGAGCAGCAGGGCGAGGGCGGCGAGGGCCCCGGCCAGGGGCAGCCACCAGACCCAGGCGGGCAGGGGTGCGGCGGCGGTGGTCACGGCCGGGGCCGTCGGCACGCTCAGGTCTCCCTTGAGGGAGACGGTGTAGGTGGCCGGGGCGGCCGGGGAGGCGTAGCCGAGGTCGGTGGAGGCGAGGACCAGGCGGAGCCGGTGGCCCTTCTGCACCTGGTGGTCGATGGCCGGGAGGGTGACGGTGACGTCCTGGCCCGCCTTGGCGCCGGTCACCCGGAGCGGGGCGACGAGCTGGGCGGGGAGCACCTGCTGGGTGCCGCCGGGGCCGACGTCGTAGACCTTGCCGAACAGGACGGCGTCGCCGGTGCTGGAGGTGACGTGGATGCGGGCGGTGGGGGTGCCGGTGATCTGGAGGTCGCGGGTGAGGGGGGCCGAGTCGAACCGCGCGTACTGGCCGGGGAAGTCGAGGGAGACGCCGACGCCGAGCGCGGACAGCTGGGCGAGGCCGCCGGAGCCGCCGAGGCCGGGCAGCGCGGAGACGCCGGGCGGGGTGGCGCCGGCCGGGTTGGTGATGCGCTGGGCGGAGCCGGTCAGGGCGATGGCGCGCGGGTGGTCGCGCAGGCCGGGGTAGCTCCCGGCGGTGGCGCCGCGCAGCTGCGCGGTGCCGTCGGTGGAGTTGACGCCTCCGGTGCGGCTGATCCGGAACGCCGGGCCGGTGTCCGGCTGCTCGCCGCGCAGGTACCGGTCGAACCAGGTGCGCACCCGGGTCTGGATCCGGCCGGTCTCCAGGTCGCCGCCGTCGTGGCCGCCGGCGATCCAGTCGACGGCCACGGGGGCGCCGTTGGCCCGGATCGCCCGGGCGGCGGCGTCGGCCTGGCCGAGCGGGAACAGCGAGTCCGTCTGGCCCTGCACCAGCAGGGTGGGCACCTTGATGCGGTCGGCGACGGCCGAGGGCGAGCGCTCCTGGAGGAGTGCGCGGGCGGCCGGGTCGGGGGTGCCGGACTCGGCGACCCGGTCGTACATCCGGCACAGGGCGGGTTCGAAGCGGGCGCAGCCGCCGCCGGTGTTGACGAAGATGCCGGCCCACAGCTTCTTGAACACGCCGTTCGGGAACAGGGCGTCGGCGAGGTTCCAGTAGGTGACGGCCGGGGCGATGGCGTCCACCCGGTGGTCGTAGGCCGCGGCGAGCAGGGAGACCGCGCCGCCGTAGGAGCCGCCGGCCAGGCCGACGCGGGGGTCGCCGGGCTGGTCGAGCTGGACCTCGGGCCGCTTCGCCAGCCAGTCGAGGAGCCGGGAGACGTCGGCGACCTCGCCCTTCGGGTCGTTGAGGCCGATTCGGCCGGTGGATCCGCCGAAGCCGCGCGCGGACCAGGTCAGCACCGCGTATCCGTGCCGGGTGAGGTCCTCGGCCTGCTGCCGCAGGTCGTCCTTGCTGCCGCCGAAGCCGTGGGCGAGGAGGACGGCCGGGTGCCGGCCGGCGTCGGCCGGGGTGAAGTACGAGGTGTCCAGGCGGACCCCGTCGACCGCCATGACCTGGTCGGTCCGGTGGACCGGGGGCGTGTCGCCGGACGCGGCGGCCGTCCAGGTGCCGGCGCCGGCCAGCACCACGACGGCGGCCGCGCCGGCGAGGAACCGGCGCGGCCTCTTGAGCAGCCCTCGCGGGGAGAGCCTGCGAAGATCCATGGCTCAACGGTACGGGGCGCCACTGACAACCGGTGAGCCTCAGGGCTGAACGCCGGGCCCTCCCGCAGGAGGACGGGTGGGTCCGGCGTACACCAGGCGTGGTACGGCGGCTCAGGCCGCGGCCAGCTCCTCCTCGGCCCGGACGTCCTCGGGCAGGGAGACCAGCCAGCGGGTCGCGCGGCGCGGGCGGAGGTAGAAGGCCCAGTACAGGGTGGCGACGGCGGTGATGCCGCCGGTCCAGGCCAGGTAGGAGGGGTCCTGCTCGACCAGGATGTAGAGGAGGACCGCGATCAGCAGGACCGGCATGGCCGGCCACAGCGGCATCCGCCAGGCCTGCTTGGCGCCGTGCGCGCCGCGCCGGGCGAGCAGCGCGGCGACGGCCACCAGCAGGTAGAGGCCGGTGACGGCGACGCCGGTGACGCCGTAGAGGGTGTCGAGGTTGACGAAGCAGAGGAACGCGCCGGGGACGCCGACGAGGAGGGTGGCGACCCACGGGGAGCCGGACCGGCCGAGCTTGCCGAGGGCGGTGTTCACGGGCTTCGGCCAGGCGCGGTCGCGGGCCGAGGCGAACAGCACGCGGGAGTTCTGGATGACCATGACGATGCCCGCGTTGATGATCGCGAGGGCGACGCACAGGCTGACGAAGGTGCCGACGGCCGAGTTGCTCCAGGCGATGACCATGCTGCTGATGTCGCCGCCGGTCAGGGTCTTCAGGTCCCCGGCGCCGAGGGTGATGGCGGCGACCGGCACCAGGATGACCACGCTGGAGATGACGAGGGTGGCGAGGACGGTACGGGCGACGTTGCGGCGCGGGTTCTCCAGCTCCTCGGAGAGGTAGACGGCGGTGGAGAAGCCCTGGGTGACGAAGAGGGCGATGGCGAGGCCGGAGACGACCATCATCGCGGTGACGGGGTCGACGTGCGCGTGGTCGCCGGCGACCTGGAGCGTGCCCAGGCTGCTCACCCCGCGGTGCGGGTGGGCGAAGCCGAGCACCGCCACGAGACCGGCGGCGACGACCTCCAGGACCAGGAAGATGCCGGTGATCCAGGCGTTGGCGCGCAGGTCCAGCAGGCCGGCGAGGGTGGCGGCGATCATCACGCCGGCGCCCGTCCAGGACGGGTCGAGGTGGATGACCGGGGCGAGGTAGTCGGCGGTGCCCATCGCGATGACCGGAGGGACGATCATCACGACGAGCAGCGACATCACGAAGGCCAGCCAGCCGGCGAGCCGCCCGGCCAGGGTGGAGACGATGGCGTACTCGCCGCCCGCGCTGGGGATGAGGGTGCCCAGCTCCGAGTAGCAGAAGGCCACGGGGATACAGAGCAGCGCGCCGATGGCGATGCACAGCGCCGTCGCCGTGCCCAGACTGGAGAACAGGTCGGGCACGATCACGAAGAGCGTGGAGGCGGGCGTGACGCAGGACAGCGTCAGCAGGGTGCCGCCGACGACACCGATGGACCGCTTCAGCCCGGGGGAGGAGGCTGTGGCGGTGTCTTCCACGGTCTTCTGGAGCGTGTCGGTCATGCGGCGGTTTCCGATCACTTGAGCGGTGAGGGTGGGGACGGGAGCGCTATCGCCTCCGGCGGATCGTCGTACGTGCTTTTCGTCCGCTCCCGGCGTGCATAGAGAACCCCGACGAAAACCGCCACGTCAATGGCCGTTTACCTTCGGAATCCGCAGTTGCGGAAGAGCCGAGGCCGTATCACTTTCGCAGGCTGCGGAAGCCTGTTGACCCATCCATCAAGCTCTATCGGATGGTGACCTTGCTTTCCATGATCATTTGCTCTTAACTCCTTCGTCACCCGATTCATCCCCACGACACGAGAACCGCAGCGAAGGTTTCAAAAAAATGTCAGGCCGTCCGGTATCCGGACGGCCTGACAAGGGTCCCGCAGAGGGCTCCGAGGGGGTCAGTGGTTGCGCGGGAAGCCCAGGTCCACGCCCGCCGGGGCGTCGGCCGGGTCGGGCCAGCGGGTGGTGACGACCTTGCCGCGGGTGTAGAAGTGCGTGCCGTCGTTGCCGTAGATGTGGTGGTCGCCGAAGAGGGAGTCCTTCCAGCCGCCGAAGGAGTGGTAGCCGACGGGGACCGGGATCGGCACGTTCACACCGACCATGCCGGCCTCGATCTCCAGCTGGAAGCGGCGGGCCGCGCCGCCGTCCCGGGTGAAGATCGCGGTGCCGTTGCCGAACGGCGAGGCGTTGATGAGGGCGACGCCCTCCTCGTAGGTGTCCGCGCGCAGCACGCACAGCACCGGGCCGAAGATCTCGTCCTGGTAGGCCCGGGCGGTGGTCGGCACCCGGTCCAGGAGGGAGATGCCGATCCAGTGGCCGTCCTCGAAGCCCTCGACGGTGTAGCCGGTGCCGTCGAGCACGACCTCGGCGCCCTCCGCGGCGGCACCGGAGACGTACGACGCCACCTTGTCGCGGTGCGCCTTGGTGATCAGCGGGCCCATCTCGGACGCCGGGTCGTTGCCCGGACCGATCTTGATCTTCTCGGCGCGCTCGCGGATCTTCTCCACCAGCGTGTCGCCGATCGCGCCGACCGCGACCACGGCCGAGATCGCCATGCAGCGCTCGCCCGCGGAGCCGTAGGCGGCCGAGACGGCGGCGTCCGCGGCCGCGTCCAGGTCGGCGTCCGGCAGCACCAGCATGTGGTTCTTGGCGCCGCCGAGCGCCTGCACGCGCTTGCCGTTGGCCGAGGCGGTGGTGTGGATGTAGCGGGCGATCGGGGTCGAGCCGACGAAGGAGACCGCCTTGACGTCCGGGTGCTCCAGCAGCCGGTCGACGGCCACCTTGTCGCCGTGCACGACGTTGAAGACGCCGTCCGGCAGACCGGCCTCGCTCAGCAGCTCGGCGATCCGGACCGAGGCCGAGGGGTCCTTCTCGCTCGGCTTGAGCACGAAGGTGTTGCCGCACGCGATGGCGATCGGGAACATCCACATCGGGACCATCGCCGGGAAGTTGAACGGCGTGATGCCCGCGACGACACCGAGCGGCTGGCGGATCGCGGCCACGTCGACCCCGCCGGCCACCTGCGTGGACAGCTCGCCCTTCAGCTGGACGTTGATGCCGCAGGCCAGGTCCACGATCTCCAGGCCGCGCGCGACCTCGCCGAGCGCGTCCGAGTGCACCTTGCCGTGCTCGGCGGTGATCAGCTCGGCGATCTCGTCGCGGTGGGCGTCCAGCAGCGCGCGGAACCGGAACAGGATGGTGGTGCGCTGGGCCAGCGAGGACCGGCCCCAGGTGGTGAAGGCGTCCTTGGCCGCCGCGACGGCCGTGTCCACCTCCTCCACCGACGCGAACGCGACCTTCGTGGTGACCGCGCCGGTGGCCGGGTCGGTGACCGGCCCGTACGTGCCCGACGCGCCTTCGACGGTCTTGCCGCCGATCCAGTGGTTGACGATCTTCGTCATGCCCAGAGACTCCTTCTTACAGATGGCGGCGTCGGGTCGAGACGTGCCGTTCGTACAGCTCACGTGCCTTGACCGCCGACGGTCGGGTCGCGGTCTCGGCCACGGGAACATCCCACCAGGCCTGGGCCGGAGGCGCGCCCGACACTGTGTCGGACGTTTCGGTCTCCACGTAGACACATGTGGGAGTGTCGGCGGCCCGCGCCTCGGCGAGCGCCTCGCGCAGCTCCCGCACGGTCCTGGCGCGCAGCACCCGCATGCCCAGGCTGGCCGCGTTGGCGGCGAGGTCGACGGGGAGCGGGGCGCCCGTGTAGGTGCCCTCCTCGGTCGGGAAGCGGTAGGCGGTGCCGAACCGCTCGCCGCCCACCGACTCCGACAGTCCGCCGATCGAGGCGTAGCCGTGGTTCTGCACCAGCAGCATCTTGATCGCGATGCCCTCCTGCACGGCGGTCACGATCTCGGTCGGCATCATCAGATAGGTACCGTCGCCGACCAGCGCCCACACCTGCCGCTCCGGCGCGGCGAGCTTCACCCCGATGGCGGCCGGGATCTCGTAGCCCATGCAGGAGTAGCCGTACTCCAGGTGGTACTGGTCCGAGGACCGCGCCCGCCACAGCTTGTGCAGGTCGCCGGGGAGCGAACCGGCCGCGTTGATGATGATGTCCGACTCGTCCACCAGGGCGTCCAGCGCCCCGAGGACCTGCGGCTGGGTCGGCCGTACGTCGATCTCGTCGGCCTCGAAGCAGGCGTCGACGCGCTGCTCCCAGCGCTCCTTGTCCTCCGTGTACTCGGCGGCGTAGGCGTCGGCGACCCGGTGGCCGTGCAGCTCCAGCGCCTCGGTCAGCTCGCCCAGGCCGCTGCGGGCGTCGGCGATCAGCGGGTGCGCGGCCAGCTTGTGGCCGTCGAAGGGCGCGATGTTGAGGTTGAGGAAGCGGACGTCCGGGTTCTCGAACAGGGTGCCGGAGGCGGTGGTGAAGTCGGTGTAGCGGGTGCCGACGCCGATCACCAGGTCCGCGGTGCGGGCCAGCTCGTCGGCGGTGGCGGTGCCGGTGTGGCCGATGCCGCCGACGTCCTGCGGATGGTCGTGGCGCAGCGAGCCCTTGCCGGCCTGGGTGGAGGCGACGGGGATGCCGGTGGCGGCGGCGAACTCGGCGAGGGCGTCCTCGGCGCGGCTGTGGTGGACCCCGCCGCCCGCGATCAGCAGGGGCCGGCGCGCCGCGCGGATCGCGGCCACGGCCTCCGCCAGCTCGGTGGGGTCCGCGCCCGGGCGCCGTACGGTCCACACCCGCTCGGCGAAGAACTCTTCCGGCCAGTCGTACGCCTCCGCCTGGACGTCCTGCGGCAGGGCGAGGGTGACGGCGCCGGTCTCCACGGGGTCGCTGAGCACTCGCATGGCCTGGAGGGCGGCCGGGATCAGGGCCTCCGGGCGGGTGACGCGGTCGAAGTACCGCGACACCGGGCGCAGTGTGTCGTTGACGGACACGTCACCCGCGTAGGACACCTCCAGCTGCTGGAGGACGGGGTCGGCGGGGCGGGTGGCGAAGACGTCGCCGGGCAGCAGCAGGACCGGGAGGTGGTTGACGGTGGCCAGGGCGGCGCCGGTGACCAGGTTGGTGGCGCCGGGGCCGATCGAGGTCGTCACCGCGTGGGCGGACAGCCGGTTCGACTGGCGGGCGTAGCCGACCGCCGCGTGCACCATGGACTGCTCGTTGCGGCCCTGGTGGTACGGCATGACGTCGGCGTACTCGACCAGGGCCTGGCCGAGCCCGGCGACATTGCCGTGGCCGAAGATGCCCCAGGTGGCGCCGATCAGCCGCTGCCGGGCGCCGTCGCGTTCGGTGTACTGGGCGGCGAGGAATCGGACCAGCGCTTGTGCGACGGTCAGCCGGATCGTCATCGGTACCCCTCCGTGTGGTCCGGGTGGAAGCAGATCCGCCACTCCCGGGTCTCCCCCGGACCCGCCATGACGTTCAGGTAGTACATGTCGTGCCCGGGCTGGGCGATGGACGGGCCGTGCCAGCCGTCGGGGACGAGTACGGCGTCGCCGGAGCGGACCTCGGCGAGGAGGTCGGCGCCGCCCTGCCGCGAGGGGGACACGCGCTGGTACCCCAGACCGTTCGGGCCGGCGATCTCGAAGTAGTAGATCTCCTCCAGCTCGGACTCCTCGCCCGGCCGGTGCTCGTCGTGCTTGTGCGGCGGGTACGAGGACCAGTTGCCGCCCGGGGTGATCACCTCGACGGCGATGAGCCGGTCGCAGTCGAAGGCGTCGGCCGCGGCGAAGCCGCGCACCTGGCGGGCGCAGCCGCCGCTGCCGCGCTGTTCGACGGGGACCTCCGGCGCGGGGCCGTAGCGGGCGGGGAGTCGTCGCTCGCACTTCGCTCCTGCCAGGGCGAAGCGGCCTCCCGCGCCGGAGGCGATCAGGACCTGGGCGTCCCGGGGTGCGTACGCGAAGTCGGAGACCGACGCGAACACGCTGTCCCGGCCCAGGAGTTGGAACTCGGCCTGCTCAGTTGACGCAGTCTCAATTTGTACGGTACATGCGCCTTCCAGCGGAAGCACGATCCATTCGCTGTCCCCGGTGGTGAACGTATGCGTACCGCCCGGTGTCAACTCCACGACGCGCAGGCTGCTGTACGTCCAGCCGGCCCGCTCGGGACGGATGTCGACGGCGTACCGCCCGGTCGCGGTGGTGCCCGTGGCCAGGTGCAGGTCGGTGGTCGTGCTGGTCATGCGGCCCTCACAGCAGTCCTACGGCGGTGTCCACGGCGGCGGCCACGTCGCCGTCCGCCGGGTACAGCAGCGAGCGGCCGACGACCAGGCCGCGCACGGTGGGCAGGCGCAGCGCGTCGCGCCATTTCGCGTACGCGGCAACCTGGTCCTCGGGGGAGTCGCCGATGTCGCCGCCGAGGAGGACGGCGGGCAGCGTGGAGGTCTCCATCACCCGGGCCATCTCGTCGGGGTCCTCGGTGACCGGCACCTTCAGCCAGGTGTAGGCGGAGGAGCCGCCGAGACCGGAGGCGATGGCGATGGAGCGGGTGACGGCCTCGGCGGACAGGTCGTTGCGCAGCCGTCCCTCGGGGGTGCGGCGGCTGATGAACGGCTCCACGAAGACCGGCAGCCGGCGCGCGGCCATCTCGTCGATGACGCGGGCGGTGGACTCCAGCGTGGTCAGGGAGCCGGGGTCGTCGTAGTCGATGCGCAGCAGCAGCTTGCCGGCGTCGAAGCCGAGGCGCCGGATGTCCTCGGGCCGGTGGCCGGTGAACCGGTCGTCCAGCTCGAAGCTGGCGCCCTGGAGTCCGCCGCGGTTCATGGATCCCATGACCACCTTGTGGTCGAGGGCGCCGAGCAGGAGCAGGTCGTCCAGGATGTCGGCGGTGGCGAGCACCCCGTCCACCCCGGGCCGGGACAGCGCCAGGCACAGCCGCTCCAGCAGGTCGGCGCGGTTGGCCATGGCGAGCCTGCGGTCGCCGACGCCGAGCGCGCCGCGGGCCGGGTGGTCGGCGGCGATGATCATCAGCCGTCCGTCGCCGTTCAGCAGCGGGCGGCGGGCCCGGCGGGCCGCGGCCTCGGCGATCGCCTCGGGGTGGTGGGTACGGACCCGGACCAGCTCGGCGATGTCGACGCGGGGGCGGCCGGAGCCGGGGCGGGGTCCGGCGAGGCCTTCGGGTGCGGTTCCGGAGCCGCCCTCGGTGTGCGTGCCCGCGACCCGGCCGGCCCTCATCGGACCGCTCCGGCGGCGAGCGCGGCGGCCACCTCGTCCGGGGTGGGCATCGCCGAGGAGCACTCCAGGCGGGAGGCGACGATGGCGCCGGCCGCGTTGGCGTGCCGCATGACCGTCTCCAGGTCCCAGCCGGCGAGCAGCCCGTGGCAGAGGGAGCCGCCGAAGGCGTCCCCGGCGCCGAGTCCGTTGAGGACGGTGACGGGCAGCGGCGGAACCTCGGCGGACTCGCCCGAACCGCTGACGGCGAGGACGCCCTTGGGCCCTTGTTTGACGACGGCGATCTCGACGCCCGCGTCCAGCAGCGCGCGGGCGGCCGCGTGCGGCTCGCGCTCCCCGGTGGCGACCTCCACCTCGTCCAGGTTCCCCACGGCGACGGTGGTGTGCTTCAGCGCCTCGGCGTAGAAGGGGCGGGCGGTGTCCGGGTCCTGCCAGAACATGGGCCGCCAGTCGAGGTCGAAGACCGTGGTCCCCGACTTGGCCCGGTGGGCGAGGGCCGCGAGGGTCGCCGTACGGCTGGGCTCCTCGCTCAGGCCGGTGCCGGTGACCCAGAAGATCCGGGCCTCCCGGACCGCGTCCAGGTCCAGCTCGTGGGCGTCGATCTCGAGGTCGGGCGCCTTGGGCTGCCGGTAGAAGTAGAGCGGGAAGTCGTCGGGCGGGAAGACCTCGCAGAAGGTGACCGGGGTCGGCAGCCCGGGGACCGGTGTGACCCAGCGGTCGTCGACGCCGAAGCCGCGCAGCGCCTCGTGCAGATACGCGCCGAACGGGTCGTCGCCGGTGCGGGTGATGACGGCGGTGCGCCGGCCGAGGCGGGCCGCGGCGACCGCGACATTGGTCGCCGACCCGCCGAGGAACTTGCCGAAGGACGACACCTGGGCGAGCGGCACACCGGTTTGCAGCGGATAGAGGTCCACTCCGATCCGCCCCATGGTGATCAGGTCGTACGCCATCGGCTTCCCTTCGTCACGACTCTCCCCGGTGTTGTAGTCCGCGGCGCCGAGCCCTGTCAATGTTTTGTCCGGACATTCGGACTACCTCGTGTCACAAATGCCGCGTTCGTGTCACAGGTGTCGCGTGAACGCCGGTCCTGTGTCACACCCGCCCTACAGCCCCTTCCTCCTGATCACTCTGCGTCGTTCACCCGGCGCAGGCTGGTGATCGCCAGCGCAGCGCCCGGCTCCCCCGACGACCGTCCCCGGCCGCCGCCGTGGCGCGCGCAGGGAGGTGCAACTCATGACCGACCGAAGGCTCTGGTCCTACAAGGAGATCGCGGCGCACATCCGGGTGCAGCCGGACACCGTGCGGTCCTACCGCAAGCATGGACTGCTCCCCCCGCCCGACCATGTGGAGGGCGGCAAGCCCTACTGGTACGACGACACCGTCCGCGCCTGGGTCGCCTCCCGCCCGGGCAACCGCCGCCGCGACTGAGACCGGCCGGAAAGCAGCCGCGGAAAACCCCTTCGTGCCCCACCTCCGTGTGGGGCACAGTGCTGATCATGGACTTCACCGTCAAACCCGTGCTCACCGGCGAGCGGGCCGTGCTGCGCCCCTTCACGGCGGACGACGCCGACGCGATGTGGGAGATCATCGGCGACCCCGAGGTGCTCCGCTTCACCTACGAGCCGTCCACCGAGCTGACCCTGGACATGGTGCGCTCCTGGTACGCCACGTCCAGTGCCCGGCCCGACCGGCTCGACCTCGCGGTCACCGATGCCGCGACGGGCGAGCTGCTCGGCGAGGTCGTGCTGTACGAGGTGGACCGGCACAGCCGCAGCTGCACCTTCCGCACCCTGCTCGGGCCGCGCGGCCGGGGCCGGGGCGTGGGTACCGAGGCCACCCGGCTCATCGTCGGCCACGCCTTCGAACAGCTCGGCCTGCACCGGGTCCAGCTGGAGGTCTACGCCCACAACACCCGGGCCCGCCGCGTCTACGAGAAGGTCGGCTTCGTGACCGAGGGCGTGCGCCGCGAGTTCGCGCTGCGCGACGGCGAGTGGGTGGACGAGGTGATGATGGCCGTCCTCGCCCCGGAATGGGCGGCCCACCGGGGCCACCCCGAGCATGCCATTGGCTAGTTGCGGCGCCAGGGTTCGATGACCGTCACGCCGGGGGCCGGGGTGGTGTCCATCGTCGCGAGGGCTGCCGGGGCCGCGTCGAGGGGGATCGCGGAGGTCACCAGGAGGTCCGGGCGCAGCACCCCGGTGCGGACCAGGTCGAGCATGCCGGGGTAGCCGTGGGCGGCCATGCCGTGGCTGCCGAGGAGTTCGAGTTCCAGGGCTATGGCGCGGGCCATCGGGACCGGGGTGGTGCCGTCGGCCGAGGGCAGCAGACCGACCTGGACATGCCGGCCGCGGCGGCGCAGGGAGGCGACCGAGGCGGCACAGGTGACCGGTGATCCCAGGGCGTCCAGGGAGAGATGGGCGCCGCCGCCGGTCAGCTCCCGGACGGCGGCGGCCGGATCGGCCACGCCGGTGGCGTCCACGCACTGGGCCGCCCCGAACGTCCGCGCCAGCTCCAGCGCGCCGGGCGCTATGTCGACGGCGATCACCCGCGCGCCCGCGGCCGCCGCGATCATCACGGCGGACAGTCCGACCCCGCCGCAGCCGTGCACCGCGACCCACTCCCCCGCCGCGACCCGGCCCTGCTGCACCACCGCGCGGAAGGCGGTGGCGAACCGGCAGCCGAGCGCGGCGGCCGTGCCGTAGGCCATGTCGTCGGGGAGGGCGACCAGGTTGACGTCGGCGTGGTCCAGTGCGACGTACTCGGCGAAGGAGCCCCAGTGGTGGAAGCCGGGCTGGGTCTGCCGCTCGCACACCTGCTGGTCACCGGCGGCGCAGGCCGGGCAGGTGCCGCAGGCGCAGACGAACGGCACGGTGACCCGGTCGCCGGGGCGCCATCCGGTCACCCGCCCGCCCACCGCCTCGACGACACCGGCCAGTTCGTGACCGGGTACGTGCGGGAGGGTGATGTCCGGGTCGTGGCCCATCCAGCCGTGCCAGTCGCTGCGGCAGAGGCCGGTGGCCTCCACGCGGACGACCACTCCGTGAGCGGCGGGTTCCGGGTCGGGTACCTGCCGTACCTCGGGCTGCTCGCCGTAGCGGTCGAAGACGACTGCGCGCATCGGGGTGTGCTCCTTTCGGGGGGCCTGCCGCGAAGGTTAGAGGGTCCGGGGGCCTCCGGCGCGGGGGGTCAGTTCGCGAGCGTCGCGGCTGGTCGTACCGCTCCCCGCGGCCTCTTGGGGTGCCTCGTCCGGCGGCGGCGCGGAGTCACCCTCGCTCACCCCGAAGCGGTCGTGGAGGCGGCGCAGCGCCGGGGGTGCCCACCAGGTGGCGCGGCCGGTGAGGCGCATGACGGCCGGGACCAGGAGGCTGCGGACGACCATGGCGTCCATGAGGACCGCCAGGGCGATGCCGAGGCCGAGCATCTTGGTGTTGGTGACCCGGGAGGTGCCGATGGCCACCATCACCACCGCGAGGATGACCGCCGCCGCGGTGATCAGCCCGCCCGTGCGCCTCAGTCCGTGGCGCACGGCCGACTCGTGGTCGCCCGTGCGGTCGTACTCCTCCTTGATGCGGGAGAGCAGGAAGACGCCGTAGTCCATGGAGAGGCCGAAGGCCACGCAGAACATCAGCACGGGCAGGGTGGTCTCGATGGAGCCGGAGCTGGTGAAGCCGAGCGGGCCGGAGAGATGGCCGTCCTGGAAGACCCAGACCACCGCGCCGAACATGGCCGTCAGGCTGAGCGCGTTGAGCACCACGGCCTGCACGGGTATGAGCACGCTTCCGGTGAGCAGGAAGACCAGCAGCAGGGTGACGACCGCGATGAACACGGCGGCCCAGGGCAGGCGTGCCGCTATCGCGTGCTTGGTGTCGACCAGGACGGCCGCGGTGCCGGTGACGTGGGTGGTGAAGGGGGCGGGCAGCGCACGCACCTCGCCGACCAGGCGCTGGGCCGCGTCGCCCACGGCCTCGCCCTTCGGCTGCACGGTGAAGTAGGCGGAATCGCCCTTGACCAGCGGCCCGTCGACGCGGGTGGCCTCGGGCAGCCGGGCCAGTCGCTCCTGGTAGGCGGCGTACTGGGCGCGGGTGGCGCCGCCCTCGGCGAGGACCTCCAGGCCGCCGCCGGGGCTGCCGGGGAAGCCTTCGCGCAGGTGCTGCTGGACCACATGGGACTCGGCGGTCGACGGCAGCTGGCGGTCGTCGGCGGTGCCGAACCGCACCCCGAGGAAGGGCAGTCCGAGCGTCACCAGCAGCACGGTGGTGCCGAGCGCGAAGAGCGGGGCGCGGCGCATCACGAGGGCCGCCGCGCGGGCCCAGCCGGCGCCCTCGCCGGAACCCGGCTGCCGGTTGCGCTTGAACAATCGGCGCAGGTCGAGCGAGTTGACCCGGTGGCCGAGCAGGACCAGCGCGGCCGGCAGCAGGATCAGGGCGGCGGCCGCGGCGAGCAGCACCACGGCGATGCCGGCGTAGGCGAAGGAGCGCAGGAAGTACTGCGGGAAGACCATCATGGCGGCCAGGGAGACGGCGACCGTGAGGGCGGAGAAGAGCACGGTGCGGCCGGCGGTGCGCAGTGTCGTGCCGACCGCGGTCGTCGGGTCGGCGCCGGTGGAGAGTTCCTCCCGGTAGCGCCGGACGATGAACAGGGCGTAGTCGATGGCGAGGCCGAGCCCGAGGGCCGTGGTGAGGTTGAGCGCGAAGACCGAGACGTCGGTGATGCTGGTCAGGCCGCGCAGCACGGCGTTGGTGCCGAGGATGGCGACGATGCCGATCCCCAGCGGCAGCAGGGCGGCGATGGCGCTGCCGAAGACCATCACGAGCAGGATCAGGGTGATCGGCAGGGCGATCAGCTCGGCGCGGGCGAGGTCCTCCTTGATGACCGTCTGCATCTCGTGCCGTACCGCGACGATGCCGCCGATCCGCACCCGGACCGGGCCGTGGGTGCCGCGGTAGCGGGGTGCGATGCGGTCCAGGGTCCGGGCCATCGCGTTCTCGTCGCCGGTGACGCGGGCGGCGATCAGTGCCTCGTGGCCGTCCTCGGCGCGCAGGGCGGGTGATCCGCTCTGCCAGTAGGAGCCGACGCCGGTCACGCCCCGCTCGGCCGCCAGCCGGCCGGTCAGGGTGCGGGCCTCGGCGGCCACCTTCGGGTCGTCGACCGAGGAGCGGCCCGCGTCGAGCAGGAGCAGCAGGTTGGGCTGGGAGGCGGGGAACTCCCGCTCCAGTGCCTTGGTGGCGTAGGTCGACTCGGCGGCCGGGTCCTCCCAGCCGCCGCTGCCGAGCCGGTCCGCGACCCCGCTGCCGGCCAGCACGGCGAGCACGGTGAGCACCAGGGCGGCCAGCAGGGACAGGCGTGGCCGGGCGGTGACGAACCGGGTGTAGCGGCCGGGTCCGGGTGGCGCCTGGCGGGCGCGCGGTGGCGTGTTGACTTCGGTCATCGTGCGGTGTCCCCTTCACCGTGACCTGCGTGGCCGTGTGCGAGCACGGCAGCATGGATCAGCCGTTGCCATAGACTGGCAAACACGAGAGATCGCTCGCGTTTCTCCAGAATGCGAGTGACCGCTCGCGTTTGTCAATGACCTTCTGGAGAGCTGGGGATCACGCGTGCCCGACACCTCGGTCGACACCCCGGAGAACCCGGACAAGGAGCAGCCGCGCCGCCGCCAGGCCCGGGGCGAGCGCCGTATCGCACAGCTGCTCGAAGCCGCCGCCCGGGTCTTCTGCACCACGGGCTACACCGCCGCCAGCACCAACGCCATCGCCCGCGAGGCCGGCGTCTCGCCGGGCACGCTCTACCAGTTCTTCCCGAACAAGGAAGCGATCGCGGTGGAGCTGGGCAGCCGGCTCATGCACGAGATGCGGGACACCTACGGGGAGGCCCTGGCCCCCGTCGACCCGGCGACCCCGCTGGAGGAGGCCATCGGCTCCGCGGTGGACCGGTTCATCGCCTTCAACACCGAGCACCCGGTGTTCTTCGCGCTGATGCACGGCCCCGACCTGCCCGGCGGGATCACCGAGGCGCACGACCAGCTGCACACCACCCTGATCGGCCGCATCGAGGGCCTGCTCGCCTCCCTCCTGCCCGAGGCGCCCGCGGCCGACGTCACCCGCACGGCGCACGTCTGCCTCGGCGTCTACAAGGCGGGCCTGGAACTCGCCCTGGTCCACGAGGGCGCCGAGCGGGCCGCCTATGTCCAGGAGATCAAGAAGGTGCTGATCCGCTATCTGGAGCCGCTGGTGGGCGACCGGCTCGCGGGTACTCCGGCTGAGCGGCCCGGCGAAGCGTCGAGGAATACCCCCTAGGGGTATACTCTTGGGACGAGGGGGACCTCTCCAGAGGTCCCAGCGGTCCCACACGCCTCGACGAGGAGAACGAATGAGCGCCCAGACCGACACCCCGGGCTCCGTCACCACCGTCTACAAGGTGACCGGCATGAGCTGCGGCCACTGCGAGGGGTCCATCTCCGGGGAGATCTCCCAGATCTCCGGCGTCACCTCGGTGAAGGCCGTCGCGGCGACCGGCGAGGTGACCGTCGTCTCCACCGCCCCGCTGGACGACGCAGCCGTGCGCGCCGCCGTGGACGAGGCCGGCTTCGAGCTGGCCGGCAAGGCCTGAGAACGGCCCGCGAACACCCCTTTCACTCCCCGACCGGGCCGCGCCGACCAGCTCATACTGGATCCGTACGGCCCGGTCCGATGTCTGGAGTCCGGACATGACCAGCACCACCGCGGAAACCGCCGCGCAGACCACCCCCACCTCCGAGGTGGAACTGCTCATCGGCGGCATGACCTGCGCTTCCTGCGCCGCCCGGGTGGAGAAGAAGCTCAACCGGATGGACGGCGTCAGCGCCACCGTCAACTTCGCCACCGAGAAGGCCAAGGTCTCCTACGGCGGTGACGTCCAGGTCGCCGACCTGATCGCCACCGTGGAGAAGACCGGGTACACCGCCGAGCAGCCCCCGCCACCGCGACCCGAACCCGAAGCCGGCACCGAGACCCCGGGCACCTCCGAGGAGGACCCCGAACTCGCCGACGCGCGCCGGCGGCTGCTCGTCTCCGCGCTGCTCGCCGCGCCGGTCGTGCTGCTCGCGATGATCCCCGCGCTCCAGTTCGACAACTGGCAGTGGCTCTCGCTGACGCTCGCCGCGCCGGTCGTCGTCTGGGGCGGCGCCCCCTTCCACCGGGCCGCCTGGACCAACCTGCGGCACGGCGCCGCGACGATGGACACCCTGGTCTCGGTCGGCACGCTGGCCGCGTTCGGCTGGTCGCTGTGGGCGCTGTTCTTCGGTGACGCGGGCATGCCCGGCATGCACGACGAGTTCCGGCTCACCGTCTCGCGCATGGACGGCGCCTCCACGATCTACCTGGAGGTCGCCTCCGGTGTCGTCGCGCTGATCCTGCTCGGCCGCTTTCTGGAGGCCCGCTCCAAGCGGCGCGCCGGAGCCGCCCTGAAGGCCCTGATGGAGCTGGGCGCCAAGGACGTGGCGGTGCTGCGGGACGGGCGCGAGGTCCGGGTGCCGGTGTCCGCGCTGGCCGTGGGCGACCGGTTCGTCGTACGGCCCGGAGAGAAGATCGCCACCGACGGCACCGTGGTCGAGGGCGTCTCCGCGGTGGACGCGTCCATGCTGACCGGCGAGTCGGTGCCGGTGGACGTCGGCCCCGGCGACCGTGTCACCGGCGCCACGGTCAACGCCGGCGGCCGGCTGGTGGTGGAGGCCGCCCGGGTCGGCGCCGACACCCAGCTCGCCCGGATGGCCCGGCTGGTCGAGGACGCGCAGAACGGCAAGGCCGAGGTGCAGCGCCTCGCCGACCGGGTCTCCGCCGTCTTCGTCCCGGTCGTCATCCTCATCGCGGTCGCCACCTTCGGCGGCTGGCTCGGCGTGACCGGGGACGCGGTCGCCGCGTTCACGGCCGCCGTCGCCGTACTGATCATCGCCTGCCCCTGCGCGCTCGGCCTCGCCACGCCGACCGCGCTCATGGTCGGCACCGGCCGCGGCGCCCAGCTGGGGATCCTCATCAAGGGCCCCGAGGTGCTGGAGTCCACGCGCCGCGTCGACACCGTGGTGCTGGACAAGACCGGCACCGTCACCACCGGCCGGATGACCCTCCAGGCGGTGTACGCCGCCGAGGGCGAGGACGAGAAGGAGCTGCTGCGGCTCGCCGGCGCCCTGGAGCACGCCTCCGAGCACCCGGTCGCCCGGGCCGTCGCCGCGGGCGCCGAGGAGCGCACCGGAAGGCTCCCCGAGGCCGAGAACTTCGAGAACGTCCCCGGGCGCGGCGTACGCGGGCGCGTGGAGGGCCGTGAGGTGGCCGTGGGGCGGCTCTACGACGAGGTGCCGGAGGAACTGGCCCGGGCGGCCCGGCAGGCCGAGGAAGAGGGCCGTACGGCGGTCCTGGCCGGCTGGGACGGGCGGGCGCGCGGTGTCCTCGCGGTCGCCGACGCGGTCAAGGAGACCAGCGCCGAGGCGGTGCGCGAGCTGCGCGCGCTGGGGCTCACGCCGGTGCTGCTCACCGGGGACAACCGGACGGTCGCGGAGGCGGTCGCGTCGAGCGTCGGCATCGACGCCGGGAACGTCTTCGCCGAGGTGCTGCCCGAGGACAAGGTGGACGTCGTACGGCGGCTCCAGCGCGAGGGGCGGACCGTGGCCATGGTCGGCGACGGCGTCAACGACGCGGCCGCCCTCGCCACCGCCGATCTGGGTCTCGCCATGGGCACCGGCACGGACGCGGCGATCGAGGCCGGCGACCTGACCCTGGTGCGCGGCGACCTGCGGGTGGCCGCGGACGCCATCCGGCTGTCCCGGCGGACGCTGGCCACCATCAAGGGCAACCTGGTGTGGGCCTTCGGCTACAACGTGGCCGCGCTGCCGCTGGCCGCGGCGGGGCTGCTCAACCCGATGATCGCGGGGGCGGCGATGGCCTTCTCCTCGGTGTTCGTGGTGACGAACAGCCTGCGGCTGCGCCGCTTCCGATGAAGCGGATGTGAGAGTCCCCCTGGAGTCCGCCGCGAGCCTCACATAAGCTCTTCACAAGGCTCGCGCATCATCCTTACGCTGGGGTCCCGATCCGCGTATCGGGGCTCTTGCGTAGCTAAAGGACATATGCAAGAGACGCAGATCACAGTGATGTGAATGTAACCATCGAAGGGGTTCGAAGGTCTAAGTTGGCGATGTCGGATCAGCGTCTTGGGGGGCGCCGACCGGCATCTGGGGATGTCTTGGGGGACTTCTCCAGATAGGGGGTACCTCCCGGCTCGAACGGAGTTGAGAGCTTGGGGGAGCGTTGCCGGGACACGTACATCGGGAAGCTTTGAGCGGCCCTCCCTCGTGCGCTGTCCCGGCAGATCGCAACACCGCATCACTGGAGTGGGACGAGTTCTGCTCGTTCTGCTCAGACAGCGATTTCAGGCGCTGTCCTCTCCGAGCGCCCGGCCGGATCCCGTGGGGGGAATCCGCACCGGGACATGGGAAGGCGCCCTGGACGTCGGCCCGTGGGGGGACCGGCGCCAGGGCGCCTTTCGCTTCGCGGATTCAACCGGGTTGTTCAGGTTGTCTCCCGGCTGACGGCCGGTGGGGGCTGGTCGCGCAGTTCCCCGCGCCCCTTCAGGTCAGCCCCACCACCGGAAGTCAGCCCCACCGCCGGCAGGTGTCAGCGCTCTTCGACCGGCACGAAGTCGCGCTCGACGACGCCCGTGTAGATCTGGCGCGGGCGGCCGATGCGGGAGCCGGGCTCCTTGATCATCTCGGTCCACTGGGCGATCCAGCCCGGCAGCCGGCCGAGGGCGAAGAGGACCGTGAACATCTCGGTCGGGAAGCCCATGGCCCGGTAGATCAGACCGGTGTAGAAGTCCACGTTCGGGTAGAGGCTGCGCGAGACGAAGTAGTCGTCGGAGAGCGCGTGCTCCTCCAGCTTGAGCGCGATGTCCAGCAGCTCGTCGGACTTGCCGAGGGCGGAGAGGACGTCGTGCGCGGCGGCCTTGATGATCTTGGCGCGCGGGTCGAAGTTCTTGTAGACCCGGTGGCCGAAGCCCATCAGGCGGACGCCGTCCTCCTTGTTCTTCACCTTGCGGATGAAGGAGTCGACATCGCCGCCGCTCTCCTGGATGCCCTCCAGCATCTCCAGGACGGACTGGTTGGCGCCGCCGTGCAGGGGGCCCCACAGGGCGGAGATGCCGGCCGAGATCGACGCGAACATGTTCGCCTGCGACGAGCCGACCAGACGGACCGTGGAGGTCGAGCAGTTCTGCTCGTGGTCCGCGTGCAGGATCAGCAGCTTGTCCAGCGCGGAGACGACGACCGGGTCCAGCTCGTACTCGTCGGCCGGGACCGAGAAGGTCATGCGCAGGAAGTTCTCGACGTAGCCGAGGTCGTTGCGCGGGTAGACGAACGGGTGACCGATCGACTTCTTGTACGCGTACGCCGCGATCGTCGGCAGCTTCGCGAGCAGCCGGATCGTGGAGAGGTCGCGCTGCTTCTCGTCGAACGGGTTGTGGCTGTCCTGGTAGAAGGTGGACAGCGCGGAGACGACCGAGGACAGCATGGCCATCGGGTGGGCGTCGCGCGGGAAGCCCTTGTAGAAGTTCTTGACGTCCTCGTGCAGCAGGGTGTGCCGCGTGATGTCGTTCTTGAACGTCGTCAGCTCGTCGACGGTCGGCAGCTCACCGTTGATCAGCAGGTACGCCACCTCGAGGAAGGTGGAGCGCTCGGCCAGCTGCTCGATGGGGTAGCCGCGGTAGCGGAGGATGCCCGCCTCGCCGTCGAGGTAGGTGACAGCGGATTTGTAGGCGGCCGTGTTGCCGTACCCGCTGTCCAGGGTCACCAGACCGGTCTGGGCGCGGAGCTTCCCGATGTCGAAGCCCTTGTCGCCGACGGTGCTGTCGACCACCGGGTAGGTGTACTCGCCGTCGCCGTACCGCAGTACTACAGAGTTGTCGCTCACGTCTTCCCTCACCGACGTAGTGCCTCATCTTCGAGGTGCCCTGACTGTCTCTACCATCCCCCATTTGGCTCAGGAGAGTGCACTCGGGGTCGACCATTGGGCCTATTGGCGGCACTCAGTGCCGCCAACTTGCCCATCCTGCCCCCTCGGAGGGGCATCTGGAAGGGCTCTGTGACCTTCGTGACTCATTTGATCGATCATTTTTCGCGATCGGCCCTTCCGAGCCGGAAATCCAGCGCTGTACAGCGCCGTCCGGCCGACACCGTGCGCACCGCCTGCCCGATCGCCTTGCGTGAACCGACGAGGACGACCAGCCGCTTGGCCCGGGTGACCGCCGTGTAGAGGAGGTTCCGCTGGAGCATCATCCATGCTCCGGTGGTGACGGGAATCACCACCGCGGGATATTCACTCCCCTGCGAGCGGTGAATGGTCACGGCGTACGCATGTGCCAGTTCGTCCAGTTCGTCGAATTCGTACGGAACCTCCTCGTCCTCGTCCGTCAGCACCGTCAGGCGCTGGTCGACCGGGTCGAGCGAGGTGACGACGCCCACGGTGCCGTTGAAGACACCGTTCTTCCCTTTCTCGTAATTGTTGCGAATCTGCGTCACCTTGTCGCCGGTCCGGAAGACCCGGCCGCCGAACCGCTTCTCGGGCAGGTCGGGCCGGCCCGGCGTGATGGCCTGCTGCAACAGTCCGTTGAGCGCGCCCGCCCCGGCCGGCCCCCGGTGCATCGGCGTGAGCACCTGCACGTCCCGGCGCGGATCGAGCCCGAATCTGGCCGGAATCCGCCGCGCGGCCACGTCCACCGCGAGCCG
Source organism: Streptomyces sp. NPDC031418 (assembly GCF_055581605.1). Classification (NCBI taxonomy): domain Bacteria; kingdom Bacillati; phylum Actinomycetota; class Actinomycetes; order Kitasatosporales; family Streptomycetaceae; genus Streptomyces; species Streptomyces sp. NPDC031418. The sequence goes on from NZ_JBVIJC010000003.1 coordinate 193,454, forward strand.
CCCGGCCTCCTCCGTGTCGTCCTCGACGAAGAGGAAGAAGTCCTTCAGGCCGTCGGTGAGCGGATGCTGCCCGGCGTTGATCCGGTGCGCGTTGGTGACGACGCCGGACTGCTGGGCCTGCCGGAACACCCGGGTGAGCCGGACGGCGGGCACCGGACCGCCCTCGGCGAGCAGATCGCGCAGCACCTCGCCGGCCCCCACGCTGGGCAGCTGGTCCACATCGCCGACGAAGAGCAGATGTGCCCCCGGCGGTACGGCCTTGACCAGCTTGTTGGCGAGCAGCAGATCCAGCATGGACGCCTCGTCCACCACCACCAGGTCGGCGTCCAGCGGCCGGTCCCGGTCGTAGGCCGCGTCTCCGCCGGGCTTCAGCTCCAGCAGCCGGTGCACGGTGGACGCCTCGGCCCCGGTCAGCTCGGCGAGCCGCTTGGCGGCCCGGCCGGTCGGCGCGGCCAGCAGCACCTTGGCCCGCTTGGCCCGGGCCAGCTCCACGATCGAGCGCACGGTGAAGGACTTGCCGCAGCCGGGTCCGCCGGTCAGCACGGCCACCTTCTCGGTCAGCGCGAGCTTGACCGCGGCCTCCTGCTCCGGGGCGAGCTCGGCCCCGGTACGGCCCTTCAGCCACCCGAGCGCCTTGTCCCAGTCCACGTCCCTGAACCCCGGCATCCGGTCCTCGCCGGTCCGCAGCAGCCGCAGCAACTGGGCCGAGAGGGAGATCTCGGCGCGGTGGAAGGGGATGAGATAGACGGCCGTGACCGGCTCCCCCGCATCCCCTTCCGGACCGGGGACCTTCTCCCGTACGACCCCCGGCTCGGCCCCTTCCTCCGGGGGCTCGGCCAGCTCGGCGAGACACTCGATGACCAGCCCGGTGTCGACCTGGAGGAGCTTCACCGCGTCGGCGATCAGCCGCTCCTCCGGCAGGAAGCAGTGGCCCTGGTCGGCGGACTGGGACAGCGCGTACTGAAGGCCGGCCTTGACCCGCTCCGGGCTGTCGTGCGGGATGCCGACCGACTGGGCGATCTTGTCGGCGGTCAGGAAGCCGATGCCCCAGACGTCGGCGGCCAGCCGGTACGGGTGCTCCCTGACGACGGAGATCGACGCGTCCCCGTACTTCTTGTAGATCCGTACGGCGATGGAGGTCGACACCTCGACGGTCTGGAGGAAGAGCATCACCTCCTTGATCGCCTTCTGTTCCTCCCAGGCCTCGGCGATCTTCTTCGTCCGCTTCGGGCCGAGCCCCGGGACCTCGATCAGCCGCTTCGGCTCCTCCTCGATGATCCGCAGCGTGTCCAGCCCGAAGTGCTGGGTGATCCGGTCGGCGAAGACCGGCCCGATGCCCTTGACCAGCCCCGACCCGAGATAGCGCCGGATGCCCTGGACGGTCGCGGGCAGCACGGTCGTGTAGTTCTCGACGTGGAACTGTCTGCCGTACTGCGGGTGCGACCCCCAGCGGCCCTCCATCCGCAGCGACTCCCCCACCTGGGCGCCGAGCAGCGCACCGACGACCGTGAGGAGGTCGCCCGCGCCTCTGCCGGTGTCGACCCGGGCGACCGTGTAGCCGTTCTCCTCGTTGGCGTACGTGATCCGCTCCAGCACGCCTTCGAGCACGGCGAGCCGCCGCTCGGCCGTGGGGTTCCCCGCCTGATTGGACATGATCCGACGGTACCGGCGGGGTCTGACAGCGGGCACTGTTACTGTGCGTACTCGTGTACGAACCCAACAGGCGAGACCGGACCGAGGAGTTCCACGCCCGCATCGCGTCGGCCGTGGCAGGCACGCCGTACCGGCTGCACCGGACCGGGACCGGCTTCGAGCTGACGGCGGACGTCCCCGGCCCGGACCGTCAGACCCACACCTACCGCGTGGAACTGCGCCCGCAGGAGCTGGCGTTCACGATGACGGATGTCGTCCGGACCTCCGCGCGCGAGTCGGGGCTGTTCGGCGCGGGCCGGGAGAGGTCCGTGTCCGTCGGCCGCAGCGTGTACATCGCCAAGAGCCGGGCCCTGGACGGCTCCGGCCGCTGGGAGACCTTCCGGTCCGCCGACGGCCACCGGCTGATCCGGGGCGTGGCCGGAGAGCTGGGCTGGCACGAGCAGAGGCCCGCGAGCGCGAAGGCCGCCAAGATCGCCGGCCTCCTCGGCGGCGCCGTCGCCCTGGCCGTCCTGATCGGCCTCGCCGCGGTGTTCCTGGCGCGGGGCTGAGGCGGCACGACGAGGGGCACGGCTCCGGCTCCCTCGGCCTACGGGTGCTTCTTCAGGGCTTCGAGGAAGGCGGTGAAGGCGGGCAGGGGGAAGGTGAGGGTGGCTCGGGCGGGGGCTTTTGAGTCACGGACGGATGTGTGGGTGGGGGTGGTGGCTATTTCGACGCAGTCGTCGCCGTCGCCGCCGGACGAGTAGGACGACTTTCGCCAGTTGTCGGGGGTCATGGGGTACCTCACAGCTCCTTCGCCAGCCTCCGGATGAGATCGCGCGACCGATCCGGCTCAAGTGCCATGTCGCTCACCTTGCGGAAGCGAGCGCGGTAGACAGCCAGTTGATCCTCTGCGTCGACATACTCCGCCCCGGTGGGGACATCACGGATCACCGTGTCCAGCTTCGTCACGCGGCCGCCCAGGTAGGCCATCGTGCTGGCGCCCCACGAGAAGCTCTCCAGGTCGAAGGGGATGACCCGCACGGTGATGTGGTCCATCTCGGACACGTCGAGGATATGAGCGAGCTGGGCGCGTGTTGCGGCCCGGGTGCTGACCATGATGCGCAGCGCCGCCACCGCACGCGAAATCCCCGCTGAACGCACGAGTTGATAACGCATGCGACGGAGCTGGTGTCGAACGCCGTACAGCACACGAAGGCCTGGTGAAGGCGTGCGCCCGGTACTGGGGCTGGCAGCCGACGGCCAGGTTCGGCGACCGGGGGAAGTACGTGTGGTGCGAACTTGCGGCGGCCTAGCTCGTTGATCACGTCGTACAGAGAGGAGAACCTATGGTCGGCCAGTCGCATGAGGCGCTGCACCGGATCTTCCAGAAGGATCCGACCCTGCTGACGAAGGCGTTACAGAAGGTCCTGCACGTGCCCTTCCCCGAACCGAGGGAGATCGCCGCGCTGAACGTGGACCTCACCGAGATCGAACCGGTCGAACGCCGCGTCGACACGCTGCTGCGGGCGGAGACGGACGAAGGCACCTACCTCCTGGTGGTCGAGTCCCAGGGCAAGGTGGACGAGCGCAAGCGCGGCAGCTGGCCGTACTACCTGTCGTACCTGTACGAGAAGTACCGCTGCGAGCCCGTCCTCATCGTCATCACCCAGAGCAGTACGACCGCCAAGTGGGCCTCCCGGCCCATCCGGTTCGGCTTCCGGGACTGGCACTCGCTGACGGTACGACCCCTCGTGCTCGGCCCGGACAACGTCCCCGTCATCGCGGACGAGCGGGAGGCCGAACGCGACGTCCCCCTAGCGGTGCTCTCGGCGATGACACACGGGCGTGGCGCGCAGGCCCCGGCCATACTGGAAGCCCTGGCATCCGCCCTGCGGACCATCGACCCCGACAGTGCCGCAGTCTTCGTGCAGTTCGTGGACTCATGCCTGGCCGACCCCCAGGCGAAGCAGATGTGGAGGGACCTGATGACGGCGATCCAGTACTTCTGGCGACACCCGCTCGCGGAACAGGTGCGGGAAGAAGGGCGCGTCCAGGACCGTCAGGAGATGACGCTCCGCATCCTGGAATGGCGCGGCATCCCCGTCCCCGACGCCGTCCGCGACCGGGTCACCGCCTGCACCGACCTCGACCAGCTCGAACTCTGGGCCCAGCGCGCCGTCCAGGCCACGGACGCCGCACAGCTCTTCGCCGACCAGTAGACCGCGCCACAGCCGGAGGCCGGGCCACTCATCTGACCGGCCTCCCGGCCTACCCCGAGGCGAAGCAGACGCAGAGGAACCTGATTGATGGCGATCCAGTACTTCTGGCGACACCCCCTCGCCGAACAGGTGCGGGAAGAGGGGCGACAGCAGGGACTCAAGGAAGCGCGGGAACGGGGCCGCGTCCAGGCTCGGGCCGAGATGGTCCTTCGCCTCCTGGAATGGCGCGGCATCCCCGTCCCCGACGCCGTCCGCGACCGCGTCACCACCTGCACCGACCTCGACCAACTCCAACTCTGGGCCCAGCGCGCCGTCCACGCCACGGACGCCGCACAGCTCTTCGCCGACCAGGCCGCCGACCAGTAGGCCGCCCCGGAACGATCATTGCCAACGTCTGGGAATTAATGACCCACCCCTTGTTTACCCGCGGCTTCAGGCGGGGTTGGCTCTCCTCGGCCCGCGCGCACGTCCGGGCGGGGAGAGGGAGGGCCTGATGGCCGGCATGGAGGGCAGCGGGCTGGTCAGAGTCACGGAGTTCCAGCGGGCTGTCGCGACGACCACGGCGGTGGCCGGTGTGGTGTCCGTGGGGCTGCTGTGCGCGCTCGTCGGCACCGCGCAGCAGGACGCGGCGCTGGCCGCGGGAGCCGTCGCCGTCACCCTCGTGACCCTCGTCCTCGTTCCGCTGTCGCTCCGTCTGCCCGCCCGCCTGCGCCGCCAGTACGCAGAAGCGGCACCGGTCGAGCACACCGGCCAGGCGCCGGGCGGGCAGCAGTCCGCGGCGCGGCCGGCGTTGCGGAGCGCGGTCTGGATCGCCGTGCTGATCGGCGGCTGGATGACTGCCATCGGGCTGACCTCGCACCAGGTGACCGTCCCGGTGGTGCTGCTGCCGGTGGCCGTCTCGGGGTGGCTGCGGGCCAGGGCCACGGCGCGCTGGGAACAGGAGAACGCCGCCGCGCTGTGGCAGCGCGCCCCGCGCTGGGGCGGGTTCCGCGTCTCCTTCTACCGGGGCACCCTCGGCTCCGCGCAGCCCGGCAGCTGAGCCGACGGGCGCAGGCCCCGAGGTCACGATCCGGTTTCGGGTGGTGGTTGAGGGCTTGATTACTTGCCGTGTAATCGATTCCAATCCTCCCTACAGCAGGGATGTAATCGATTCCACGAACTCACGAGGAGGTGAGCTCGATGGCGAGTATCAAGGACGTCGCCGCCGCGGCCGGTGTGTCCGTCGCGACGGTCTCGCGCGTCCTGAACGAGCACCCGTCGGTCAGCGCGGACGCACGCACGCGCGTGCTGGCCGCCGTACAGGCCCTGGGGTACCGGCCGAACGGCGTCGCCCGGTCTCTGCGCACCGACCAGACCCATACGCTCGGACTGGTGATCAGCGACGTGCTGAATCCCTACTTCACCGAGCTGGCCCGCTCCGTCGAGGAGGAGGCCCGCGCCCTCGGGTACAGCGTGATCATCGGAAACGCGGACGAGCGGCCGGACCTCCAGGACCACCACGTACGCAACCTCCTCGACCGGCGGATCGACGGACTGCTCGTGTCCCCCACCGACGGGGGCTCGCCCCTGATGCTGGACGCCGCGCGCGCGGGCACCCCGATGGTCTTCGTGGACCGGTGGATCCCGGGCGTCGAGGTCCCCGTCGTACGGGCCGACGGGCAGGCGGCCGTACGGGATCTCGTGGCGCATCTGCACCACCTCGGGCACCGGCGGCTGGCGATCATCGCCGGGCCGGCGGCCACCACCACCGGCAGCGAGCGCGTCGAGGCGTTCCGGGAGGCCATGGCCGAGTACGGGCTGGCCCTGCCCGACGCCTACATCGGGCAGGGGGACTTCCAGGCCGAGAGCGGGCGGCGGGTGACGGAGGGGTTCCTGGACCTGGCCGAACCGCCGGAGGTCGTCTTCGCCGCCGACAACCTCATGGCACTCGGCGCGCTCGACGCCGTACGCGCGCGCGGGCTGCGCGTACCGGACGACATCGCGCTGGCCGCCTTCGACGACATCCCCTGGTTCGTGCACACCGATCCGCCGGTCACCGCGATCGCCCAGCCCACCGGTGAGCTGGGGCGGGCCGCCGTACGGGCCCTGGTCGACCGGATCGAGGGGCGTACCCCCCGGTCCGTCACACTGCCCGCCCGGCTCGTCGTACGCCGCTCGTGCGGTGAGCCGTCCGGCCGTACCACCGGCAAGAACCCCGTGACAGACAGGAGCCAGTCGTGAGCGACCCGGACGAGTTGCTGCGCATCGAGGGCATCCGCAAGGCCTTCCCCGGCGTGGTCGCGCTCGACGGCGTCGACTTCTCCCTGCGCCGGGGCGAGGTCCATGTGCTGCTCGGTGAGAACGGCGCCGGCAAGAGCACCCTGATCAAGATGCTCTCCGGGGCCTACACGCCCGACGAGGGGCGGATCCTGGCGGGCGGCCGGGAGGTGCGCATCCATGGCGCACAGGACGCCGAGCGGCTCGGCATCGCCACCATCTACCAGGAGTTCAACCTCGTACCCGATCTGACCGTCGCCGAGAACATCTTCCTCGGGCGGCAGCCGCGCCGGTTCGGGATGATCGACCGGAAGCGGATGGAGGCCGACGCCGAGGCCCTCCTCGCCCGCGTCGGGGTGAACGTGTCGCCCCGCGCGCGCGTGCGGGAACTCGGCATCGCGCGGCTCCAGATGGTCGAGATCGCCAAGGCGCTCAGCCTGGACGCGCGGGTGCTCATCATGGACGAGCCGACGGCCGTCCTCACCACGGAGGAGGTGGAGAAGCTCTTCGCCATCGTGCGCTCGCTGCGCGCGGACGGCGTGGGGATCGTCTTCATCACCCATCACCTGGAGGAGATCGCCGCCCTCGGGGACCGGGTCACCGTCATCCGGGACGGCAGGAGCGTCGGGCAGGTGCCCGCCTCCACCCCCGAGGACGAACTCGTACGGCTGATGGTGGGACGGTCCATCGAGCAGCAGTACCCGCGGCAGCGGGCCGAGCGGGGTGCCCCGCTGCTGAGCGTGGAAGGGCTCGGCCGCGACGGCGTCTTCCACGACGTCGGCTTCGAGGTGCACGCCGGTGAAGTCGTCGGCATCGCGGGGCTCGTCGGGGCCGGACGGACCGAGGTCGTACGGGCGGTGTTCGGTGCCGATCCGTACGACAGGGGTGTCGTCCGGGTCGCCGGGGCGCAGCTCAAGCGGCATGACGTGAACGCCGCCATGGCGGCCGGGATCGGGCTCGTCCCGGAGGACCGCAAGGGTCAGGGGCTGGTCCTGGACGCCTCCGTGGAGGAGAACCTGGGGCTCGTCACCCTGCGGTCCGCGACCCGGGCGGGGCTGGTGGACCGGGCGGCGCAGCGCACGGCGGCCGAGCGGATCGCGGCGCAGCTCGGGGTGCGGATGGCCGGCCTCGGGCAGCAGGTGCGGACCCTGTCCGGCGGCAACCAGCAGAAGGTCGTCATCGGCAAGTGGCTGCTCGCCGACACCCGGGTGCTGATCCTCGACGAGCCGACGCGCGGCATCGACGTCGGCGCGAAGGTCGAGATCTACCAGCTGATCAACGAGCTGACGGCCGCCGGTGCCGCGGTACTGATGATCTCCAGCGATCTGCCGGAGGTGCTCGGCATGAGCGACCGGGTCCTGGTGATGGCGCAGGGCCGGATCGCCGGCGAGCTGTCGGCCGAGGAGGCCACGCAGGACGCGGTGATGTCCCTCGCCGTCAGCACACCCAGCACGGAAACCACTACCGAACGGGAGGCCACCCGTGGCCACTGACACGCTCAAGAGCACGACGGGCGCGGGTGGCGCCCCGGGGGCCCTGCGCCGGCTGCTCCTCGACAACGGCGCGCTCACCGCGCTGATCGTCCTCGTCATCGCGCTGTCGGCGCTGTCCGGGGACTTCCTGACCACCGACAACCTGCTCAACATCGGTGTCCAGGCCGCCGTCACGGCGATCCTCGCCTTCGGCGTCACCTTTGTCATCGTCTCGGCCGGCATCGATCTGTCGGTGGGCTCGGTGGCCGCGCTGTCGGCGACCGTGCTGGCGTGGAGCGCCACCCGGCACGGGGTGCCGGTCCCGGTGGCGGTCCTGCTCGGGATCGCGACGGGTGTGGTGGCCGGTCTGGTGAATGGTTTCCTCACCGCGTACGGCAAGCTGCCGCCGTTCATCGCGACGCTCGCGATGCTGTCGGTGGCCCGCGGTCTGTCCCTGGTGATCTCGCAGGGCTCTCCCATCACCCTGCCCGGCTCGGTCTCGCACCTCGGTGACACCCTGGGCGGCTGGCTGCCGGTGCCCGTGCTGGTCATGGTGGTGATGGGGCTGATCTCGGCGCTGGTGCTGGGGCGGACGTACATCGGACGTTCGATGTACGCGATCGGCGGCAACGAGGAGGCCGCGCGGCTGTCCGGGCTGCGGGTGCGCCGGCAGAAGCTCGCCATCTACGCGCTGTCCGGTCTGTTCGCCGCCGTCGCCGGTGTCGTCCTCGCCGCCCGGCTGTCCTCGGCGCAGCCGCAGGCCGCCGACGGCTACGAGCTGGACGCGATCGCCGCGGTCGTCATCGGCGGTGCCTCGCTGGCCGGCGGCACCGGCAAGGCCTCCGGCACGCTGATCGGCGCGCTGATCCTGGCGGTGCTGCGCAACGGCCTCAACCTGCTCGACGTCTCGGCGTTCTGGCAGCAGGTCGTGATCGGTGTCGTCATCGCGCTGGCGGTGCTGCTGGACACGGTCCGCCGCAAGGCGGGCGCGGCGCCGGTGACCACCGGCGGTGGCGGTAACAAGGGCCGGCAGGCGGCGACGTACGGGCTCGCGGCCGTGGTGACCGTGGCGGTGGTCGGGGCGACCTCGTTCCTGCACAGCGGTTCGCCGGCGTCGGCCACGCCGCGGCTGGGGCTGTCGCTGTCCACCCTCAACAACCCGTTCTTCGTGCAGATCCGGGCGGGCGCGCAGGCCGAGGCCGGGAAGCTGGGCGTCGACCTGACCGTGACCGACGCCCAGAACGACGCCTCGCAGCAGGCCAACCAGCTCCAGAACTTCACCAGTTCGGGCCTGGGCGCGATCATCGTCAACCCCGTCGACTCGGACGCGGCGAGCAACTCGGTCAAGGCCGCGGGCAGAGCGGACATCCCGGTCGTCGCCGTCGACCGGGGCGTCAACAAGGCGTCCGTGGACACGCTGGTGGCCTCCGACAACGTGGCCGGCGGTGAGCTGGCGGCCCGGACGATCGCCGAGAAGCTGGGCGGCAAGGGCAGGATCGTGATCCTCCAGGGCCAGGCGGGCACCTCGGCGGCCCGGGAGCGGGCGGCGGGATTCGCCGCCGGGCTGAAGGCCTACCCGGGCATCCGGGTGCTGGCCGAACAGCCCGCCGACTTCGACCGCACCAAGGGGCTCGACGTGATGTCGAACCTGCTCCAGGCCCACCCGGACGTGCAGGGCGTCATCGCCGCCAACGACGAGATGGCCCTCGGCGCGATCAAGGCGCTGGGCGCCAAGGCCGGCCGGTCGGTGCAGGTGGTCGGCTTCGACGGCACCCCGGACGGGCTGACGGCGGTCAAGGACGGCACGCTGTACGCGTCGGTCGCCCAGCAGCCGTCCCAGCTGGGCCGGATCGCCGTGGACAACGCGCTGAAGGCGGTCCAGGGCAAGAAGGTGCAGCCGATGGTGAAGGTGCCGGTGAAGGTGGTCACGAAGGACAACGTGGCCGGTTTCACCGGATGACCCGGCGGACATAGCCGGTCACGGGGACGGGCGGACGGCCGTACACGCTGGTGGCGGCCGTCCGCTCGCAGTCATCTCTCAGGGGAGTCAACTGATGTACGACTACGACCTGCTGGTCGTGGGCTCGGCCAACGCCGACCTGGTGATCGATGTCGAGCGGCGGCCCGGCCCCGGCGAGACCGTGCTCGGCGGTGACCTCGCCGTGCACCCGGGCGGCAAGGGCGCCAACCAGGCGGTCGCGGCCGCCCGGCTCGGCGCGGGTACGGCACTGCTGGCCCGGGTCGGCGACGACGGCCATGGCCGGCTGCTGCTGGACTCCCTGCGCTCGGCCGGGGTCGACACGGTGGGCGTGCTGGTGGGCGGGGCCCCGACGGGCGTCGCGCTGATCACCGTCGACCCGTCCGGGGACAACAGCATCGTGGTGTCCCCGGGCGCCAACTCCCGGCTGACGCCCGCGGACGTCCGGGCGGCCGGGAGCCTGTTCCACGCCTCGCGCGTGGTGTCGGCGCAGCTGGAGATCCCGCTGGAGACGGTGGTGGAGGTGGTGCGGAACCTGTCGCCGGACAGCCGCTTCGTGCTGAACCCCTCGCCGCCGCGCGCGGTGCCCGCCGAGGTGCTGGCGGCCTGCGACCCGCTGATCGTCAACGAGCACGAGGCGCGGGTGATCCTCGGTGACGCCCCGGCCGGGGAGGACCCCGCGGACTGGGCGCGGCTGCTGCTGGCGAAGGGCCCGCGCTCGGTGGTGGTGACGCTGGGCGCCGAGGGGGCGCTGGTGTGCGACGGCTCCGGGGTGACCCGGGTGCCGTCGGTGACGGTGGACGCGGTGGACACCACGGGGGCGGGTGACGCCTTCACGGCGGCGCTGGCCTGGAAGCTGGGCGCCGGTGCCACGCTCGCCGAGGCGGCGGCCTACGCGGCCCGGGTGGGTGCGGCGGCGGTGACCCGGCGGGGTGCGCAGGAGTCGTACCCGACGGCCGCGGAGGTCGAGGGTCTGGCGGCGGAGGTCGGGGCGCGGTGAGGAAGTCGGGCATCCTCAACCGCCATCTCGCGGGTGCGCTGGCCGAGTTGGGGCACGGACACGGGGTGCTGGTGTGCGACGCGGGCATGCCGGTCCCGGACGGGCCGCGCGTCGTCGACCTCGCCTTCCGCGCCGGGGTCCCGTCCTTCGCCGAGGTCCTGGACGGGCTGCTGGCCGAGCTGGTCGTGGAGGGAGCCACGGCGGCGCAGGAGATCCGGGCGGCCAATCCGGCGGCGGCCGCCCTGCTGACCGGCCACTTCCCCGACCTGACCCTGGTCCCGCACGAACGCCTGAAGGAACTGTCGGCGCAGGCCCGGCTGGTGGTCCGCACGGGCGAGGCGCGGCCGTACGCGAATGTGCTGCTGCGGTGCGGGGTGTTTTTCTGAGGGGCCGGAGGGCGGCCGGTCCGGGGCCGTGCGCCCTTCGGTGAACCGGCCGTGGGGCTCCGCCACGTCCGCGGCGTGGGCTGTACCGGCAGGCGGAGCCGGGCTTCCCGGCGCATCCGGCCTCGGGCGTACGGACTATCCCTTCGCCCGCGGCACTCCCGTCGACCCCCGCACCATCAGTTCCCCGCGCACCGAGGCGATTCCGCCGGGCGGGGGTTCCTCGCGGCCCATCGCGATGCGGCCCGCCCGGGCGCCCGCCTCCGCCAGGGGCAGCCGTACCGTCGTCAGCGAGGGCACCGCGTCGATGCTGAACGGCAGGTCGTCGAAGCCGGCGACCGAGACGTCGTCCGGGATCCGCAGCCCGGAGTCGCGCAGTGCCGCGCACGCGCCCAGCGCGACGGAGTCGTTCGCGGCGACGATCGCGGTCAGGGAGGGGTCGCGGCGCAGCAGCTCCAGCGTGGCCTCGTAGCCGGACCGGCGGTCGTAGCGGCCGTGCACCGTCCAGCGCGGGTCCTCCTCGACGCCGGCGGCGGTCAGGGCGTCGCGGTGGCCTTCCAGGCGGTGCCGGGTCGTGGTGCGCTCCTCCGGGCCGGCGATGTAGCCGAGGCGGCGGTGGCCGAGGCGGATGAGGTGGTCGGTGAGGGCGCGGGCGCCGCCGCGGTTGTCGAAGGTGAGGGCGACGGCCTCGGTGTCCGGTACCGGCGGGCGTCCGCACAGCACCACCCGGGTCCCGGCGTCCGCCAGCTTGCGCAGCTTCGCCGCGACCGCCGCCGCGTGCTGGGCGTCCTCGACGGCGCCGCCGGTCAGCACCACCGCGGCGGCCCGCTGGCGTTGCAGCAGGGTCAGATAGGTGAGCTCGCGCTCCGGGGAGCCGCCGGTGTTGCAGACGACCGCGAGCCGCTCGCCGCCCGCGCGGCCGCCCCCGACGCCGCCGATCTCGCCCTGGATGGCGCTCGCCATGATCCCGAAGAAGGGGTCGGCGATGTCGTTGACGAGGATGCCGACCAGGTCGGAGGTGGCGGCCGCGAGGGCGCTGGCGGGGCCGTTGAGGACGTAGTCCAGTTCGTCCACGGCCCGCAGCACGCGGTCGCGGGTGGCGGCGGCCACCGGGTAGTTGCCGTTCAGCACGCGCGACACCGTCGCGGGCGAGACCTGGGCGCGGGCCGCCACGTCCGCCAGGGTCACCGTCATCGTCGTCCTCCGGTCGCGCATATGTCGTACGCCCTCGTAGACAGCCAGGCGCTGCTCCTGGTTCCGAGCAGATCTTCCAGCAGACCTTAAGGCCATGACCCCGAGTTGTTCGCCCCCTCGAACAACTCGAAGGGGACACGGTCTTGTAGAGACCGTGTCCAGGGGCTAGCTTCGGGGAGTATAGAAAGCGCTTGCTGCATGCCGTACTGCGGTACCGGCTCGCCGAAGGGAACTGACGTGACACGCAAGACGGTGCGGATCGCCATGAACGGCGTGACCGGGCGCATGGGCTACCGCCAGCACCTCGTCCGGTCCATCCTGGCCCTGCGCGAGCAGGGCGGCCTCGATCTCGGCGACGGCACCGTGCTGTGGCCCGAGCCCATCCTGCTCGGCCGCCGCGAGCAGGCCCTGCGGGACATCGCCGACCGGCACGGCCTGGAGCACCTCTCGACCGACCTGGACGCGGTCCTCGCCGACGACACCGTCGACATCTACTTCGACGCACAGGTCACCGCCGCCCGCGAAGCGGCGATCAGGAAGGCCGTCGCGGCCGGCAAGCACATCTACACCGAGAAGCCGACGGCGACCGGATTGGAGGGCGCGCTGGACCTCGCCCGCCTGGCGCGGCAGCAGGGCGTCAAGCACGGGGTGGTGCAGGACAAGATCTTCCTGCCGGGCCTGCTGAAGCTGAAGCGGCTGATCGACGGCGGCTTCTTCGGCCGCATCCTCTCCGTGCGGGGCGAGTTCGGTTACTGGGTCTTCGAGGGCGACTGGCAGCCCGCCCAGCGCCCCTCCTGGAACTACCGCGCCGAGGACGGCGGTGGCATCGTCGTCGACATGTTCCCGCACTGGGAATACGTGCTGCACGAGCTGTTCGGCCGGGTGACGTCCGTACAGGCGCTGGCCACCACGCACATCCCGCAGCGCTGGGACGAGCGGGGCAAGCCGTACGACGCCACCGCCGACGACGCCGCCTACGGGATCTTCGAGCTGGAGGGCGGCGCCGTCGCCCAGATCAACTCCTCCTGGGCGGTCCGCGTCCACCGCGACGAACTGGTCGAGTTCCAGGTCGACGGCACCGAGGGCTCGGCGGTGGCCGGTCTGCGCACCTGCCGCGTCCAGCACCGCTCCGCGACCCCCAAGCCGGTCTGGAACCCGGACATCCCGGCCACCGAGGTCTTCCGCGACCAGTGGCAGGAGGTCCCCGACAACCAGGAGTTCGACAACGGGTTCAAGGCGCAGTGGGAGCTGTTCCTGAAGCATGTTTACGCCGACACCCCGTACCACTGGGACCTGCTGGCCGGCGCCCGCGGCGTGCAGCTCGCCGAGCTGGGGCTGAAGTCCTCCGCGGAGGGCCGTCGTATCGACGTACCGGAGATCTCGCTGTGACCATCCGACTGCCCGCCCCCGACGGCACCCTGCGCAGCTACGAACCCCGCGCCGAGCCCCTGCCGACGGTGCCCGGCGCCCCCTTCACCTCCCGTACGGTCTTCGCCGCGGCCCATGTCGTCGCCGACCCCCGGGCGGACGTCTCGCCCAACTCCCCGGCCGCCTTCGACTGGGACGCGACCCTCGCCTTCCGCCGCCATCTGTGGTCCCACGGACTCGGCGTCGCGGAGGCGATGGACACCGCCCAGCGTGGGATGGGCCTGGACTGGGCGGGCGCCGCCGAGCTGATCCGGCGCAGCGCCGCCGAGGCGAAGGCGGTCGGCGGCCGGATCGCCTGCGGCGTCGGCACCGACCAGCTCACCGCCGGCACCCTCCCGGAGATCCGCGCGGCCTACGAGGAGCAGCTGGCCGTCGTGGAGGAGGCGGGCGCCCAGCCGATCCTGATGGCCTCCCGCGCCCTGGCCGCAGCCGCTTCCCGCCCCCAGGACTACCTCGACCTCTACGGCCACCTCCTGCGCCAGTCCGCCCGGCCGGTGGTACTGCACTGGCTGGGCCCGATGTTCGACCCGGCCCTGGAGGGCTACTGGGGCTCGGCGGACCTGGACGCGGCCACCGGCACCTTCCTGGAGGTGATCGCCGCCCACCCCGACAAGGTCGACGGCGTCAAGATCTCCCTGCTGGACGCGGAGCGCGAGATCGACCTGCGCCGCCGTCTGCCGCCCGGCGTCCGCTGCTACACCGGCGACGACTTCCACTACCCCGAGCTGATCGCGGGCGACGACCACGGCTTCAGCCACGCCCTGCTGGGCGTCTTCGACCCGCTCGGCCCGCTCGCGGCCGAGGCGGTACGGGTGCTGGACACCGGCGACGTGGCGGGCTTCCGCGCCCTCCTGGACCCCACGGTCGCACTCTCCCGCCACCTCTTCCAGGCCCCGACCCGCTTCTACAAGACCGGCGTGGTGTTCCTCGCCTGGCTCGCGGGCCACCAGGAACACTTCACCATGGTGGGCGGCCTCCAGTCGGCCCGCTCCCTGCCGCACCTCACCCGCGCCTACCAACTCGCCGACACCCTGGGCCTGTTCCCGGACCCGAAGCTGGCCGAGGAGCGGATGAAGACCCTGCTCGCCCTGTACGGAGTGGCCCAGTGACCGGTCTCGAACGCTTCTCGATCAACCAGATGACGGTGAAGCAGCTGTCCCTGCCCGAACTGGCCGACGCCTGCACCGCGTCGGGCGTCACCCAGGTCGGCCTGTGGCGCGAGCCGGTCCGGTCGTACGGCGTGGAGGCGGCGGCCAAGCTGGTCCGTGAGGCGGGCCTGACGGTGACGACCCTGTGCCGCGGCGGCTTCTTCACCCAGATCGACCCGGAGGCGCGGGCCGCGGCCCTGGCCGACAACCGGCGGGCGATCGAGGAGGCGGCGACCCTCGGCACCGACACCCTGGTCCTGGTCTCGGGCGGCCTGCCCGCGGGCTCCCGGGACCTGCCCGGCGCGCGCGAGCGCGTCGCCGACGCCCTCGCCGAACTGGGCCCGTACGCCGAGCAGCACGGCGTACGCCTCGCCCTCGAGGTGCTGCACCCGATGTACGCCGCCGACCGCTGCGTGGTCTCCACCCTGGCCCAGGCCCTGGACCTCGCGGAACGCTTCCCGGCCCGGCAGGTGGGCGTGGCGGTGGACACGTACCACGTCTGGTGGGACGACACGGCGCCCGCCCAGATCGCCCGGGCCGGCGCCGGCGGCCGTATCCACGCCTTCCAGCTCGCCGACTGGACCACCCCGTTGCCCGAGGGCGTGCTCAACGGCCGGGGCCAGCTCGGCGACGGCTCGATCGACCTGCGGCAGTGGCGGGGCCACGTGGAGGCCGCCGGCTTCACCGGCCCGATCGAGGTCGAACTCTTCAACGAGGCGCTGTGGTCCCGGGACGGCCGCGAGGTACTGGCGGAGACGGCGGAGCGGTTCCTGCGGCACGCGGGCGAGTGACGCCGAGGTGTCGGCCGGCGCCCGGCGTTGCGCATCACCGGCCCCAGGCGGGGTACCTTCCGTGACCATGAAGCTGGCCTTCTCCACTCTCGGCGTGCCCGGGCTGCCCGTTCCGGAGGTCCTGGGGCTCGCCACCACGCACGGCTACCACGGCGTCGAACTGCGCGCCCATCCCGAGGAGCCGGTCCATCCGGGGCTCTCCCCCGCCGCCCGGGCCGAGACCGCGGCCCTGTTCCGCGGTGCCGGGGTGGAGGTGCTGGGCCTCGCCGGATACGCGCGGGTCGCCGCGCCCGGCGAGGACGGCCCGGTGCTGGACGAGATCTCGCAGCTGCTCCGGCTGGCCCATGACCTCGGCGCGCCCTTCGTCCGGGTCTTCCCCGGCGCCGACCCCGACCGCCCCCGGGAGGAGTCCGACGCGATCGCCGCGCGGCGACTCGGCACCGCCGCCGAGGACGCCGCCTCGCTCGGCGTCCGGATCCTGCTGGAGACGCACGACTCGCACCGCACCGGCGCCGAGGCGATCCGGGTGCTCGGTCCGGTCGGGCACCGGCAGGTGGGCGCGCTGTGGGACGTGATGCACAGCTGGCTGGGCGGCGAGCAGCCGGCCGAGACGTATGCGGCGCTCGCCCCGTACCTGGGCTATGTCCAGGTCAAGGACATCGCCTCGGCCGAGGACACGACTCCGCTGCCGCTCGGCGCGGGGGTGCTGCCGTTGACCGAGTGCGTGGACGTGCTGTCCCGGCAGGGGTGGGACGGGTGGTTGTGCTGGGAGTACGAGAAGCGGTGGTACGAGGGTGCCGCCCCGCTGGGCGGGCTGCTGCGGGCGGGGCGTGAGCACCTGGTAGGGCTGCTGGACGAGGCGGCCTGAACGGCTACCGCAGAGCACCGCACACCTCGTTCCGCACGTGGCTACCGCAGTGCGCCGAACGCCTCGTGGAACGCCGGGAAGGTCTTGCGGACGCAGCCGGGGTCGTCGTACCACAGGCCCGGGGTGCGCAGGCCGGTCACCGCGAAGGACATCACGATGCGGTGGTCGCCGAAGGTCTTGATGGCGGTGCCGGGCGCGGGCGTGCCGGGCCGGATCTCGATCCAGTCGGGGCCGGTGGACACGGGTACGCCGAGGCGCCGCAGGTTCTCCGCGCAGGCCTCCAGGCGGTCGCACTCCTTCACCCGGGTGTTGCCGACGTCCTCGATGCGGACGGGGCCGTCGGCGAACGGCGCGATCGCGGCCAGGGTCGGCATGGTGTCGGAGATGTCGCGCATGTTCACGGTCAGGCCGCGCAGTGTGCCCGTGCCGCGGACGGTCGTCCGGTCCTCGGCCACCGTGACCTGCGCGCCCATCCGGCGCAGGACGTCGACGAAGCGCAGGTCGCCCTGGAGGGCGCCGGCGCCGAGGCCGGGCACGGTCACCTCGCGGCCCGGGGTGACGGCCGCCGCGGCGAAGAAGTAGCCGGCGGTGGAGGCGTCCGGCTCGATGACGTAGGTGGTGGCCCGGTAGCCGCCGGGCGGGACGTCGTACACGTCCCCGTCGCGTACGACGTCCACGCCGAACGCCCGCATCATCGCCAGCGTGATCTCCACGTACGGCGCCGACACCAGGTCGGTGACCCGGATGCGCAGGCCGCGGCGGGTCAGCGGGCCGAGCAGCAGCAGCGCGGTCAGGTACTGGGAGGACAGCCCGGCGTCCAGCGTGACCTCGCCGCCCTCGACCCCGGCCGCCCGGACGGTGAGCGGATGGTGGCCCTCGGCCTCCTCGTGCCGCAGGTCGACGCCCAGGTCGCGCAGGGCACGGGTGAGCGGGCCGAGGGGGCGGCGGCGCATCTGCGGGGAGGCGTCGAAGCGGTAGGTGCCGTGTCCGGTGGCGGCCAGGGCGGGCAGGAAGCGGGCGGTGGTGGCGCCGTCCCGGCAGTAGACCTCGGCCTCGGCGCGGGCCGGCCCGGTGGGGCGGCCGTCCACCTGCCAGGCGTCCGGGGTACGGCCCACCCGGTAGCCGAGCCGGGTCAGGCCCTCGGCGAAGCCCTCGGTGTCGTCGGAGCGCAGCGGCCGGACCAGGGTGCTGACGCCGTCGGCGGCGGCCGCGAGGAAGAGGGCACGGGCGGTGATGGACTTGGAGCCGGGGATGTCGACTAGGGGCATGGCGGAATCATGGCCGGTCGGTCCGGCACCCGGTGCCGCGTTCCAGGGGCTGGACCGGTTCCGGGTTACTGTGCAGTCCCTTGACGGAAAGAAACTTCCCGGCTATTGCTGACCCCTCGGAAGTTTCCTTCAGCGGTTCTCCTCTGGAAGGAGCGCACGTGCCCGACACCAGCACGGGAAACACGGGAAACGCGGGAAACGCGGGAAACGCGGGAGACAGTGCGGGGCCGTCCAGACGGTCCGTGCTCGCCGCCACCGCGAGCCTGACCGCAGGCCTCACCGCCAGCCTCACCTCCGCCCTGACTCTGCCGGCCGCCGCCCAGGACGACCCCGGCCCCGGCCCCGCCGACGACCGCCGGCTGCGCGCCCTCATCTCCCGGATGACGCTGGAGGAGAAGGTCGGCCAGCTCTTCGTGATGCGGGTCTACGGCCACTCCGCCACCGCCCCCGACCAGGCCGACATCGACGCCAACCTCAAGGAGATCGGCGTCCGCACCGCCGCCGAGCTGATCGCGCGCTACCGGGTCGGCGGCATCATCTACTTCACCTGGGCCCACAACACCCGCGACCCGCACCAGATCGCCGACCTCTCCAACGGCATCCAGCGGGCGTCCCTGGAGCAGCCGCGCGGTCTGCCGGTGCTCATCGCCACCGACCAGGAACACGGCGCCGTCTGCCGGATCGGCGCGCCCGCCACGCTGTTCCCCGGCGCGATGGCCGTCGGCGCCGGGGGCTCCCGGGCCGACGCCCGCACCCTCGGCCGGATCTCCGGGGCCGAGCTGCGCGCGATGGGCGTCAACCAGGACTACTCCCCCGACGCCGACGTCAACGTCAACCCGGCCAACCCGATCATCGGGGTGCGCTCCTTCGGCGCCGACCCGGACGCGGTGGCGGAGCTGGTGGCGGCCGAGGTGCGGGGCTACCAGGCGTCCGGGGTGGCGGCGACCGCCAAGCACTTCCCGGGCCACGGCGACACCGCCGTGGACAGCCACACCGGCTTCCCCGTCATCACGCACAGCCGGGAGCTGTGGGAGAAGCTGGACGCCGTGCCGTTCCGGGCCGCGATCGCGGCGGGCATCGACTCGATCATGACGGCGCACATCCAGTTCCCGGCCCTGGACGACTCCGGCGACCCGGCCACCCTCTCCCCGGCGATCCTCAGCGGCATCCTGCGCGGTGAACTCGGCTACGACGGCGTGGTGATCACCGACTCGCTCGGCATGGAGGGGGTGCGCACCAAGTACGGCGACGACCGGGTGCCGGTGCTCGCCGTGAAGGCCGGCGTCGACCAGTTGCTCAACCCGCCCTCGCTCGACGTGGCCTGGCATGCCGTACTGGCGGCGGTCCGGGGCGGCGAGCTGACCGAGTCCCGCCTCGATGAATCGATCCTGCGCATTCTGCGGCTCAAGGCCCGCCTCGGGCTTCTGGACCGGCCCTACACCACCCGGGCCGAGGTCGACCGCACGGTGGGCATCGCGTCCCACCGGGCCGCCGCCGACCGGATCGCCGAACGGACCACGACCCTGCTGGTCAACGAGGACGGCATGCTGCCCTTCACGCCCCGCACCGCACGCCGGATCCTGGTCGTGGGCGCCGATCCCGCCTCCCCGTCCGGCACCACCGGGCCGCCCACCGCGGTCCTCGCCGCCGCCCTCACCGGGCTGGGCTTCACCGCCACGGCCCACCCCACCGGCACCGCCCCCACGGACGCGGTGATCGCCCAGGCGGTCGCCGCCGCGCGGGACGCGGACGCGGTGGTCGTCGCGACGTACAACGTGACGGCGGGCAGTGCGCAGCAGACCCTGGTGCGGCAACTCCTCGGCACCGGACGGCCGGTGGCGGCGCTCGCCGTCCGCAACCCCTACGACGTGGCCCAACTCCCCGAAGTGAAGGGTTACTTGGCCAGCTACTGCTGGACGGACACGGAACTGCGGGCCGCCGCGCGGGTGATCGCCGGACAGGTCGCGCCGCGCGGGAAGCTGCCGGTGCCGGTGGTCCGGGCGGACGATCCCGCGCAGGTGCTGTACCCGATCGGGCACGGGCTGACGTACCCGTCGTACGCAACGCACCAGGGCTGACCCCACCCGACAGGGGGAAAGCCGCCCGCAGTGCTGGCGTGGCCGCGCGGCCAGGGGTCACGCTGGGCGGGGGGTCTTTCGATGAGGGGTGCCGTGCGGACGACCGTACTCCCGGCCGTGCTCGCGGCCGTGCTGGCCGTCGTACTCGCCGCCTGGCTGCTGACCGGCTGCCGGGGGCCGGCGGACGCCCCGGTGGGCAGCGCCCGCCCGGCCCCGGGCGCGGCCGGCGGACCCGGCGGCGTGTTCCTGGGCGTCGGGGCGTGCAGCTCCTTCGGCACGGCCGACGTCACCGAGGTGCCCTGCACCAGCGAGCGGGCCGCGGCCCGGGTCCTCGCCCGCTACGAGGGCGCCGCCGCCGACGGCCCGCTGTGCCCGCAGGCCACCGACTTCGTGCTGCACATCGGCGCCCAGCGGGGCACCGGCGACGCCGCCGTCCCGCCGGGCTACGCCTGCATGCGCGCCCTGGAGCCCCCGCACCCCGGCGATCCGGGCGGCGGGGGCGGGCCGCGCACCGTCCCCGGCGACTGCGTCTACACCTCGGGCGCGGGCCAGGTCCGGGAGACCGCCTGCGACGGCACGGGCCGGCAGCGGCCCCAGTACCGGATCACCCGTGCGGTACCGGACCGCTCCGCGTGCCCCGCGACGACGGTCCTGTACGTCCAGCTGGGCGGCCGGAACCCGGTGGGCTGCGCGCGCCGCCTGTGAGGTACGGCCGTACGACGCTGAGGTACGGCCGTACGGCGCACTCCCGACTGCGGCATATGCCGGGGTCGGTGATGCTGGCCGGAGTCGGCACGCCCGTGGACATGGAGGAGGCGGCATCGTGGCATCCGTGACCCGGATCGCGCTGGACGGCGGGGGCTACGTGCTCTTCGAGGCACCGCCCGGGGTGGAGGGCCCGGTGAAGGCCGGGCGGTTCGGCGACGCCGTACAGGAGCTGCCGGGCACCCTCCAGTCCGCGCTGGAGCCGGTCACGGACGCCGCCCAGGGGGCGCTGGAACAACTGCGCAAGGCGCGGCCCGACGAGATCAGGCTCCAGTTCGGCGTGGACCTGTCGGTGGCGGCCGGCGCGATGATCACCAAGGGCGAGGCCGGCTGCCACCTGCGCGTCACGGTGATCTGGTTCAACGGAGACGCGTGACGCCATGGACGCGGGAGGCGAGATCGGCAGCTCCGCGGACCTGCCCGCCGCGGTGACGCAACTGCTGGCCGCCGACGGGCAGGTGGCGGGGGCGGGCTTCCTGGTGGCCGAGGACACGCTGGTCAGCTGCGCGCATGTCGTCGAGAACGCGGGGAGCGGACCCGGTGCGGCAGTGCGGATGGCGTTCCCGCACGTGCCCGGCGCGGGGGTGGTGACCGGGCTGGTCCTGGAGGAACTCTGGCGCGCCCCGTCGGCGGAGGACATCGCCGTCGTCCGGCTCGCCGGGCCGGTGCCGGGCACCCGCACGGTGGCGTTGGGCTCCGCGGCGGGCTGCCAGGGGCACGAGGTGGTCTCCTACGGCTTCCCCTTCCAGGCGTTCCGCGGCGGCCACTTCGGTTCCGGCATCGCGGGAAACCTGCTGCCGGTGTCCGAGGACGTCGGTACGGTGCTCCAGCTGACCGGCGCGAACGACCTGACCACCGGCTTCAGCGGCGGCCCGGTCCTGGACGAGCGGACCGGCCTCGTCATCGGCATGCTCACCGGGATCACCGCCCCGGACCCGTTCGACCGGGGCCAGGGCATCGCCTACGTCACCCCGGCGGAAACGCTCCGCCGGGTGATGCCGGAACTGGCGGAGCGCGCGGTGTGCCCGTACCGGGGGCTGGAGCCGTTCACCGCGGAGCACACGCGCTGGTTCCAGGGGCGCGGCGACGCGGTCCGGCAGGTGCTGGCGAACCTCGCCGCGCAACGCCGCCTCACCCTCCTCCTCGGCCCCTCCGGCTCGGGCAAGTCCTCACTGGTCCAGGCGGGGGTGCTGCCGGCGCTGGCGGAGGGCGCGGTGCCGGGCAGCGACCGGTGGCTGCCGGTGCTGGCCCGGCCCCGGCACGACCTGCCGGCCGAGATCGAGAGTGCGGGGCTGCCCGGGGCGGCGAGCGAGGGCATCGCGGCGGCCGCCAACCGCAGACTCGCCGCCGAGGGCGAGCACCACCGGGTGCTGCTGGTCATCGACCAGCTGGAGGAACTCCTGGTGCAGAGCGGCAACGGCCGGCTGCGGACGGTCATCGACGAGATCACCACGCTCGCCGACGCCTACACCAAGCTCACCGTCATCCTGATCATGCGGGACGACTTCTATCCGCACCTCGCGGCCCTCGCCCCGCAGTTGCTCGAGGCCGCCATGCCGGGGCTGCTCAATGTGCCGGGCACCCTCAGCCGGCAGGACCTGCACGACATCATCACGCTGCCCGCCCGGGACGTCGGGCTGCGCTTCCAGCCGGGCCTGCCGGAACAGATCATCGGCGACGTCCTGGCGATCAGCCCCGAGGCGACGGTGACGTCCCAGGCGCCGGTGACCGTGCTGCCCCTGCTGGAGATGGCGCTCAGCCAGCTGTGGCTGCGGCGGGAGAACGGCTTCCTCACCCATGAGGCGTACCAGCGCATCGGGGCGGTGAGCGGCTCCCTGACCACCTGGTGCGACGAAGCCCTCGCCGAGCTGTCCCCCGAGCAGCAGTCGATCGCCCGCCGCGCGCTCACCTCGCTGGTGCGCCCGACCGACCCCAGCCACCATGTCAGCGCGGTACGCACCCAGGTGCCGCTGGACGAGCTGCGGGCCCTGGCGGCCGACCCGGGCAGGGCGCCCGACGCGGAGCAGCGGGCCGTGAACGACGTCCTCTCCGTACTGACCCGCCATCGCATCATCACCACCCAGACACTGCCCACCGCGCAGGCCCCCGGCGCGCCGCCCGGGGAAGCGGTGGCCGAACTGACCCACGAGGCGCTCATCCGGGACTGGGGTGCGCTGCGCAGGTGGGTGGACCAGGACCGCCGCTTCCAGGAGTGGCTCGAACGCGCCCGGGAGCGACGCGCCGCCTGGGCCGAGCAGCGCAACCCCGGCGACCTGCTCGGCGGAACGGCCCTCGCGGAGGGCCTGGACTGGCAGCGGCGCCGGCATCTGCCGGCGGAGATCTCGGAGTACCTCGCGGCCAGCAGGCAGCATCAGCAGGCGGTGATCAGGAGGAGCAGGCGGCTGAACGCGATTCTGGCGGGGGTGCTGGTGGTTGCGTTGCTCGCGGGGGTGGTGGCGGTGTTTCAGTGGCGCGGGTCCGTCGGGGCGCGGGAGGAGGCGCTGTCGCAGCGGCTCGTCACGCAGGCCACCACACTCCTCGGATCCAAGCCGGAACTGGCCTCCCTGCTGGCCATCGAGGCGTACCGCACGCACCCGACGCCATTGGCCAAAGCGCTCCTGCAGACGGCTGCGACTCTCCCGCACAACAGGCACTTCACCGGCCACGCCGATGAAGTGACCGCAGTGGCGTTCAGCCCGAACGGCCGCAGCATCGCCACCGCCAGCGCCGACGAGACGGTGCGCCTCTGGGATGTGAGCACCGGAAAGACGCTCAGAAAGCTGACCGGACACACCGACACCGTGAACTCGGTGGCCTTCAGCCCCGACGGCCGCACCCTCGCCTCCGCCAGCGCTGACAAGACAGTGCGCCTCTGGGACCCCGTCACGGGAGCCTTCCGCCTCGCTCTTCATGGCCATACCAAGGGAGTGAAGTGGGTGGCCTTCAGCCCCGACAGCCAGTCCGTGGCCACCGCCAGTGACGACAAGACGGCACGCCTGTGGGACGTCACCACCGGGAAGCACAGCAGAACAATGACCGGACACACCGAAACCGTGGAGTCGGTCGCCTTCAGCCCCGACGGCCACACCCTCGCCACCGCCAGTGACGACAAGACGGCACGCCTGTGGGACGTCACCACCGGCAAGCACAGCAGAACACTGACCGGACACACCGGCGCCGTGACCTCCGTGGCCTTCAGCCCCGACGGCCGCACCCTCGCCACCGCCAGCACCGACGAGACAGCACGCCTGTGGGACGTCCGTACAGGTCAGGCCGGCAGAACACTGACCGGATTCAACGATGCCTTGTGGACTGTGGCGTTCAGCCCCGACGGCCGAACCCTCGCCACCGCCAGCGCCGACCACACCACACGCCTATGGGACCCGGCCACCGGCGCGCTACGCACCACACTCGTCGGACACACCGGCGTGGTGTACGCCGCGGTCTTCAGCCCCGACGGCCGAACCCTCGCCACCGCCAGCGCCGACCGCACGGCACGCTTGTGGGACTTGGGCCCGAGTGCGGTCCGTGCCATTTTGACCGGGCACACCGACTGGGTGAGGTCCGTGGCATTCAGTCCGGACGGCCACACCCTCGCGACCAGCAGCGACGACGAGACGGTGCGGCTGTGGAACATGGCCACCGGAAAGACCCGCGCGATACTGAACGGACACACCGACACCGTGACCTCGGCGGCCTTCAGCCCCGACGGCCACACCCTCGCCACCGCCAGCGCCGACAACACCGCCCGACTGTGGGACACCGCCACTGGAAAGTTCCTCAGAAAGCTGGCCGGACACACCGACACGCTGAACTCGGTGGCCTTCAGCCCCGACAGCGGCACCGTCGCCACCGCCAGCGCCGACAACACCGTACGGCTGTGGGACACCGCCACCGGAAAGACCCGCGCGACACTGAACGGACACACGGACACCGTGGAGTCGGTGGCCTTCAGCCCCGACGGCCGCACCCTCGCCAGCGGCAGCGACGACACCACCGTACGGCTGTGGGACACCGCCACCGGACAGAGCCGCGCGACACTGACCGGACACAGCGATGTGGTGGAGGCTGTGGCCTTCAGCCCCGACGGCCGCACCCTCGCCTCCGCCAGCAACGATTTCACCGTGCGGCTGTGGGACACATCGACGCGTCAGATGCGTACCGCCCTGGTGGGACACACCGGCAACGTCATGGCAGTGGCCTTCAGCCCCGACGGCCGTACCCTCGCCACCGGCAGCGCCGACTCCTTCGCACGCCTCTGGGACGTCAAGACCGGCGCACCACGAATCTTCCTGTTCGGGCACACCGACTGGGTGAGCGGGGTGGCCTTCAGCCCGGACGGCCGCACCCTCGCCACCGCCAGCGGTGACCATACGACACGACTGTGGAACACCGTGCTCCCTGAGCCGTCCACCGCAGTCCGCGACGTGTGCCGAGGCGTCAGCCGCGACCTCACCCAGGAAGAGCGTGCGACGTATCTGCGTGGCTACCACGTAGGCCACGTCTGCCCCACCCACCCCTGACGGGCATCCTCAGCACAGAATCCAGCCCGAGCTAGCCCCCTGCCCGGCCACCGCCCCCGTCACCCACACGCAGCGGTGGCCCGCGTGGACGGTGACCGGGCCGGCCTGGTAGCGGAAGGTGCCCTTGTCGATGACCGGGCGGCTGCCGCGGGCCTGGATGCTGACCGACATCGGGCGTCTGGCGCCGACGGACTTGGGGGTGGTGACGGCGCAGACGAAGGCGTTGTGACGGTAGATGTGCACCGCGCCGGTCCGGAAGCTCAGGGTCCGCACCTCGTGCCCGGCACAGCTGCCGCCGCCCGAGGCCTGCGCGGTCGCGGGTACCGCGAGCGCGAGCGCTCCGGACGCGGCCAGCACGGTCGCACCCAGCGCGAGGCGCCGGCGTATCGCACCACTGTCCACTGTCGTCCTCCCCGTACCTCGGCCCTGCGTCCCAGGACCGTACTGATGTACGGACGCACGACATGTGTCGACGGTTGCACGGCCGTCAGCGGAACGCGTCAGTCCGGGGAGCGGGCGGCTCACCCGTGCACGCCCACCGGCGCCTCCGGTTCGGCCTGGCCGACGAAGGTGCGCCACAGCTCGGCGTACCGGCCGCCGCGGGCGAGGAGTTCCTCGTGGGTGCCGTCCTCCGCGACCCGGCCGTGGTCCATGACGACGACCCGGTCGGCGCGGGCGGCGGTGGTGAGGCGGTGGGCCACCACCAGGGTGGTACGGCGGCCCGCCAGCCGGTCGGTGGCCTGGTTGACCTGGGCCTCGGTGGCGAGGTCCAGGGCGGCCGTGGCCTCGTCCAGCAGCAGGATGTCGGGGTCGACCAGTTCGGCGCGGGCGAGCGCGATCAGCTGGCGCTGGCCCGCCGAGAGGTTGCGGCCGCGCTCGGCGACCTCGTGCAGGTAGCCGCCCTCGAGGGTGGCGATCATCTCGTGCGCGCCGACCGCCCGCGCCGCCGCCTCCACCTCCGCGTCGGTGGCGTCGGGGCGGCCGTAGGCGATGGCGTCGCGGACCGTGCCGGGGAAGAGGTACGCCTCCTGGGGGACGACGCCGAGGCGGTGGCGGTACGAGGTGAGGTCCAGGGTGCGCAGGTCGGCGCCGTCGGCCGTGACCCGGCCGGAGGTGGGGTCGTAGTAGCGGGCCACCAGCTTGACGAGGGTCGACTTTCCGGCGCCCGTCTCGCCGACGAAGGCGACCGTCTGGCCGGCCGGGATCGTCAGGTCGATGCCGCTCAGCGCCTCCTCGTCGGCGCCGTAGGAGAAGTGCACGTCCTCGAAGGTGATGTCGCCGCGCAGGGACCGTACCTCCCGCGGCTCCTCGGCGGTCCCGGTGGAGGCCGGCTCGCGCAGCAGTTCCTGGATGCGGCCCAGCGAGACGGTGGCCTGCTGGTAGCCGTCGAAGACCTGGGAGAGCTGCTGGACGGGGGCGAAGAAGAGGTCGATGTACAGGAGGTAGGCGACCAGGGCGCCGGTGGTCAGGGTGGCCGCCTCGACCCGGCTCGCGCCGGCGATCAGCACGGACGCCGAGGCCACCGAGGACAGCAGCTGGACGAAGGGGAAGTAGATGGATATCAGCCACTGGCCGCGGATGCGGGCGGAGCGGTAGTCGGCGCTGCGCTCGGCGAAGCGCCGGGCGCCGTCCCGCTCCCGCCGGAAGGCCTGCACGATCCGCAGCCCGGACACGGACTCCTGGAGGTCGGCGTTGACCGCGGAGACCCGCTCGCGGGCCAGCTCGTACGCCTTCACGCTCGCCCGGCGGAAGAAGAAGGTGGCCACGACCAGCGGGGGCAGCGTCGCGAAGACGACCAGGGCCAGCTGTACGTCGAGCACCAGCAGGGCGACCATGATGCCGAAGAAGGTGACGACCGAGACGAACGCGGTGACCAGGCCGGTCTGGAGGAAGGTGGACAGCGCGTCGACGTCCGTGGTCATCCGGGTCATGATCCGGCCGGTCAGCTCGCGCTCGTAGTAGTCGAGGCCGAGCCGCTGGAGCTGGGCGAAGATCTTCAGCCGGAGCGCGTACAGGACGCGTTCGCCGGTGCGGCCGGTCATCCGGGTCTCACCGACCTGCGCCGCCCACTGCACCACGACCGTGCCCAGGCCCAGCAGGGCCGCCGTCCAGACCGCGCCCAGCGCCACCTTGCTGACGCCCTGGTCGATGCCGTGCCGGATCAGCACCGGCAGCAGCAGGCCGGCGCCCGCGTCCGCCGCGACCAGCAGCAGGCTGACCAGCAGGGGCAGGCCGAAGCCGTGCAGCAGACGGCGCAGGCCGTAGGAGTCCTCGGGGCGGACCGCGCGGGTCTCGTCTATGTCGGGGGTGTCGGTGGCCGGGGGCAGCGCCGCCACCTGGGCGAGCAGCTCGGGCGTGGCCGGGGTGCCGCCGAGCGCCTGGTCCTTGGGCTCCCGGGCGCCGGTCCACAGCCTCGGGGTGACGCCCCGCTCGGCGTCGAACTCGGCGTCCAGCTCGGCGCGGACGCTGGTGTCCTCCGCCGGCAGGGCGGGTTCGGGGTGGCCCGGGGAGACCCCGCCCAGCTCGTCCGGGTCGGTGAGCAGCCGCCGGTAGAGCGCCGAGCGCTGCTGGAGTTCCTCGTGCGTGCCCAGGTCGGCGAGGCGGCCGCCGTCGAGTACGGCGATCCGGTCGGCGAGGTTGAGGGTGGAGCGGCGATGGGCGATGAGGAGGGTGGTACGGCCCTCCATCACCCGTGCCAGGGCCTCGTGGATCTCGTGCTCCACGCGGGCGTCGACCGCCGAGGTGGCGTCGTCCAGGACGAGCAGCCGGGGGTCGGTGAGCAGGGCGCGGGCGAGCGCGAGGCGCTGGCGCTGGCCGCCGGAGAGGGTCAGGCCGTGTTCGCCGACCTTGGTGTCGTAGCCGTCCGGCAGCTCCCGGACGAACCCGTCGGCCTGGGCGGCGCGGGCGGCGGCCTCGATCTCCTCCTGGGTGGCGTCCGGGCGGCCGTAGGCGATGTTGTTGCGGACGGTGTCGGAGAAGAGGAAGGAGTCCTCGGGGACCAGGCCGATCGCGGCCCGCAGGGAGTCCAGGGTCAGCTCGCGGACGTCGTGGCCGCCGATCAGGACGGCGCCGCGGGTGACGTCGTAGAAGCGCGGCAGGAGCAGGGAGAGGGTGGACTTGCCGGAGCCGGAGGAGCCGACGACGGCGAGGGTCTCACCCGGGCGTATCTCGAAGCTGAGGCCCTTGAGGACGGGGCGCTCGTCGTCGTAGCCGAAGGAGACGTCGTCGAACTCGACCGTCGCGGGGGCGTCGGCGGGCAGCGTCTTGGTGCCCTCCTTCAGCGTCGGCTCGGTGTCGATCAGCTCCAGCACCCGCTCGGTGCCGGCCCGGGCCTGCTGGCCCACGGTGAGGACCATCGCCAGCATGCGGACCGGGCCGACCAGCTGGGCGAGGTAGGTGGAGAAGGCGACGAAGGTGCCGAGGGTGATGTGCCCGCGCACGGCCAGCCAGCCGCCGAGGGCCAGCATGGCGACCTGGCCGAGCGCCGGGACGGCCTGGAGGGCCGGGGTGTAGACACTGTTCAGCCGTATCGTGCGCAGGCGCCCGGCGAAGAGGCGGCGGCCGACCTCGCGCAGCTTCTGCGTCTCCTGCTCCTCCTGCCCGAAGCCCTTCACCACGCGGACGCCGCTCACCGCGCCGTCGACCACGCCCGCCACGGCGGCGGCCTGGGCCTGGGAGTACCAGGTGGCGGGGTGCAGCCGGGTGCGGCTGCGCCGGGCGATCCAGCCGAGCGCGGGCGCGACGGCGAGGGCGACCAGGGTCAGCGGCAGCGAGAGATACGCCATGATCGCCAGGGAGATCAGGAAGAGCAGGACGTTCCCGATGGTCATCGGGAGCATGAAGAGCAGGCCCTGGATCAGCTGGAGGTCGCTGGTGGCCCGGCCGACGACCTGGCCGGTGGAGAGTTCGTCCTGGCGGCGGCCGTCGAGGCGGGTGATCGTGCCGTACATCTCGGTCCGCAGGTCGTGCTGGACGTCGAGGGCGAGACGGCCGCCGTAGTAGCGGCGGATGTAGGTGGAGGCGTAGACGAGGACGGCGGCGCCGACGAGGGCGCCGGCCCAGGGGGCCATGGAGCGGGTGTGGGCGCCGATGACGTCGTCGATGATCACCTTGGTGATCAGCGGGACCACGGCCATGACGGCCATGCCCGCCAGCGAGGATCCGAGCGCCAGGACGACGTCCTTCGGATATCGCCAGGCGTAGGCCGCCAGTCGTCGTGCCCATCCCCGTTGCGCTGCCACGCGATGCCCTCCGGTGTTCCGACCTGCTCTACCGGAAGGCACCAACGTCCTCGGGCGGTGATTTCATCCCGCCGTAACAATTCGGGCCCGGGTCAGACCCGCACCCGCAGGTAGTAGAACCTCGTCGTCTGGACCGGGTTCTGGTTGTCGTCGCTGACCAGGACGACCTTCAGCCGGCCGGTGCGGTCGCGGCCCGTGACCGTCATGCCCTCGATGTTGTCCAGGAGGGGGTTCGGCTGGGGCTGCTTCGCGGTGGCGCCCAGGGACGGGCAGTCGGCGATGTCGGTCAGCAGGGTCTTCCCGGCCAGCCGGACATCGCTCTGGCCGGTGAGGGTGTCGATGCCGCTGGTGTCCGTGGCGTGGCGCAGGTCGGCCAGGTAGAGGCGGACGGTGTTGCCGACGCCGGGGGTGAAGCCGCGCTCCAGGACCAGCAGGCGGCCGCCGGGCAGGGCCTGCACCTCGGGGACGCCGAGGCCGGGGTCGGTGCGGTAGGCGTACTGGGCCGCGAGCCGGAAGTGGTCGTCCGGGGTGCGCCGCCAGGTCTGGAGGCGGACGATCCCGGCCGAGTCCCCGGAGATCGCGTACTCCATGGAGGCCAGCAGGGTGTGGCCGCCGGGCAGCAGGGTCAGGCCCTCGAAGGTCTGGTTGGCGGTGGCGCGGCCGGCCGGGGCGACCAGGAGGGGGGAGGGGACGGGGAGGCGGTCGAGGAGGGTGCCGTCGGCGGCGTAGCGGCGCACGGACGGTTCGTTCTCGGAGGTGATCAGCCGGGTGCCGTCCCGGTCGA
Source organism: Streptomyces sp. NPDC031418 (assembly GCF_055581605.1). Lineage (NCBI taxonomy): Bacteria > Bacillati > Actinomycetota > Actinomycetes > Kitasatosporales > Streptomycetaceae > Streptomyces > Streptomyces sp. NPDC031418. The sequence continues at coordinate 223,482 of NZ_JBVIJC010000003.1, forward strand.
TGACCAGGCCCTCGGAGTCGAGGTCGGCGCCCTGCTCGTCGGCGAGGTGGACGACGCGCCTCGGCTGGAGGGTGTCCGGGTCCAGGTCGAAGAGGGAGGAACGGTCCTCCAGGGCCGCGAGCGAGCCGTCCCGGTCCGTCGCGAGGGCGGAGAAGTTGCCGGCGAACGTGCCGTCGTACGTCGTCTTGTCGAGCGCGTCGGAGAAGCGGTCGAGGGAGACGGACGGCGAACAGGCGTGGTTCTCCGGGGTGTTGGCACTGGCGGGCCCGGCGGCGGTCAGGCAGGTGGCCGCCGCCAGGCCGGCGGTGACGGTGGCGAGCAAGGTTCTCAGACGCATGGTCGCCACCGTAGATCCGGAAGGTGACCTTCGGGAGGCCGCGGCGGGAACGCCGCCCCGGCCGGCCTCCCGTCGGCCGTGTGTGTCAGCCCTGCGGCGGCACCGCGACGAAGGCCTCGCGCGGGGTGCTGGTCGGGGTGAAGACCGCCGTGCCGGGGGTGGTCGGCACCAGGTCCTTGTGGATGGCCCTGGCGACGTTCTGGATGGTGGCGACGCCGTAGTCCATGGTGCTGTTGTCCTGGGTCAGCACCGAGATCATGTAGTCGTGGCCGGCGCCGTTGAAGGTGCCGAGGCTGTGCACCCGCCAGCCGTGCGTGGAGCGCTGGAGCCAGCCGTTCTTGACGTGCACGTGGACAGAGGAGGGCGCTCCGGCCGGGGTGCCCCAGCGCTGGTCGGACTCGACCTGGCCCATCAGCTTCAGGATGTAGGCGCGGGCGTTGTCGCTCAGCACGCTGTTCTTGGCGGTGACGAGCTGGAGCAGCTTCTGCTCGTCGGTGATGTTCTCCTGGGTCAGGCCCCAGTAGCCGTCCGCGCCCGGCACCGTCTTGGTCATGCCGGCGGCGGCGAGGAAGCCCTTGATCTTGGTCAGGCCGAGCTGCTTCCAGAGCTTGCTGGTCGCGGCGTTGTCGGACTGGGTGATCATGGCCGTGGCGAGCGACTGCTCGGTGCTCGTCAGATAGCGGTTGTGCTTCTTGGCGTCCCACAGCAGCGTGGCGAGGACGGTCACCTTGACCGTGCTGGCCGAGTCGTAGGAGCTGGTGGCCCGCAGCGTGCAGGTGGTCTTGGTGGAGCGGTCGTACACGCCGAGGGCGACCGTGCTCTTGCGGTTCGCCAGGGCGGCGGTGATGTCCTTCTGGAGCTTGGCCGCCAGGCCCGCCTTGGCGGAGGTGCAGCTGACGGCGGGCGAGGTGGCCGCGGCCGGGGTGGCGGCGGCCACGGCCGGGACGAACAGCGCGGCGCCGAGGGCGGCGGCCAGCGCGCGGCCGGATATCCGGTGTCGCATGAAGAGGTTCCCCCTTGAAGCTCGTACGGGCGTTCCGCTGAACGCCGTCGGCGCGGTCGTGCGCGCCCACTGATGGGACTCGCAGGTACGGCCGCGAGTTGTACGCATGTTCGCAGGGGCCGGAGTTCGAACTGCGGCGGGGGTGGCAATGCTTCCGGCATGCCGGAGAAGAGTGAGAGTCAGGTAAGGCGTTCCGGGCGGCTGTTCGCGGCGGTGGCGGTGCTGCGGCTGCTCGCGAAACCGGGGGTACGGCTGCCCGGCCCGGACGCCTTCCAGGGCAAGGACAGCCCCGCGGAGCGGATCGACGCGCTGCGGTCGAACCCGTACGACGCCCTGCTCAGGGCCCGCGAACGGGGTGGACCGCAGTGGGAGGCGGCGACCGCCGTGCTGCTGTCGATACCCGAGCTGCTGAAGGACGGACCCCTGCCGTACTCGGACTGCATAAGCCGCGTGGAGCTCAAGGACTTCACCGACGGCTACGACGACCAACTCGCCGCCTACCGCGAGAAGTTCGCCGCGCTGCTGCCCTGAGAACCGGGCCTGCGCCCGGTGTCCCCCCTCCCCTCTACCGGTCCGGGCCGAAGCAGTGCCGCTCGCCCGCCCGGACCAGGCAGGCCCGGACCCCGGCCAGGTCGGAGCGGGACGCGGCGACCATCGGGGTGGACAGCGAGTCCTTCGCGTCCCACCGGTCCCTGACCTCGATCCGCGCCGGGGCGTGATGCGGTACGAGGATCTCCGCCCGGTCCCCCACCTGCCCGAGGTCGATCCGCACCCACACCGCGCCACAGGCGCTGCTGTGCCGGATCTTGACCACGGTCGGCCCGGAGAAGCTCTGCCGGGCGACGGTCAGGGGCACCGGGGCGGCTCCGCAGCCGTACGTCTCGGGGTCCTTGCCGGTGCAGCCGCCGCCGTGGCAGGACTTCACGGCCGGCCAGGGGGGCGCGGACGCCGAGGGCGTGGTGCGCGGGCCCGGTCCAGCGGCCCCGCCGAAGGCGCCGGTGAGCGCCAGCGGCACCACCACCCCGGCCACCGCGAGCCCGCCGACGACCCCGGCGAGCAGACGCCGGCGGGCGGGCCCGGCACCCTCGGCCGGCTGCGGCTCCGGCTCCCGTGGCGGCCGGGGCCGCGGCTCGGCCGGGGCGGGCGACGGCGGGCCGGGCCGGCGGCCGACCGCCGCGCGCCCGCTCGACACCGCGTCGGCCAGTTCCCACAGGGCGAGCGGCCGCCCCGGGTCCGCGCCCGCCAGTGCGCACAGTGCCGCGACGGCCTGCCGGGGCGGCAGGGTCGCGCCGCTCAGATAGCGGTCCCAGGAGGACTTGCTGTACGGGGTCTTCGCGGCCAGCGTGGCCAGGCTCAGCCCGGTTCCGGCGCGCAGCGCGCGCAGCGCCTCGGCCAGCCGCTCGCGCTCCACCGCCCGCTCGCCGGGGCTCATTTCCGCAGCACCCCCCAGGTGTCCTCGCCGATGATCCCGTCCACGCGCAGGTGCGCCCGGTCCTGCATCCGCTCCACCGCGCGTTCGGTGCGGGAGCCGAACATGCCGTCCGCGATCCCCGGTGAGATGCCGTGGTGGCGCAGCAGGCACTGGGCCTCGACGACGGACCAGGCGGTGGAACCGGTGCCGATCAGAGCGACCCTGGTGCTGCTGTACCCGGCGTGGAGGAGGCCGTCCGCGCCGCGCCGCACAGGGCAGGGGTGGTCCTTGCCCGGGTGGAACACGAACGCGCCGTGCGCCTCGGCCGGATCGGTGGGCGAGGCCGTGGCGGTCGCCGAGACCGGCCGCTCGTCGGTGCGCTCCCGCCGGCCCGCCCAGGGCGCGGCGACCAGCAGCGCGATCACGGCCGAGGCGAGCAGGACCGCCGCGAGGACGGTGACGAGCACCCGCCTCCGGCCGGGCCGGCCCCCGCGCGGCACCGCCCCGTACTCCCCCTCCCGAACCTCCTGTTCCGGTGTCTGCTCTTCCTCCGTGTCCGTCGCCCGGCCCGCCGCCACGGCCACCTCGTGCAGGGCCAGCAGCCGGGCGGGGTCCACGTCGCAGGCGCGGGCCAGTGCCGCGACGGCCTGCTGCGGCGGCAGCGAACGGCCGTTGAGATAGCGGTCCCAGGAGGCGCGGCTGTAGCCGGTGCGCACGGCCAGCGCCTGGAGTCCGAGACCGCTGTGGTCCTTGATCCGCCGCATATGGGCGACGAGTTGCCGCACACGCGGATCGAGCGAGTCCGGCAGCTGCTTCCAACGAGACATGAATTCCCCCAGATGCCCATGCCTGTTGCCACTCCCCGACGAGGATGCCCCGCCGGGCGCCGGTGGTTGCGGGCCGGTCCGGGCGAGCGCACGGTTTCGGCCGCCCGACGGGCGTCCGCCGGGCGGCCGGCCGTCCCGCCGGCGCCTCAGGGCGCGGGGCGTCCCCGCAGGTCGGGGGGTGGGACGTCCCGTGGGTGCGGCACCTTGCCGGAGGGGCTGGGCGCGTCCTGGACTCGGCCTGCACTCTCGGTGGGGCAACGACGGATCCGCACCGCACCGGTCCGCTCGTTGCGACCGATCCCATCGACCCGATACGGGGAGTACCTCATGGCCATCAGCGCAACGCGCACGTCCATCGGCATCGGTATCGCGACGCTCGCCCTGCTCGGCGGCACGGCCGGCGGTGTCGCCAGCGCCGCCACCGCCCGGCCCGCCATCGCCGCCCACACCGCCTCGGCGAGCATGGTCGCCTCGCACAAGTGCGTCTACAAGAACGGCTTCGGCTTCTCCTGCGGCTACTACAAGGGCCACGCGACCGTGAAGTACGGCTCGAAGGGCAACGCCGTCCGGGAGGTCCAGGCGATCATCAACCAGACCACCGCCTACAAGCCGAAGCTGACGGTCGACGGCGACTTCGGCACCAAGACCAAGAAGGCCGTCATCTGGTTCCAGCAGACCTTCCACGTCAAGCCGTACGACGGCATCGTCGGCACGAAGACCTGGAAGGAGCTGCGGCTCAAGTGAGCCGGTCCGGCCCGCGCGGCCGGTGAGGCGGCGGCCCGTCTCCCCCGGGGGAGGGACGGGCCGCCGTCGGCGTGCGTGCCGTCAGCCCAGGTGTGTCGGCGCGAACATGCGGAGCACCGCGGGGAGGACGACCACCGAGGGGCCCGGGGAGGCCAGTGCCGCGGCCAGGTCCTGCTCCAGCGCCTGGGGGGTCGTACGGACGGCCGGGACGCCGAAGGACTCGGCGAGGGCGACGAAGTCGGGGCGGGCGAGTTCGGTCGCCGTGGTCCGGCCGAAGGCGTCCGTCATGTACTCGCGGAGGATGCCGTAGCCGCCGTCGTCGACGATCAGCCAGGTGACGTCCAGCCCGTACTGCCGGGCCGTGGCCAGCTCCGCGATCGAGTACGCCGCCCCGCCGTCGCCGGAGACCGCGAGCACCGGCCGGGTGGGGTCGGCCACCGCCGCGCCGAGCGCGGCCGGGAAGGCGTAGCCGAGGCCGCCGGCGCCCTGGGCCGAGTGCATGGTGTTGGGGCCGTGCGGGTCGAACGCGGACCAGGCCCAGTAGGACAGGATCGTCATGTCCCAGAAGGACGGGGCGCCGGCCGGCAGGGCCCGCCGGACCGCCGTCAACACGTCCTGTTCCAGGGCGAGTTCCTGGGCCGCGAGGCGTCCGGCGACCTTTGCGAGGAGGGTCTTCACCCGCTCCGGTGCCGTCGGGTCCGTGCGCTCCTCGACCGTCTCCAGCAGGGCCTGGAGGGCTGGGCGGGCGTCCGCGTGGATGCCGAGGGCGGGGTGGTTGGACTCCAGCTTGCCGAGGTCCGCCTCGATCTGGATCACCCGGCCGCGCGGGGCGAACGTGTGGTAGTTGGAGGAGAGTTCGCCGAGGCCGGAGCCGACGACCAGCAGGACGTCCGCGTCCTCGAGGAAGTCGGTGGTGTGGCGGTCCTCCAGCCAGGACTGGAGCGAGAGCCGGTGCCGCCAGGGGAAGGCGCCCTTGCCGCCGAAGGTGGTGACCACCGGCGCGTCCAGCTTCTCGGCCAGCTGCCGCAGCTTGCCCGAGGCGTCCGCGCGCACCACCCCGCCGCCGGCGATGATCGCCGGACGCCGTGCGTGCGACAGCAGGTGGGCGGCGAGCGCGGTGAGTTCGGGGCGCGGGGGCAGGTCGTCCGGGGTCGCGTCGGGGGCGGTGACCACCGGCAGGGACGCGGGTGCCGCCAGCACGTCCTGCGGGATCTCCACCCACACCGGGCCGTGCGGGGCGGTCAGCGCGGACTTCCAGGCCGCCGCGATCGCGGACGGGATCTGGGACTGCGCGCGGACCGTGTGCACCGACTTCACCACGTCCCGGAAGGAGGCCGCCTGGTCGGGGAGTTCGTGGAGGTAGCCGCGGCGGCCGCCGCCGAGGCCCGCGGTCGGGACCTGGCTGCTGATCGCCAGGACCGGGGCGGAGGCGGCGGCGGCCTCCTGGAGCGCGGCCAGGGAGGTCAGCGCGCCGGGTCCGGTGGACAGCAGCAGCGGGGCGGCCTCGCCGGTGATCCGGCCGTACGCGTCCGCCGCGAACCCGGCGTTGTTCTCCACGCGCAGGCCCACATAGGTGAGTGACGAGCGGCGCAAGGCGTCGAACATGCCGAGCGCGTGCTGGCCGGGCAGGCCGAAGACGGTCGTCGCGCCGAGCCCGGCCAGGGTTTCCACGACCAGGTCTCCGCCGATGCGCCCGGCCGGCGGGTTCAGGGCGGCGGCCGTCTGCGCCGGGGTGGGGCGGAGTACCAGGTCGTGGTCGTGGGTCACTTGCTCTCGTTCTCCTCGCGGGCCGCCGCGATCTGCCGGGACATGATCGTGGTCAGTTCGTACGCCGTGTGGGAGGCCGCGACCGAGGTGATCTCCGCGTGGTCGTACGCGGGGGCGACCTCGACGACGTCCGCCGACACCAGGTTGCACGATGCCAGGCCGCGCAGGATCTCCAGCAGCTCGCGGGAGGTCATGCCGCCGGCCTCGGGGGTGCCGGTGCCGGGGGCGTGGGCCGGGTCGAGGCAGTCGATGTCGATGGAGATGTACAGCGGGCGGTCGCCGATGCGCTGGCGCAGCTGGTCGGCGACCTCGTCGGCGCCCCGGCGGTAGATGTCGGCCGAGGTGACGATGCCGAAGCCCATCTTCTCGTCGTCGGTGAGGTCCTGCTTGCCGTAGAGCGGGCCGCGGGTGCCGACGTGCGAGAGGGCGGAGGTGTCGAGGATGCCCTCTTCGACCGCCCGGCGGAACGGGGTGCCGTGCGTGTACTCGGCGCCGAAGTAGGTGTCCCAGGTGTCGAGGTGGGCGTCGAAGTGCAGCAGGGCGACGGGGCCGTGCTTCTTCGCGACGCTGCGCAGCAGGGGCAGGGCGATGGTGTGGTCGCCGCCCAGGGTCATCAGCCGGGCGCCGGTGCCGAGCAGCTCGTCGGCCGCCGCCTCGACGGTCTCCACGGCCTCGTTGATGTTGAACGGGTTCACGGCGATGTCGCCGCCGTCCGCCACCTGGGCCAGGGCGAAGGGGGAGGCGTCCTGCGCGGGGTTGTAGGGGCGCAGCAGCCGGGAGGCCTCCCGGATGGCGTTGCCGCCGAAGCGGGCGCCGGGCCGGTAGGAGACGCCGGAGTCGAAGGGGACGCCCACGACGGCGACGTCGGCGGTGCCGACCTCGTCCAGGCGGGGCAGCCGGGCGAAGGTCGCGGGGCCGGCGTACCGCGGGATGCGGGAGGAGTCGACGGGACCGCGGGGCGTGCCGTTGCCGTTCATGATGCGCATTCCTTCTTTCTCACGCGGGACCGCTCACGCGGGTGACCGGTATCGACACTAAGTGGCCGGAAAGCGACTGCGAAGTGTACGTTTCCTCCATCTGGAGCGGGTGGGAGTGGAGGAAGCGCACATCATGCCGGAACCGATCACCCCGCCCACCCCGCCCGTCCCGCTGTCGGCCCTGCTGGCCCGCGAGGATCTCGCGCTGCGGCAGATCGCGGGCCCGGCCGGGCCGGAGGTGGCGGTGCACTGGGCGCACACCTCGGAGATGGCCGACCCGTACCCGTATCTGCTGGGCGGCGAGCTGCTGCTGACGGCCGGCGTGCACATCCCGTCGGGGGCCGGCGCGGAGATCTTCGACGCCTATGTCTCCCGGATCGTGGCGGCGGGCGGCGCGGCCCTCGGCTTCGGCGTGGCGCCCGTGCACGACACCGTCCCGCCGGCCCTGGTCGCCGCCTGCGACCGGCACGGGCTGCCGCTGCTGGAGGTCCCGCCGCAGACCACCTTCTCCGGTGTGGCCCGGGCGGTGTGGCAGCTGATGGCGCAGGCCCGGCTGGCGGAGCTGCGCCGGGTCACGGAGGCCCAGCAGAGCCTCGCGGCCGCCGCCGCCCGGCCCGACCCCGTCCCCTCGGTGCTGCACCGGCTGGCCCGGCACCTGGGCGGCCGCGCGGTGCTGTACGGCCCCGACGGCGCGGTGATCGCGGCGGCGGGCCGGAAGCCCGCGCGGGAGGCGGCCGACGCCCTCGCCGCGCTGGCGGAGGTCGTACGGCCCTCGGGGGGTACGGCGCCCCGGGCCGCCTCCGCCGCCGACACGGCCGGTGCCACCCGTCTGGCCTGCTACGCCCTGGGCACCGAGGGCGGCTTCGTCCTCGGTGTCGCCACGCCCGGCCAAGGCCCCGGCGACCACACCATCGCCTCCGTCGCCGCCGTACTGCTGGCCCTGCTCACCGGGGAGCAGCTGAGCGGCAGCGGGGCGGCCCGGTCGGCGGCGCTGGTGCGGGTGCTGCTCGGCGCGGCGCCCGGCGCGGTGGCCCCGCTGCTGGGCCCGGCGCCGTGGCTCGTGGTGCACGCCCGCGCCGAGGCCCAGCCCCCGGACGCGGTGTCCGCCTCCGCCCTGGGGACGGCGCTGGGCTCGCCGCTGGTGGACCTGGCCGGTGACGTCGTACGCGTGCTGGTGCCCGCCGGGCGGGAACCGGAGCCGCAGACCGGCTGGACCCTGGGGGTGAGCGCGGCCGTCGGGCCGGAGGAGTGGCCGGCCGCCGACCGCCAGGCGGCCCGCGCCCTGGCCCGCGCCCGTGCGACCCGCAGCCCCCTGGCCCGGCACCACGCCCGCCCGACCGTCACCGACCTGGTCCCCCCGGCCGAGGCCGAGGCCCACGCCCGCACCCTGCTCGCCCCCCTCTCCGGCCGCCCGGAACTCGTCGAGACCCTGCGCACCTGGCTCTCCCTGCACGGCAGTTGGGACCGCACGGCGGTCGCCCTGGACGTGCACCGCAACACCGTCCGCCAACGCATCGCCCGCTGCGCGTCCCTGCTGGACACCGACCTGGACGACCCGGACCAGCGCATGGAACTGTGGTTCGCGCTGCGACAGGGCTGAGCACCCGTCACCCGTGCGCGCGCGGCGGCCGTCCCAGCGGGCGATATCCCGGGGACGGGGGGCGGCGGGCTGCCTCACAATAAGAGGCATGCCGATATCCGGGACACCCAGCCGCGCCCAGCTCGTCGACCATCTGGTGAGGACCCGTATCGCGGGGGACGTCGCCACGCCCCGCGAGAACAACCTCTCCCACTACCGCCAGCTGGCCAACGGCAACCGCAACTACTGGCTGGGCCTGGAACTCGGCGAGCGCTGGGCGGACGAGCAGGACGTGCTCGCGGTGATGGCGGAGCGGGTCGGCGTCAACGACGATCCCGAGTACCGGTACGGCCAGGACACCATCGACCCCGAGCTGACCGTGGACGCCCTGCACCGGATGGCGGCACGGCTGCGCAAGGCGGCCGAGGGGCGGCAGCGGGTGCTGTTCGCGACCGGGCACCCGGGCGGCCTGCTGGACGTGCACCGGGCCACGGCCGCCGCGCTGCGCGCCGCCGGCTGCGAGATCGTCGTCATCCCGGACGGGCTCCAGACGGAGGAGGGCTATGTCATGCAGTTCGCCGACGTGGCCGTGCTGGAGCACGGGGCCACGCTGTGGCACACCCACTCCGGGGCGCCCATGCGGGCCATCCTGACGGGGCTTGAGCGGGCCGGGCGTCCGCTGCCCGATCTGGTGGTCGCCGACCACGGCTGGGCCGGGTACGCCGCACAGCACGGGGTGGACTCGGTCGGGTACGCCGACTGCAACGACCCGGCGCTGTTCCTCGCCGAGTCCGAGGGCACCCTCCAGGTCGCCGTCCCGCTCGACGACCATGTGCCGAGCCCCCGCTACTACGACCCGATGACCGCCTATCTCCTCGCGGAGGCCGGGCTGTCGGCCTGAGCCGCGGGCACGCCCCGACACGAATGTGCGGTCCCGCGACGGGGCCGCACATCGTGTGTCAGGACGCTGTGGGATCAGTAGCCGCCACGGCCTCCGTGGTCGCCACCGCCGCCGTAGCCACCGTGGTCGCCACCGCCGCCGTGGTCTCCGAAGTCGCCACGGTCGCCGTAGCCGCCGTGGTCACCGCGGTCTCCGCGGTCGCCGCGGTCGCCGTAGCCGCCGTGGTCACCGTGGTCGCCACGGTCGCCGCGGTCGTCGTGACGGTTGTTGAAGCGGCCGTTGTCGCAGTCGTCGTCGTTCCACCAGCGGTTGTGGCGGTTGGAGTCGTCGTCGCAGGACCTGCTGTAGGAACCGTGGTCGTTGTGGTGTGCCGGGGCCGCTGAGGCGGTGCCCGCCGCGCCGAGCGCGGCTCCGCCGGCCAGCGCAAGGCCGGCTGCGGACATCGCGACAAGACGCCTCGTGCGCTGTGCTCGCATGGGAATTGCCCTTCCGTTCCATCGTCTCTCGCGGCTCCGGACGGGGACGCGAAATGGATGGCCGTCACCGCGTGCGGTGGAAAGCGATCGCGGCACGGTCTTCAGGTTCACCGCAGATCGTTCCTTGGAACGGCGGGCACCGCCGACGCCTGCGAGTCACCCGTGCGCCTCACGCGCCCCGGGTGTGCGGCTGAGGTCCGAGACGATCCGGTACCTCGTCGGCCGGGCATGCCGTCCACTGCGGCTTTCACTCATGAGCCTAGACCCCCACGGGGCACGCGCAACCCGGGCGGAACGGCTCAGCGCGGGACGCGGACCACGCCCTCCTGGATCACCGTGATGGCGAGCTGCCCGTCCTGGGTGTAGATCCGGGCCTGGCCGAGGCCGCGGCCGCCGTGCGCGGAGGGCGACTCCTGGTCGTACAGCAGCCATTCGTCGGCGCGGAAGGGGCGGTGGAACCACATCGCGTGGTCCAGCGAGGCGCCCACGACGTCGCCGACCGCCCAGCCGCCGCGGCCGTGCGCGAGCAGCACGGAGTCGAGCAGGGTCATGTCGGAGACATAGGTGGCGAGGACGACATGCTGGAGCGGGTCGTCGTCCAGCTTGCCGTTGGTGCGGAACCACACCTGGCTGTGCGGCTCGCGCGGCGCGCCGAACTCGCCGTACGGCGGCTCGTCCACATAGCGCAGGTCGATCGCCTCACGGGCCTCCAGGAAGCGCTCGACGACGTCGGGGGCGAGGTGGTCGTAGCCGCGCAGCCGCTCCTGCGAGGTGGGCAGGGTCGCCGGGTCCGGGGCGGACGGCATCGGGGCCTGGTGGTCCAGGCCCTCCTCGTACGTCTGGAAGGACGCCGAGAGATGGAAGATCGGCTTGCCGTGCTGGACCGCGACCACCCGGCGGGTGGTGAAGGAGCGGCCGTCGCGGATGCGGTCGACCGTGTAGACGATGGGCGCGCCGGGGTCGCCCGGGCGCAGGAAGTAGGCGTGCAGGGAGTGGGCGGGACGGTCCGCGGGGACCGTCCGGCCGGCCGCGACCAGCGCCTGCGCCGCCACCTGTCCGCCGAAGACCCGGGGGACCACGGCGGAGCGGGACCGGCCGCGGAAGATGTTCTCCTCGATCGGCTCGAGGTCGAGCAGATCGAGGAGATCCTGGAGTGCCTGGCTCATGGCAGACAGTTGTACCCGCCAGTCGTTTCCTCGGTCTCGCGGACCCTTTACAGGCCCATGTCCTTGGCGATGATCGACTTCATGATCTCGCTGGTGCCGCCGTAGATGCGGTTGACGCGGTTGTCCGCGTACAGGCGGGCGATCGGGTACTCGTTCATGTAGCCGTAGCCGCCGTGCAGCTGGAGGCAGCGGTCGATCACGCGGTGCGCGACCTCGGTGCAGAACAGCTTGGCGGAGGCGGCCTCGGCGGGGGTCAGCTCACCGGCGTCCAGGGCCTCCGTGGCGCGGTCGGCGACGGCCTCGGCGGCGTCCACCTCGGCCTGGCAGGCGGCCAGCTCGAACTTGGTGTTCTGGAAGTGGGCGACCGGCTTGCCGAAGACGGTGCGCTCCTGCACGTACTGCTTGGCGAACCGGACGGCGGCCTTGGCCTGGGCGTAGGCGCCGAAGGCGATGCCCCAGCGCTCCGAGGCCAGGTTGTGGCCGAGGTAGTAGAAGCCCTTGTTCTCCTCGCCGAGCAGGTCCTCGACCGGCACCTTGACGTCGACGAAGGCCAGCTCGGCGGTGTCGGAGGTGCGCAGGCCCAGCTTGTCCAGCTTGCGGCCGACCGAGTAGCCCTCGGACTTGGTGTCCACGGCGAACAGCGAGATGCCGTGCCGGCGGTCCTCGGCGGTCGGCGCGGCGGTGCGGGCGCACACGATCACGCGGTCGGCGTGCACGCCACCGGTGATGAAGGTCTTGGCGCCGTTGAGGACGTAGTGGGTGCCGTCCTCGGAGAGCTTGGCGGTGGACTTCATGCCCGCGAGGTCGGAACCGGTGCCCGGCTCCGTCATCGCGATGGCCCACATCTCCTCGCCGGTGACGAACTTCGGCAGGTAGCGCTTCTTCTGCTCGTCGGTGGCGAGCATCTTGATGTACGGCAGGGCGAGCAGCACGTGCACCCCGGAGCCGCCGAACTGAACGCCGGCGCGGGCGGTCTCCTCGTACAGGACGGCCTCGAACTTGTGGCTGTCCAGGCCCGCGCCGCCGAACTCCTCGGGCACGTTGATGCCGAAGATGCCCAGCTCGCCGAGCTTGTAGTAGAAGTCGCGGGGAGCCTGGCCGGCGGCGAACCACTCGTCGTAGACGGGGACGACCTCGGCCTCGATGAAGGCGCGCAGGGTCTCCCGGAACGCCTCGTGATCCTCGTTGAACACCGTACGGCGCACGCCGCCCACCTCCAGGTACCTGTCTAAGCGCTTGCTCAGATTCGAAGATACCGACGGGTAGGCCCAGCCGTCCAGGGTGAGCTTGACCACGCGGGCGGGCGCGTCAGTCGCCCTGCGCCGCCCCGAACGCCCCGCGCGCCATCCGGTGCAGCAGGGCCGCTGTCGCCGCGCGGCTCGGCAGGGTGCCGGCGCGGCCCAGGTGCGGGGTGGAGTTCAGCAGGCCGAACACGGAGTGGACGGCCGAGCGGGCCGAGGGCTCCGACAGACCGGGGTACACCTCCCGGACCACCTCGACCCACAGCTCGACGTACTGCCGCTGGAGCTGGCGGACCAGCTTGCGGTCGCTGTCGCGCAGCCGGTCCAGCTCGCGGTCGTGCAGGGTGATCAGCGGACGGTCGTCCAGCGCGAAGTCGATGTGGCCCTCGATGAGGGAGTCCAGGACCGCCGAGGGGCCGGTGTGGCCGTCGGACTCCGCCAGCCGCCGCTTGGCCCCGGTCAGCAGCCGGCCGCTGATGCCGACCAGCAGCTCGGCCAGCATCGCGTCCTTGCCCGGGAAGTGCCGGTAGAGGCCGGGGCCGCTGATGCCGACGGCGGCGCCTATCTCGTCGACCCCGACGCCGTGGAAGCCGCGCTCGGCGAAGAGCCGGGCGGCCTCCTTGAGGATCTGCTCGCGGCGGGTCGTGGCGTCGGTTCTGGTGACCATGCCATCAATTCTAGACAGCGAGGTTAGCGGTCGTTAACCTGGAGGAAATGGTTAACGCTCATTAACCGGTGAGGGGACCGCAGGATGCAGGAGGCACCGGAGCTTCACAGCGCGGCCGATCCCGCGTCGGAAGCCTGGCGGGCCAACGAAGAGGCACATCTCGCCCTGGTCGAGGAGCTGCGCGGCAAGCTGTCCGCGGCGGCACTCGGCGGCGGCGAGAAGGCCCGGGCCCGGCACACCGCGCGCGGCAAGCTGCTGCCGAGGGACAGGGTGGACACGCTGCTCGACCCGGGCTCGCCCTTTCTCGAACTGGCTCCGCTCGCGGCCGACGGGATGTACGACGGACAGGCCCCGGCCGCCGGGGTCATCGCCGGCATCGGCCGGGTCAGCGGACGCGAGTGCGTGATCGTCGCCAATGACGCCACGGTCAAGGGCGGGACGTACTACCCGATGACCGTGAAGAAGCACCTGCGCGCCCAGGAGGTGGCCCTGGACAACCGGCTGCCGTGCGTCTACCTGGTGGACTCCGGCGGCGCCTTCCTGCCGATGCAGGACGAGGTGTTCCCGGACCGGGACCACTTCGGGCGGATCTTCTACAACCAGGCCCGGATGTCGGGCGCCGGGATCCCGCAGATCGCGGCCGTCCTCGGCTCGTGCACGGCGGGCGGCGCGTACGTCCCCGCGATGAGCGACGAGGCGGTGATCGTCCGCAACCAGGGGACCATCTTCCTGGGCGGCCCGCCGCTGGTGAAGGCGGCGACCGGCGAGGTCGTCACCGCGGAGGAGCTGGGCGGCGGCGAGGTCCACTCGCGGGTGTCCGGCGTCACCGACCACCTCGCCGAGGACGACGCGCACGCGCTCCGGATCGTCCGGAACATCGTCGCCACCCTCCCGGCCCGGCAGTCCCTGCCGTGGGAGGTCCGGCCCGCGGTGGAGCCCAAGGTCGACCCGGCCGGGCTGTACGGCGCCGTCCCGGTCGGCAGCCGTACCCCCTACGACGTCCGCGAGATCATCGCGCGCGTGGTCGACGGCTCCCGGTTCGCCGAGTTCAAGGCCGAGTTCGGGCAGACCCTCGTCACCGGCTTCGCGCGCATCCACGGCCACCCGGTCGGGATCGTCGCCAACAACGGCATCCTGTTCTCCGAGTCCGCCCAGAAGGGCGCCCACTTCATCGAGCTGTGCGACCAGCGCGGGATCCCGCTGGTGTTCCTCCAGAACATCTCCGGCTTCATGGTCGGCAGGGACTACGAGGCCGGCGGCATCGCCAAGCACGGCGCCAAGATGGTCACCGCGGTGGCCTGCACGCGCGTGCCGAAGCTGACGGTGGTGGTCGGCGGCTCGTACGGCGCGGGCAACTACTCGATGTGCGGCCGGGCCTACTCGCCCCGCTTCCTGTGGATGTGGCCCAACGCCAAGATCTCCGTCATGGGCGGCGAACAGGCCGCGTCCGTCCTCGCCACGGTCAAGCGCGACCAGTTGGAGGCGCGCGGCGAGGAGTGGCCCGCCGAGGACGAGGAGAGCTTCAAGGCGCCCATCCGCGCGCAGTACGAGCGCCAGGGCAACGCCTACTACGCCACCGCCCGCCTCTGGGACGACGGCGTGATCGACCCGATGGACACCCGCCAGGTGCTGGGCCTCGCCCTGACCGCCTGTGCCAACGCGCCCCTGGGAGACCCCCAGTTCGGCGTCTTCCGGATGTGAGGAGGGGAACCGTGTTCGACACAGTGCTGGTGGCCAACCGGGGCGAGATCGCCGTACGCGTCATCCGTACGCTCCGCTCGCTGGGCGTGCGCTCGGTGGCGGTCTTCTCCGACGCCGACGCCGACGCGCGGCACGTCCGGGAGGCCGACACGGCGGTACGGATCGGTCCGGCGCCCGCGGCCGAGAGCTATCTGTCGGTGGAGCGGCTGCTCGAGGCCGCCGCCCGCACCGGCGCCCAGGCGGTCCACCCCGGGTACGGCTTCCTCGCCGAGAACGCCGCCTTCGCACGCGCCTGCGAGGAGGCGGGGCTGGTCTTCATCGGCCCGTCCGCGGACGCGATCGCGCTCATGGGCGACAAGATCCGGGCCAAGGAGACGGTGCAGGCGGCCGGGGTGCCGGTGGTGCCCGGCGGCCGGGACCCCGAGCTGGCCGAGGCGGCCCGTGCGCTGGGCGCGCCCGTGCTGCTCAAGCCCTCCGCCGGCGGTGGCGGCAAGGGCATGCGGCTGGTGCGGGACATGACCGTGCTGGAGGAGGAGATCGCCGCCGCCCGACGCGAGGCCCGCGCCTCCTTCGGCGACGACACGCTGCTGGTGGAGCGGTGGGTCGACCGGCCCCGGCACATCGAGATCCAGGTGCTTGCCGACGGCCACGGCAACGTGGTCCACCTCGGCGAGCGCGAGTGCTCGCTCCAGCGACGCCACCAGAAGATCATCGAGGAGGCGCCGAGCGTCCTCCTGGACGAGGAGACCCGGGCCGCGATGGGCGAGGCGGCCGTGCAGGCGGCCCGCTCGTGCGGGTACCGGGGCGCGGGCACGGTGGAGTTCATCGTGCCGGGCGGCGACCCCTCGTCGTACTACTTCATGGAGATGAACACCCGTCTCCAGGTGGAGCACCCGGTCACCGAGCTGGTCACCGGCCTGGACCTGGTCGAGTGGCAGCTGCGGGTGGCGGCCGGCGAGAAGCTGGGCTTCGCGCAGGAGGACGTGACCCTGACCGGGCACGCGGTCGAGGCCCGCATCTGCGCCGAGGACCCGGCCCGCGGCTTCCTGCCCTCCGGCGGCACCGTCCTCAGGCTCCACGAGCCCCAGGGCGAGGGCGTCCGCACCGACTCCGGGCTCAGCGAGGGCACCGAGGTCGGCAGCCTGTACGACCCGATGCTGTCCAAGGTCATCGCGTACGGCCCCGACCGCGCGACCGCGCTGCGCAGGCTCCGTGCGGCCCTCGCCGACACGGTCACCCTGGGCGTGCCGACCAATGCGGGCTTCCTGCGCCGCCTGCTCGCCCACCCGGCGGTCGTCCAGGGCGACCTGGACACCGGCCTGGTCGAGCGCGCGGTGGACGACCTGGTCTCCACCGACGTACCGGAGGAGGTGTACGAGGCGGCGGCGGCCGTGCGGCTGGAGCGGCTGAAGCCGCGCACCGACGGCTGGACGGACCCGTTCTCGGTGCCGAACGGCTGGCGCCTGGGCGGCACCCCCAAGCCGCCCGCCTTCCACCTGCGGGTGCAGGACCCGGTGCGGTACAGCCCGCGCGGCACGCACACCGTCACCGAGGACCGGGTCGGCGTCACCCTGGACGGGGTCCGGCACACCTTCCACCGCGCCGGTGACTGGCTCGGCCGGGACGGCGAGGCCTGGCTGGTCCGGGACCACGACCCGGTGGCCGCGTCGCTCAGCGGCTCGGCCCACGCGGGCGCGGACTCCCTCACCGCGCCCATGCCGGGCACCGTGACCGTGGTGAAGGTCGCCGTCGGCGACGAGGTGGCCGCCGGCCAGAGCCTGCTGGTGGTGGAGGCGATGAAGATGGAGCACGTCATCTCCGCCCCGCACGCGGGCACGGTCGCCGAACTGGATGTGACACCGGGGACGACGGTCGCCATGGACCAGGTGCTGGCCGTCGTCACCCCGCACGAGGAGGTGGCGGAGTGAGCGCGCAGGGTCTGCCCATGGCCGTAACCGCGTCCGGCCTGCCCGCGCGGGTGCGGATCCACGAGGTCGGCGCGCGCGACGGCCTCCAGAACGAGAAGACGGCCGTACCGACCGAGGTCAAGGCGGAGTTCATCCGCCGGCTGGCCGACGCGGGCCTGACGACCGTCGAGGCGACCAGCTTCGTGCACCCCAAGTGGGTGCCCCAACTGGCCGACGCCGAGCAGCTGTTCCCGATGGTGAGCGGCCTGCCCGGGGTGGCCCTGCCGGTGCTGGTGCCCAACCAACGCGGCCTGGACCGCGCGCTGGCCCTCGGCGCCGAGCGCATCGCCGTGTTCGCCAGCGCCACCGAGTCCTTCGCCAAGGCCAACCTCAACCGCACTCTGGACGAGTCGCTGGCCGTGTTCGAGCCGGTGGTGCGGCAGGCCAAGGACGCGGGCGCGCACGTCCGCGGCTATGTGTCGATGTGCTTCGGCGACCCCTGGGAAGGCCCGGTCCCGCTGCACCAGGTGGCCCGGGTCTGCACGGCGCTGCGGGACATGGGCTGCGACGAGCTGAGCCTCGGCGACACCATCGGCGTCGCCACCCCCGGCCACGTCCGCGCCCTGCTCGGTCTGCTCGATGAGGAAGGCGTGCCGACGGACGTGCTCGGCGTGCACTTCCACGACACCTACGGCCAGGCGCTCGCCAACACCTACGCGGCCTTGGAGCACGGCGTGACGACGGTCGACGCGTCCGCCGGCGGCCTCGGCGGCTGCCCGTACGCCAAGTCCGCCACCGGCAATCTCGCCACCGAGGACCTCGTCTGGATGCTGCACGGACTCGGCATCGAGACCGGGGTCGACCTCGGCCGTCTGACCGCCACCAGCGTGTGGATGGCCGAACAGCTGGGCCGCCCCAGCCCCTCCCGTACCGTCCGCGCTCTCTCCCACAAGGACCAGTGATCAGCATGGACCACCGTCTCAGCCCCGAGCTGGAGGAACTCCGCCGTACGGTGGAGGAGTTCGCGCACGACGTGGTGGCGCCGAAGATCGGCGACTTCTACGAGCGGCACGAGTTCCCGTACGAGATCGTCCGCGAGATGGGCCGGATGGGCCTGTTCGGGCTGCCGTTCCCGGAGGAGTACGGCGGGATGGGCGGCGACTATCTGGCCCTCGGCCTCGCCCTGGAGGAACTGGCCCGGGTGGACTCCTCGGTGGCCATCACCCTGGAGGCCGGGGTCTCGCTCGGCGCGATGCCCCTGCACCTCTTCGGCACCGAGGAGCAGAAGCGCGAGTGGCTGCCCCGGCTGTGCGCGGGCGAGATCCTGGGCGCGTTCGGGCTGACCGAGCCGGAGGGCGGCAGCGACGCCGGCGCCACCCGGACGACGGCCCGCCTGGACCCGGACACCGACGAATGGGTGATCAACGGCTCCAAGTGCTTCATCACCAACTCCGGCACGGACATCACCGGGCTGGTGACGGTCACCGCGGTCACCGGCCGCAAGCCGGACGGCAGGCCGCTGATCTCCTCGATCATCGTGCCCTCCGGCACCCCCGGCTTCACGGTCGCCGCGCCCTACTCCAAGGTCGGCTGGAACGCCTCCGACACCCGTGAGCTGTCCTTCCAGGACGTCCGCGTGCCCGCCGCCAACCTGCTCGGCGAGGAGGGCCGCGGCTACGCCCAGTTCCTGCGCATCCTGGACGAGGGCCGCATCGCCATCGCGGCGCTCGGCACGGGCCTGGCGCAGGGCTGCGTCGACGAGTCGGTCAAGTACGCCAAGGAACGCCACGCCTTCGGCCGCCCGATCGGCGCCAACCAGGCCATCCAGTTCAAGATCGCCGACATGGAGATGAAGGCCCACACGGCCCGCCTCGCCTGGCGCGACGCGGCGTCCCGCCTGGTCGCCGGCGAACCCTTCAAGAAGGAGGCGGCCCTGGCCAAGCTGTACTCCTCCACGGTCGCCGTGGACAACGCCCGCGACGCCACACAGATCCACGGCGGCTACGGCTTCATGAACGAGTACCCGGTGGCCCGCATGTGGCGCGACTCCAAGATCCTGGAAATCGGCGAGGGCACGAGCGAGGTCCAGCGGATGCTGATCGCGCGGGAGCTGGGGCTGGTGAGCTGAGGCACGGAAGTACTCGCTGGAGGGGACCACGGACCGCAGTCCCCCTCCAGCGGTCATCTCAGTGAGCGTTCCAGCACCTCCCGGTGTTCGGAGACCCACTGACGGGCCGCCTGAACCTCCCGCACGGCCCCCGCGTCACGGAGCCGGGCCATGGCGATGTCACCCGCGTCGGCCCCGGCTTCGATGCCCCGCCGGCACCGGTCCTGCCACCACAGGATCGTGGCCACGAGATCCTGCCGGTCGGACAGCCCGTAGCTGTCGGCGATCAGCCTCATGCGCCGGGCTGCCTCCCCGACGTCTGTGACCGAGGGGCCCAGGCCGAGGTACTGCCAGCAGACATGGGCGATGTCATGGATCCGCGCGCCCGGCGCGGCAAGGTCCCAGTCGATGAACGCCGTCGGCCGAAGCTCGCCCCCGCGCAGCCGGTAGACCGTGTTCTTCGGCGACAGGTCGTTGTGACACACGACCTCCCGGTCACCGGCCAGCGGGGTCCCGGCCGTCAGGTCGTGGAAGTCCCGCACGAGCCGGGCGACCGTCACCAGACTTGCGTCCGAGGACACGGCAGCGGGCTGTCGCGGCTCCCAAGCCACATGGCCCTCGAGGTAACCGAGCACCTCACGGCCCTCGTCGTCCACACCGAGATACCGCGGAGCACCACTCCAGCCCCTGGCCTCCAGCAACCTCAGCAACTCCCCCACGAACCCCGTACGCGCCGAGACCGGCCGGCGCACCGTGTCCCCGACCCGCACCACGGCACTGACGAAACCTCCGGGCAAGAGCGACTCAGCCATCCCCCCCCAGCCTGCCTGACCGCCCACCCCACCGTGCTGAACGTGCCGTTCGCCGTACTGCTCATGGGGCCCACAGTTACGCTGCCGAAGCATGGACCACGTCCCCGGCAGTGACACCAAGCCCGATGCCGCCGTGATCGTCGCACGCGACCGTCACGGACGGGTCGCCGTCCTGACCGCAGCCTTCCCCCGGCATGGAGGCGAGTACCTGTTCCTCCCCGGCGGCAAGGCGGAACCCGGCGAGACCCCTGAAGAGTGCGCCCGCCGCGAGCTCCGAGAAGAGGCCGGCATCGTCGCCGAGTCCTGGCGACCCCTGGGCTCGTACGTCATGGTCCCCGACTCGCCCGCCAGACTGCACCTGTTCGAGGCCACGCAGCTGACCCTCGGGCCACAGCAGCTCATGCCGTGGGAAGCGGACTTCACGCTCATGTGGTGGTCCCTGGATGACGCGCTCAAGGCTGTTGACGCAGGCCGCTTCCTCCTCCCGGGCGGCCCCTTGGCACTGCTGCTCGCCAGCAGGGAGGCCACCGTCGAGCCGTAGACGGGCCGCGCCCAAGTCACGCCTGACGCCCGGGACTTGTCAGACCCGCCCACTACCGTCCCCACATGACCAACACACCGAGCAGCACCCACCGCATCAGGCCTCAGCAGTTCCACCGGAGTGCCGGAGTCGAGGACTGGCGGGTCGTGGGTGAGGGGGCGTGTGCGTGTTTTCGGACCGGGTCGTTCGTGGCCGGGGCCCGGTTCGTGCAGGCGATCAGTGAGATACCGGCGGGTGACGGCGAGCACCCGGATGTGGATGTGCGGCAGGAGGGGGTGACCGTACGGCTGATCGCGGTCACGGACGACTACTACGGGCTGACCGAACGGCATGTGGAGCTGGCCCGGCGGATTTCCGACGTGGCTCGTGCGCTGGGCGTACCGGCCGATCCGTCCGCCGTGCAGACCGTCCAGGTCACCGTCGACGCCCTCGCCGGTCCCGGGGTGGTGGCGTTCTGGCGGGCCCTGCTCGGTCATCAGGACCAGGCGGGCAGTGGGGAGGATCTCATCGATCCGCGGCGGCGCGGGGCGCCGTTCTACTTCCAGCGGATGGACGCGCCGCGTCCGCAGCGCAACCGGGTGCACGTCGACGTGTGGGTGCCGTACGACCAGGCCGAGGCGCGGATCGCCGCGGCGCTCGCGGCCGGGGGCCGTCTGGTGAACGACGCCGACGCGCCGTCGAACCGGGTGCTGGCCGATCCCGAGGGGAACGAGGCGTGTGTCGGTGTGGCCGGCCCGCCTCAGGGCACCCTCTGGGAGATCGACTGAGGTTAGGCTAACCTGCCTTCGAACGTGTCCGGCGGGCGCCTCGCCCCGGTCGAAAGCAGTCATACCCATGCCCAACGCCCGTGCTTCCCACCCGACTCGTCGCGGCCTCCTCGCCGCGGGCGGCGCTCTCGGCCTCGGTGCCGCGCTCGCCGCCTGCGGGGACGGCAAGGCCAAAAGCGGCGGTACGGCGAAGAACGGCGCGTCCGGGCCCTGGTCCTTCAAGGACGACCGCGGCACCACGGTGAAGCTCGACAGGGTCCCGGCGAACATCGTCGCGTTCACCGGTGTCGGCGCCGCCCTCTACGACTACGGCATCCAGGTCAAGGGCGTGTTCGGCCCGACGAAGACCTCGGACGGCAAGGCCGATGTGCAGGCCGGCGACATGGATGTCAGCAAGGTGACGGTCCTCGGCAACACCTGGGGCCAGTTCAACATCGAGAAGTACGCCTCCCTCGCCCCGGACGTGCTCATCACGACCATGTTCGACGGCGCCGGCACCCTCTGGTACGTCCCCGAGGAGTCCAAGGACAAGATCGCCAAGCTGGCCCCCAGCGTCGCGCTCTCCGTCTACGACCGCCAGCTCACCCAGCCGCTCCAGCGCATGTGGGACCTCGCCGCGTCGCTGGGCGCGGACATGAGGGCGAAGAAGGTGACGGACGCGAAGAAGCGGTTCGAGGCGGCCGCCGCCCGGCTGCGCGCGGCGGCCAAGGCCAAGCCCGGCATCAAGGTGATGGCCGGCAGCGCGAGCGACCAGCTGTTCTACGTCTCCGGCACCAACCTCTCCATCGACCTGGAGTACTTCAAGGCCCTCGGCGTGAACTTCGTGGAGCCGCCGGAGAGCGCGAAGAAGCAGGGCGGCGGCTGGTACGAGTCGCTGAGCTGGGAGAACGTCGACAAGTACCCGGCCGACATCATCATGATGGACGACCGGTCGTCGGCCATGCAGCCCGCGGACATCACCAAGCCGACCTGGAAGAAGCTGCCCGCGGTGAAGGCGGGCCAGGTCATCGCGCGGTCCCCCGAGCCGATCCTGTCGTACGACAAGTGCGTGCCCCTGCTGACGAACCTCGCCGAGGCGCTGGAGAAGGCCAAGAAGGTCAGCTGAGCCACACACAGGAGCCCCCCATGACGACGGCCGTAGCCGCCCCTTTCCGGTTCTTCTCTCTCGAGGTCGTACGGACGAGGCGGCTGGGGCCGTCTCTCGTCCGGGTCACCTTCGGCGGACCCGATCTGCACGCCTTCCGGTCCGACGGATACGACCAGTCGCTGTCCCTGTTCCTGCCGCACCCGGGGCAGCAGGCTCCCGTCGTGCCGCTGGAGTTGGGGGACGAATGGTGGCAGGGGTGGCGGGAGCTGCCCGATGACGTGCGGGCGGTGATGCGGTCGTACACGCTGCGCGCGCTGCGCCGGGATCCCGACGAGATCGATGTCGACTTCGCCCTGCACCGGCCCGCCGGGCCCGCCTCCCGCTGGGCCGAGCGGGCCACGGCCGGGGACCGGGTGCTGCTGCTCGGTCCGGCCGTCGCCGACAACCGGGCCATCCGGTTCCGGCCGCCCGAGGACACGGATCTCGTGGTGCTGTGCGGTGACGAGACCGCCGTACCCGCCGCGACCGCGGTCCTGGAGGCCCTTCCGGCCGGTACCCGCGTCCGGGCCTGGCTGGAGGTGCCGCACGCCGGGGACATCCAGGACGTGCGCACGGCGGCGGACGCGGAGATCACGTGGCTCGTACGGCACGACGGGTCCCCCATGGCCGTCGATGCCGTACGAGCCGCCCCGCTCCCCCGCGCCGAGCGGCCGTATGTGTGGCTCGCCGGGGAGAGCGGTCAGGTGAAGGCGCTGCGGCGGCACTTCGTCGGGGAGTGCGGGGCCGACCGGCGCCGGGTGACCTTTGTGGGGTACTGGCGGCAGGGCATGACGGAGGACCAGCTGCGGGCCGCCGGGTAACTCCCTTGCGCGTGACGCCGGTCACGGATCACGCATGTCTTGATCCAAAGAACTTAGGTTAGGCTAACCTAAGTAGAACCCCCCGCACGGACTGTCCCCTCGGAGGACCCCCACATGCGCTCGCACCTGCTCAATGGCCTCACCGCGGAGCAGTACCGCCGCTCCGTGACCGAAGGAGTCGAGCGGGTGGCGGCCAAACTCGCCACCACCGACCGTCCGTTCACCGGCGTCACCGTCGACGCCCTCACTCCGCGCGTCGACGCGATCGACCTCGACCGCCCGCTGGGCGACACCGCCGCCGTCCTGGACGAGCTGGAGGAGGTCTATCTGAAGGACGCGGTCTACTTCCACCACCCCCGCTACCTCGCCCACCTCAACTGCCCCGTCGTCATCCCCGCGGTGCTCGGCGAGGCGGTGCTCTCCGCGGTCAACTCCTCGCTGGACACCTGGGACCAGTCGGCCGGCGGCACGCTCATCGAGCGCAGGATCGTCGACTGGACGGCCCGGCGGATCGGGCTCGGCCCCGCCGCCGACGGCGTGTTCACCTCGGGCGGCAGCCAGTCCAACCTCCAGGCGCTGCTGCTGGCCCGGGAGGAGGCGAAGAGCGAGGAGCCCGGGAAACTGCGGATCTTCGCCTCCGAGGCCGGCCACTTCAGCGTGCAGAAGTCCGCGAAACTGCTCGGGCTGGGACCGGACGCCGTGGTCACCGTGCCCGTCGACCACGACAAGCGCATGCAGACCGTCGCCCTCGCCCGCGAGCTGGAGCGCTGCACCCGGGACGGCCTGGTGCCGATGGCCGTCGTCGCCACCGCCGGCACCACCGACTTCGGCTCCATCGACCCGCTGCCGGAGATCGCCGCGCTGTGCGCCCAGTACGGGGTGTGGATGCACGTGGACGCCGCCTACGGCTGCGGACTGCTCGCCTCCCTCAAGTACCGGGACCGCATCGACGGCATCGAGCGCGCCGACTCCGTCACCGTCGACTACCACAAGTCCTTCTTCCAGCCGGTGAGTTCCTCCGCCCTGCTGGTCCGGGACGCGGCCACCCTGCGGCACGCCACCTACCACGCGGACTACCTCAACCCGCGCCGCATGGTGACCGAGCGCATCCCCAACCAGGTCGACAAGTCCCTCCAGACCACCCGGCGGTTCGACGCCCTGAAGATGTGGCTGACGCTGCGCGTGATGGGCGCGGATGGCATCGGCGCCCTCTTCGACGAGGTGTGCGACCTGGCGGCCGAGGGCTGGGAGCTGCTCGCGGCCGACCCGCGCTACGACGTCGTGGTCCGGCCCACCCTGTCCACCCTGGTCTTCCGCTACATCCCCGCGGCCGTCACCGACCCCGCCGAGATCGACCGCGCCAACCTCCACGCCCGCAAGGCCCTGTTCGCCTCCGGGGACGCCGTCGTCGCGGGCACCACGGTCGGCGGCCGCCACTACCTGAAGTTCACCCTGCTCAACCCCGAGACCACGACGGCCGACATCGCGGCCGTCCTCGACCTGATCGCCGGCCATGCCGAGCAGTACCTGGGAGAGTCCCTTGACCGCGCTTGCTGAAGCCCCGGAGAAGACCTACGACGTCGTGGGGATCGGGCTCGGCCCCTTCAACCTCGGCCTCGCCTGCCTCACCGAGCCGATCGCCGAACTGGACGGCGTCTTCCTGGAGTCCAAGCCCGACTTCGAGTGGCACTCCGGGATGTTCCTCGACGGCGCCCATCTCCAGACCCCGTTCATGTCGGACCTGGTCACCCTCGCCGACCCCACCTCCCCGTACTCCTTCCTCAACTACCTGAAGGAGAAGGGCAGACTGTACTCGTTCTACATCCGGGAGAACTTCTATCCGCTGCGGGTGGAGTACGACGACTACTGCCGCTGGGCGGCCGGCAAGCTGAGCTGCGTCCGCTTCGGCACCACGGTCACCGAGGTGTCGTACGACGAGACGGGCGAGGTGTACGTCGTCCGTGCCGAGGGCGGCCGGACGTACCGGGCGCGGCGGCTGGTCCTCGGGACCGGGACCGTGCCCTTCGTTCCCGAGCCGTGCCGGGGGCTGGCCGGCGATGTCATCCATACCTCCGAGTACATGCACCGCAAGGCCGAGCTCCAGCGGAAGAGGTCCATCACGATCGTCGGCAGCGGGCAGAGCGCCGCCGAGATCTACTACGAGCTGCTGGCCGGGATCGACGACCACGGCTACCAGCTCAACTGGGTCACCCGCTCCCCGCGGTTCTTCCCGCTGGAGTACACCAAGCTCACCCTGGAGATGACCTCCCCGGACTACATCGACTACTTCCGCGCCCTGCCGGAGGAGACCCGCTACCGGCTGGAGAAGCAGCAGAAGGGCCTGTTCAAGGGGATCAACTCGGACCTGATCGACTCGATCTTCGACCTGCTCTACCAGAAGAACGTGGAGAGCGGGGACCGGCCGGTGCCCACCCGGCTGCTCACCAACTCCTCGCTCACCAGCGCCTCTCACACCGACGGCGCCTTCACCCTCGGCTTCCGCCAGGACGAGCAGGGCAAGGACTTCGAGATCCGCTCCGAGGCGCTGGTGCTGGCCACCGGCTACCACTACACGCCCCCGGCCTTCCTCGACCCCGTCCGCGACCGGCTCCGCTTCGACGGCCACGGCCGCTTCGACGTGGCCCGCAACTACTCCGTCGACCACACCGGCCGGGGCGTCTTCCTCCAGAACGCCGGCGTCCACACGCACAGCATCACCTCTCCGGACCTGGGCATGGGCCCGTACCGGAACGCGTACATCATCCGCGAGCTGCTCGGCACCGAGTACTACCCGGTCGAGAAGACCATCGCCTTCCAGGAGTTCGGAGCATGACCTTCACCATCCGTCCCCTCGACCCGCTGACGGACGCCGAGCTGCTGCACGGCTGGGTCACGCACCCCAAGGCCGCGTTCTGGATGATGCAGGACGCCCGGCTGGAGGACGTGGAGCGGGCCTACCTGGAGATCGCGGCCGACGAGCACCACGAGGCGTTCCTCGGGTTGCACGACGGCCGGCCGGTCTTCCTGATGGAGCGGTACGACCCCGCGCACCGCGAGCTGGTTGGGCTCTACGAGCCGGAGCCGGGCGACACCGGCATGCACTTCCTGGTGGCGCCCACGGACACCCCCGTGCACGGGTTCACGCGGGCCGTCATCACCGCCGTCATGGAGCACCTCTTCGCGGACCCGGCCGTGACCCGGGTCGTGGTCGAACCCGATGTGCGCAACACGGCGGTGCACGCCCTGAACAAGGCCGTCGGGTTCGTGCCCGACCGGGAGATCCAGAAGCCGGAGAAGAAGGCCCTGCTGAGCTTCTGCACCCGCGAGGACTTCCTGCGGGCGGTGGCCGCATGAACCTCGCCGACGCCGTGGCCCACCTCTCCCCCGAGCGCTGGGCGACGGCCAACCGCCTGCTGATACGCAAGGCGCTCGCCGAGTTCGCCCACGAACGCCTGATCACCCCCGAGCCGGACGGCGAGGGGTACGCCGTCCGCAGCGACGACGGGCTCACCGTCTACCGGTTCCGGGCCGTCCGCCGCGCCCTCGACCACTGGCAGGTCGACGCCGAGTCCGTCACCCGGCACCGCGACGGCACCGAACTCCCCCTCGCCGCCCTGGACTTCTTCATCGAGCTGAAGGAGTCGCTGGGGCTGAGCGACGAGATCCTGCCGGTCTATCTGGAGGAGATCTCCTCCACCCTCTCCGGCACCTGCTACAAGCTCACCAAGCCCCCGATCACCTCCGCCGAGCTGGCGGACAGCGGCTTCCAGGCCATCGAGACCGGGATGACCGAGGGCCACCCCTGCTTCGTCGCGAACAACGGGCGGCTCGGGTTCGGCGTCCACGAGTACCTGTCGTACGCGCCGGAGACCGCGCGCCCGGTACGGCTGGTGTGGCTGGCCGCGCACCGGTCACGGGCCGCGTTCACGGCGGGGGCGGGGATCGAGTACGGCACATTCCTGCGGGAGGAGCTGGGCGAGACCACGCTGAACCGTTTCCGCGCCGTGCTCACCGGCCAGGGGCTCGACCCGGAGGACTACCTCCTCATCCCCGTCCACCCGTGGCAGTGGTGGAACAAGCTCTCCGTCACCTTCGCCGCCGAGGTGGCCCGGCGCCATCTGGTCTGTCTCGGCGAGGGCGACGACGCGTACCTGGCCCAGCAGTCGATCCGGACCTTCTTCAACACCTCACACCCCGAGAAGCACTATGTGAAGACGGCCCTGTCCGTCCTCAACATGGGCTTCATGCGCGGCCTGTCCGCCGCCTACATGGAGGCCACCCCGGCCATCAACGACTGGCTGGCCCAGCTGGTCGAGAACGACCCGGTGCTGAAGTCGACGGGTCTGACGATCATCCGGGAGCGGGCGGCCGTCGGCTACCGGCACCTGGAGTACGAGCGGGCCACCGACCGCTCCTCGCCGTACCGCAAGATGCTGGCCGCCCTGTGGCGGGAGAGCCCGGTGGCCTCGCTCGGGGACGGCGAGTCGCTCGCCACCATGGCCTCACTGCTGCACACCGACCACGAGGGCGCCTCCTTCGCGGGCGCGCTGATCACCCGCTCCGGGCTCGCCCCCGCCGAGTGGCTGCGGCGCTATCTGCGGGCCTACTACACCCCCCTCCTGCACAGCTTCTACGCCTACGACCTGGCGTTCATGCCGCACGGCGAGAACGTCATCCTGGTGCTCAAGGACGGCGTGGTGCAGCGGGCGGTCTACAAGGACATCGCCGAGGAGATCGTGGTGATGGACCCCGACGCGGTACTGCCGCCCGAGGTGCGGCGGATCCGCGTCGAGGTCCCGGAGGACCAGAAGCTGCTGTCGGTCTTCACCGATGTCTTCGACTGCTTCTTCCGGTTCCTCGCCGCAAACCTCGCCGAAGAAGGGTTCCTGACCGAGGACGAGTTCTGGGGCACGGTCGCCGAGGTCACCCGCGCGTACCAGGAGTCGGCGCCGGAACTGGCCGAGAAGTTCCGGCAGTACGACATCTTCGCCCCCGAGTTCGCGCTGTCCTGCCTCAACCGGCTCCAGCTGCGGAACAACCGGCAGATGGTGGACCTCGCCGACCCGTCCGGCGCGCTCCAGCTCGTCGGCACGCTCGGGAACCCGCTCGCTCAGCGCGCCGGCCAGGGCACCTGAGGCGACCTGTAGTAGCTGATGCCCAGGGCGTCCCAGCGCGGGCCCTGGGCCGCCAGCCGCACCTTGTAGGCGTCCCAGTCGTGGCTGGCCGCCGGGGACCAGCCCAGCTCGGCGGCGCCCGCGAGGCGCGGGAACGCCAGGTACTCGAGGTCGGCGGAGGTCTTCAGCGTCTCGGACCACAGCGGCGCCTCCACGCCCCTGATCGCCGAGGCGGGCGCCCCCGGCAGATAGGCGCCCGGGTTCCAGTCGTAGGACCGCCGCACCTCCACCAGGCCCGCCCAGGTGAGGCCCAGCCGGGTGGCCTTGGTGTACTTCATGTCGAGGTAGATCCGGTCGGCCGGGGACAGGATCAGTCCGGTGCCGTTGCGAGCGGCCCGCGCCACCTGTTCCTTCTCCGTGGCGCTGGTGCCGTCCAGGCCCCAGTACTGGGCGAGGGCGCCCGGGACCGGGCGGGCGCCGGTGAGCTGGTGCCAGCCGATGACCGTCTTGCCGTACCGGGCGACGACCGGCTGCACCCGGTCCATGAAGGTGACGTAGTCGGCGTGGCTGGTGGAGTGGGCCTCGTCGCCGCCGATGTGGAGGTAGCGGCCGGGGGTGAGCGCCGCCAGCTCACGGACGACGTCGTCCACGAAGTCGTACGTCACCTGCTTGCCCACGCACAGCGAGCTGAAGCCGACGTGGGTGCCGGTGTAGCGCGGGGGTGCCACGCCGTCGCAGTTCAGCGGGGCGTAGGAGGCGAGGGCCGCGTTGGTGTGGCCCGGCATGTCGATCTCCGGGACGACCTCCAGATAGCGGGCGGCCGCGTAGCGCACGATCCGCCGGTAGTCGGCCTTGGTGTAGTAGCCGCCGGGGCCGCCGCCCACCTCGGTGCCACCGCCGTAGGCCGCCAGGCGGGGCCAGGAGTCGACGGCGATGCGCCAGCCCTGGTCGTCGCTGAGGTGCAGATGCAGCTCGTTGATCTTGTAGAGGGCGAGCTGGTCGATATAGCGCTCGACCTGGGCGACGGTGAAGAAGTGCCGGGCGACGTCGAGCATGGCGCCCCGGTAGGCGTAGCGGGGCCGGTCCTCGATGGTGCCGCCCGGGACCACCCACGGGCCGGGCTGCACGCTTCTGCGCTCGACGGCCGCCGGGAGCAGCTGACGCAGGGTCTGCACGCCGTGGAAGAGACCGGCGGGCGCGCTCGCGGTGAGGGTCACGCCCAGCGGGCCGCTGCTCAGCCGGTACCCCTCCGCCCCGAAGTCGCCTTTCCGCAGGCGCAGTTGGATCCCGCCGGTGCCCGGGCCGGTGACCGGCAGGCGGTAGCCGGTGGACGGTCGCAGCAGGCCGGCGAGGTAGCCGCCGATCCGGCGGACCTCGGCCGAGTCGTCGGCGTGTACCTGGGTGGCGGGGGTGATGCGGTACGGCACTGTGCCCGGCGTGACCGAGGCGGGCGCCGGGATCACCCGGCCGGGCAGGGCCGGTGCGGCGGCGGCCGGGGGTGCGGCGCCGACGGTGGACACGCCTGCCGCGGCGAGCAGCAGGGCGCCGAGGATGCGGGTGATGCGGGGAGTCGTGCCGTGGTCGCGTCTCACTTGCGCTCCCTTCGGATGCGGTCGAGACCACTGTCCCGCAGATCCGGTGAAACAATCCCCCCATGGCGGAAATCATCCAGAAGGACGGCACCTGGGCCTTCGAGGCGGACACCCTGCGGCTGACTCCGGGCCGGGACAAGGGCGTCGACCCGTTCCGCCGGGAGCTGGGCGAACTGGTGGTGCCGTTGCGAGCGTTGGCCGGGATCGCCTTCGAGCAGGGCCGGCGGTCGGGGCGGCTGCGACTGCGGCTGCGCGACGGCGCCGATCCGCTGCTCCAGGCGACCGGCGGCCGGCTCGCCGAGCCGCTCGACCCCTATCAGCTGACCGTGGAGCCCGACCGGTACGGCGTCGCCGAGTACTTCGCGGAGGAGGTCCGCAACGCCCTGCTGCTGGAGGAGGTTTCCGCGGACCCGGTGGACGCATACCTGCTGCCGGGTCCGGCCCTGCCGGTGTCCGCCTCGGCCGGTGACGGCACGGCGAGCTTCGACGGGCAGCGGGTGCGACTGGAGTGGAACTGGAAGACCGAGGGCGCCAAGGCCGCCACCGGCCCGCGGACGATCCCGCTCGCGGACCTCACCGGCGTGGCCTGGCAGCCGGCCGTCGGACTGGAGAACGGCCACCTCCGCTTCCTGGTGCGCGGCGCCCCGGCGACCGCTCCGGCCAAGTTCGACCCGAACGCGATCGAGCTGTGGGGGTTCAAGAAGGACCCGCTGATGGCCCTGGTGGCCGCCGCCGTACAGGCCCGGCTGCCGCACCCGGCGAAGAACATACCCGTACAGAAGGAACTGTCCACGGACATACACGACGACAGCCATGACGCGTTGCTGCGGCGGCTGCGGGAGCTGGGCGAGCTGCACCGCGAGGGCATCCTGACGGATGAGGAGTTCGCGCTGGCCAAGCAGGCGATTCTGCGGCGCATGTGAGACGCAGACCACATCAGCCGGCGCCTCTGCCCGAAATCGGGCACGATTCTTGCGAAACCGCGTCCGGTACCCCAGGATCTACCGGGTGCACGACGAACTTGTTGATCATCTGACGCGCTCGACGCCCCTGAACCGGGGCGAGGCGCTGCGGGTGATCCAGGACGTGCTCGCCTACTTCGACGAGACGATCCAGGAGTTCGTCCGTCGCCGCCACCGCGAGCTCCAGGCCCAGGGCCTGGTGAACACGGAGATCTTCGAACGGATCGAGGCGGACCTGAGATACCGGGCGGTGGCACCGCCGGAGCTGACCCTCCGGCAGCTGCGCCGCATGGTCTACGGCTGAGAGATACGTATATATGTGCGGCATTGTCGGATACATCGGGAAGCGTGACGTGGCCCCCCTCCTGCTGGAGGGCCTCCAGCGGCTGGAGTACCGCGGCTACGACTCGGCGGGCATCGTCGTCACCTCCCCGAAGGCGCCCGGCCTGAAGATGGTCAAGGCCAAGGGCCGGGTGCGCGACCTGGAGGCCAAGGTCCCGGCGCGCTTCAAGGGCACCACCGGCATCGCCCACACCCGCTGGGCCACCCACGGCGCCCCCTCCGACGTCAACGCCCACCCGCACATGTCGGCCGACAACAAGGTCGCCGTCGTGCACAACGGCATCATCGACAACGCCTCCGACCTGCGCCGCAAGCTGGAGGCGGACGGTGTCGAGTTCCTCTCCGAGACCGACACCGAGGTCCTCACCCACCTGATCGCCCGCTCCACCGCCGAGAAGCTGGAGGACAAGGTCCGCCAGGCGGTCCGGGTGATCGAGGGCACCTACGGCATCGCCGTGCTGCACGCCGACTTCCCGGACCGGATCGTGGTGGCCCGCAACGGCTCCCCGGTCGTCCTCGGCATCGGCGAGAAGGAGATGTTCGTCGCCTCGGACATCGCCGCCCTGGTCACCCACACCCGCCAGATAGTGACCCTGGACGACGGCGAGATGGCCACCCTCAAGGCCGACGACTTCCGCACCTACACCACCGAGGGCACGCGCACCACCGCCGAGCCCACCACCGTGGAGTGGGAGGCCGAGTCGTACGACATGGGCGGCCACGACACCTACATGCACAAGGAGATCTTCGAGCAGGCCGACGCCGTGGACCGCGTGCTGCGCGGCCGCATCGACGACCGCTTCTCCACCGTGCACCTCGGCGGCCTCAACCTGGACGCCCGCGAGGCCCGGCGGATCCGCCGGGTGAAGATCCTCGGCTGCGGCACCTCCTACCACGCGGGCATGATCGGCGCCCAGATGATCGAGGAGCTGGCCCGGATCCCCGCCGACGCCGAGCCGGCCTCCGAGTTCCGCTACCGCAACCCGGTCGTGGACCCCGACACCCTGTACATCGCGGTCTCCCAGTCCGGTGAGACGTACGACGTCCTCGCCGCCGTGCAGGAGCTGAAGCGCAAGGGCGCGCGGGTCCTCGGCGTCGTCAACGTGGTCGGCTCCGCGATCGCCCGCGAGGCCGACGGCGGCGTGTACGTGCACGCGGGCCCCGAGGTCTGCGTGGTCTCCACCAAGTGCTTCACCAACACCACCGTCGCCTTCGCGCTGCTCGCCCTGCACCTGGGCCGCACCCGCGACCTCTCGGTCCGCGACGGCAAGCGGATCATCGAGGGTCTGCGCCGGCTGCCCGGCCAGATCGCCGAGATCCTGGAGCAGGAGGAGGAGATCAGGAAGCTGGCGGAGCAGTTCGCCGACGCCCGCTCGATGCTCTTCATCGGCCGCGTCCGGGGCTACCCGGTGGCGCGCGAGGCCTCCCTGAAGCTGAAGGAGGTCTCCTACATCCACGCCGAGGCCTACCCCGCCTCCGAGCTGAAGCACGGCCCGCTGGCCCTGATCGAGCCGGCCCTGCCCACGGTCGCGATCGTCCCCGACGACGACCTGCTGGAGAAGAACCGCGCGGCCCTGGAGGAGATCAAGGCCCGCAGCGGCAAGATCCTCGCGGTGGCCCACCAGCACCAGGAGAAGGCCGACCAGACGATCGTCGTCCCCAAGAACGAGGACGAGCTCGACCCGATCCTGATGGGCATCCCGCTCCAGCTCCTCGCCTACCACACGGCGAAGGCCCTGGGCCGCGACATAGACAAGCCGAGGAACCTCGCCAAGTCGGTGACGGTGGAGTAATTCCCTAGGGGCGCGGGGAACTGCGCGACCAGCCCCCACGCACCTGCACAGGCGCGACAACAGAACGGACCCCTACGTGGCCACCTTCACGTGGGGGTCCATTCACGTGCCGCTGCGGATCAGCCGGTGGCCGTCACCCCCCGGCCGGCGGCACGCCGGGGAAGCGCTGTCGGCCAGTGCGCGACAGCGGCCGTGGCCGCGTACCAGGCCACCGCACCCGAGACAGCCGCCACCCAGCCCCCGACCTTTGCCAGGGAAGAGCTGTCGGCGAAGGCCGAGACGGCCAGCACCAGCATCGCCAGGAACAGCAGCCCGTACACGACCTGGCCGAGGCCGTCCCCGCCCGCGAGGGTCAGGGTGAGCGCCACCAGGGCGAAGAGGAGCAGGAAGAGTCCGGCCGCGTTGGCGGAGGAGTGACCGCCGACCGCCCAGGTGAACCACAGCGCGCCGAGGGCCGCGAAGCCCGTGCCGGACACGCCGTCGCCGCCGCGGAAGGCCAGCAGGCCGACCAGGAACAGGGCAACTCCGCCCACGTAGTGGGCCACTGACACGGCGTCGGACGCGGCCACCCCGTGGATCACGCCTGTCGTACCGAGACCGAACGCCAACAGGGTGATGCCCAGGGCGAGTCGGCCGACCACCGTAGTACTTCCGTTGTCCACGGCGGGCTCCCTTCATGCTGTGCTGTTGCGCGGGTGACCGATATATGCCCTTCACAAGGGCACAAACCACCTCTACGCGCGAGTAGTTTCGCGTTGCACAAAGGGAGTTGGGCGACTCAGGGGATGACGATGACGGGCCGCTTCGCCCGCTTGGCGAGCCGGCCGGCCACCGAGCCGAAGATCCGGCCCACGATGCCGTGCGTGGAGCCGACGACGATCGCGTCCGCCTCGTACTCCCGCCCCACCTCTTCGAGTTCGTGGCAGATGTCCCCGCCCCGCTCGACCAGGATCCAGGGCACCTCGGCCAGATAGTCCGCGCAGGCCAGTTCCAGCCCCAGGACCTCGGTGCGGTGGTCCGGGACGTCGACGAAGACGGGCGGCTCGCAGCCGGCCCACACCGTGGTGGGCAGCCGGTTGGCCACATGGACGATGATCAGACCGGAGCCGGAGCGATGGGCCATGCCGATGGCGTAGGCGAGGGCGCGCTCACTGGAGGTGGACCCGTCGAAGCCGACGACGACTCCGTGCCGGAAGGCGGGATCGCAGGAAGGGCGTGACTCTGCCGCCGCCAGGGGATCGGCCGCCGTGGGATCGGCGACCGGCCGCTTGCGGTCCGCGGGTTCGAAGAATTCGTGACCGGCCATGGCTGTCTCGGCGTTGTGATCCTTTTATGGGTGGGACGACAGTCGTACGACGGAACTGCGCGGTGGAGCCGTGCCCGGAGCTGTGTCCGGGAAACATCTTCCCAACCCCATACCCCCAAGGGTACGGCGGCACGCCTCCGGAGCCCAGTTCCCGCACACGCTCCGTAAGCGGAGCGCTCCCCCGACGTCCGCAGGGGTTCACCGGAGCATGCACGAGCCGCGCCCGTAACGCAATGGTTGCTGCCCCGTACAGGCGGTTTGCACACGCTTCCCGGGGATCCCCGGCGTACGGCCGGTGACCGACCGGTCGCCCGGGCGTTGAAGGGGTGAGCCACCGCCCCAGGGAGTGACGAGATGCCCGGACACCGCTCCAGCAGCGAGCCGCCCGCCGCGCCGGACAGCGCGAGCGCGGTGATCCGCTGGGCCGCGTTCAGCTGCGTCGTGGTCCCCGTCGTCCTGGTCGGCTACGGCACCTCGCTGGCCGGCGCGACGGGCGCGGCGCTGGGCCTGGCCGCCGTCACCGCCGTCTGCCGGGTGCTGCTGCGGCGCTCGGAGCGGTGCGCGGAGCGCTACGGCGACCGTTGCGTCGCGCAAAGAGGCGGACGTCACACCCGGGGACAGACACCGACCGACTGACCTGTTTCTGCGCTTCGGAACGCTTCTTTTCAGCCAACTTCTGGATATCGCCCCAGGGGGGTCCCGACCACCCCCAAACCCCCGTTCCACCTGCACGGAAAGGGTCTACGGGCGACTGCGCACCCTACGCGGTTTGGCCACCGCGACAAGGCGCACTTCCCTGCGCGCTCCGCGAGTGCAACGCTTCGTGATCGAATGCTTCACGCCAAGTTGTCATGTCGACAATCTGGGGCGTGTGGAACTGGTCACCGTGAGACCGCGGGACCCAGTAGATTCGATCTTGACTTGCTTACGGCGGGGGACTCGTGCAGGACCGAGGGGAAACGTGCAGGAGCGACACAACCGAGGAGCCGCGACCACCGAGGGGGGCTTAGCAGTATGAGCCACGACTCCACCGCCGCGCCGGATGCCGCAGCCCGGAAACTCTCCGGGCGACGCCGCAAGGAGATCGTCGCGGTGCTGCTGTTCAGCGGCGGTCCCATCTTCGAGAGTTCCATTCCGCTGTCGGTGTTCGGAATCGACCGCCAGGACGCCGGGGTACCGCGCTACCGGCTGCTGGTGTGCGCCGGCGAGGAAGGCCCGCTGCGCACCACCGGGGGCCTGGAACTCTCCGCGCCGCATGGACTGGAGGCGATCTCACGCGCCGGGACGGTCGTCGTACCGGCCTGGCGGTCGATCACCTCACCACCGCCCGAAGAAGCGCTCGACGCGCTGCGCCGGGCCCATGAGGAGGGCGCCCGCATCGTCGGGCTGTGCACGGGCGCGTTCGTGCTCGCCGCGGCCGGACTGCTGGACGGACGCCCGGCGACCACCCACTGGATGTACGCGCCGACGCTGGCCAAGCGCTACCCGTCGGTGCACGTCGATCCACGGGAGCTGTTCGTCGACGACGGCGATGTGCTGACGTCGGCCGGTACGGCCGCCGGGATCGACCTCTGTCTCCACATCGTGCGCACGGACCACGGCAACGAGGCGGCCGGCGCGCTCGCCCGGCGCCTGGTGGTCCCGCCGCGCCGGTCGGGCGGGCAGGAACGCTACCTCGACCGGTCTTTACCCGAGGAGATCGGCGCCGACCCGCTCGCCGAGGTCGTCGCCTGGGCGCTGGAACACCTCCACGAGCAGTTCGACGTGGAGACCCTGGCGGCACGCGCCTATATGAGCCGCCGCACGTTCGACCGCCGGTTCCGCTCACTGACCGGCAGCGCACCGCTCCAGTGGCTGATCACCCAGCGGGTGCTCCAGGCGCAGCGGCTGCTGGAGACGTCGGACTACTCGGTGGACGAGGTCGCGGGACGCTGCGGCTTCCGCTCCCCGGTGGCCCTGCGTGGCCACTTCCGCCGCCAGCTCGGCTCCTCCCCCGCCGCCTACCGGGCCGCCTACCGGGCCCGCAGGCCCCAGGGCGACCGGCCGGAGGAGGCGGAGGCGCCGGCCGTCCAGCCGGGGCACCCGTCCCCGATGGGTCTGTCGGGTCACGGTCCCGTCGGCCACGGGCCCGCGGTGCTGCACCCGGACAGCGGGGTGCCGATGCAGAGCCGCCGTACGCCGGCCGGCGCGGTGAGCCTGCTGCCGGGGCCGCGCAGCGCCAGCTGAGCGAGGAGTGAGGAAGGGAGGGGGCGGAGTCTCGTACTCCGCCCCCTCCCCCTTGTCTTCTGGCCGTCTTTTCTCGCTCCTGTGCGGGTGCACGCTCGGTTCCGCTCGCGGCGGCGCGCCGTAAGGTGAGACACATGAACGATCGCATGGTGTGGATCGACTGCGAGATGACCGGCCTCTCGCTGTCCGACGACGCTCTCATCGAGGTGGCCGCCCTCGTCACCGACTCCGAGCTGAACGTACTCGGCGAGGGGGTCGACATCGTCATCCGCCCGCCGGAGCGGGCGCTGGAGACGATGCCGGAGGTGGTGCGTCAGATGCACACCGCGTCCGGCCTGCTCGCGGAGCTGCCGAACGGCACGACGCTGGAGGACGCCGAGCAGCAGGTGCTGGCGTATGTGAAGGAGCATGTGAAGGAGCCCGGCAAGGCCCCGCTGTGCGGGAACTCCGTGGGCACCGACCGCGGCTTCCTGCTGCGGGACATGCCGACCCTGGAGGACTACCTCCACTACCGGATCGTCGACGTCTCCTCCATCAAGGAGCTGGCCCGGCGCTGGTACCCGCGGGCCTACTTCAACAGCCCGGAGAAGAACGGCAACCACCGGGCGCTGGCCGACATCCGCGAGTCCATCGCCGAACTGCGCTACTACCGCGAGGCCGTCTTCGTGCCGCAGCCCGGGCCCGACTCCGAGACCGCGAAGGCGATCGCCGCCAAGCACGTCCTGCCCGCGCCCTGACCTGCCGGTCGCGGCCCCGAGAAGCCCGCCGGAAGGCCCGCGCGAAAACGTGTGCGCGAGCACCCCTTCGGACCCTGTAGACTTCTTCTCGGCCGGTCGGGGAAACGACAAGTTCCACCGCCGGTCGTGGTGGGTGTAGCTCAGCTGGTAGAGCACCTGGTTGTGGTCCAGGATGTCGCGGGTTCGAGTCCCGTCACTCACCCTCGGTGACCAGCCGGTGGCTCCGTCGAAAGACGGGTCACCGGCTGTTCCGTTTTCCCGGGCAGGACCGCGCCGCTTCCCGGACGAGCGGCGGAGGCCGCTCTTCCGAGTGTGCAGTCCCTGCGTTGCGCGGGGCCGGGCGGCCCGGTGTGCGCCAGGATGGCCCCTGCGTCAGAGCACTGCCTCGCCACGCGCGACCCACCTGACGGCGCGTCACGACCGGACGCGGCGCGTGGCGATTCGTCTCACACGAGGGGAACGCAATGTCACGCAGTCGTGCACGCACCACCGTCCTCGCCGCGACAGCGGTGGTGGCGGCCGTCGCCGGTGCCACGGGGGCCGCGCCGGCCCACGCCCCGGCCCAGACCTCCCAGACGATCCGCTTCTTCTCCGACCGGCCGCTGCCGGCGAACGGGGCGACGGCGGTGTCCGCCCTCCCGGCCTCCGCGCGCGCCCTGCTCACCGGGGAGCGCTCCGTGACCCCGGACACGGACACGCCCCGCGGGTACAAGCTGCGCAAGGGGACCACCCCCACGGACTACATCTACAAGTCGGCCGACGTGTACGCCATCGAGGCGCACTGCGACGCCCACGAGTGCCACGCGATCCAGCAGGTCGTGGTGGCCATCAAGGAGTACGTGCGCGGCAGGACCTCCAAGAACTGGGAGATCACCTTCTACGGGCGCCGCTACACGGGTTCCTCGGACTTCCACATGGAGTACACCTACGAGTGCGGGGTCAACATCCCGCACGCCAAGGACAAGACCTGCTCGACCTGGAAGCACGACGGGGCGCAGGGCCCGGCGGGTCCCGCCGTCGCCGTCAACAAGCAGTACATCGTGAAGAACTTCGGCAGCACCCCCGTGGTCACCAAGTTCCCCATGATCAAGCTGCTGGTGGAGTTCCACGACGGCTCCGAGGCGATCGGCGACGACGGCAAGCCCGGCGAGAAGTTCCGCGGCTGGGACGTCTGCGTCACCAAGACGACCACCAAGCTGTGCCACAGTACGGGCGACGGCAGTTGAGCCGACGGCGCTGGAGGCCCCCATGGCGAGCTGGACCGAGCTGCGTGAACTCCTCGACCGCACGCCCAAGCCCGCCGTGGTGGGCCGCCACCTCTCCGTCCAGCCGCGGCGCGACGACGGGCGGGGCTGGCCGCCCGCCAGCCCGGTGCGCCGTACCGTGTCCTTCGCCTACCGGCCCCCGGGGGACTGGTTCCTCGACCACGGGGACGGGGACATCACCATCGACACGGGGCAGGGCGGGCCGGCCGGGCTCGGCTTCGGGCCGCGGTTCCCCTGGGACCTGGCCCCCTCGCCGGACCGGCTGATCACCTGCGCGCACAGCCCGGCGCTGGCCGCGGCCGACGCCGTGGGCGAACCGGAGCGGGTACGGCACGAGGGGCGCCCGGCGTGGGCGGTCACGCTGCGCACCCCGGCGCTGCCGCAGCCGTTGCGGGTGGTCGTCGACCCCGCG
Source organism: Streptomyces sp. NPDC031418 (assembly GCF_055581605.1). NCBI lineage: Bacteria > Bacillati > Actinomycetota > Actinomycetes > Kitasatosporales > Streptomycetaceae > Streptomyces > Streptomyces sp. NPDC031418. The sequence goes on from NZ_JBVIJC010000003.1 coordinate 262,109, forward strand.
GCGGGCATCCTGCTGTCGGCGGCGGTCGAGGAGAGCGGCTACCGCGAGGAGCTGTCCGGGCTGGGGTTCCCTGCCGGCCTGCCGGACGCCCGCTTCCGGTGGACCGAGGCCCTTACGGCGGCCGATGAGGCCCGGCAGAAGCGGCGCGCCGAGGTCGCCGCGCACCACGGTGCGGAGAGTCTGCCCGTCCCCGCCTTCTGGCCCGGCGGGCGCGCGCACTTCGAGCCCCGGGTGTTGGACGGCGACCTCACCACCGGTCTGCTCGCCCTGGACCTCTACAACGAGGGTGCCCCGGCGGGCACTCCGGCCATGGCCGTGCTGGTACGGCAGCGGCCGGACGCCCCGCTGTTCGAGCCCGGCTGGGTCGCGGACCCGGAGGCGTTCGTGCACCACTGGGCGGACGGGACCTGGCAGTGGACCCTCGCCCTGTGGGGCCGGCCGCTGACCCCCGAGGAGCTGGACCGGGTCGTCGCGTCCCTGCCCGGCTGACCACGCTGACGGTTCGGCAGGGTTCGGTGGGGGCCGAACCGTCGGCCGGGATACGTGACGCATGGGTGCGGACAGCACGAACAAGGACGTCGGTGTCGATCTCGCGGCGGTGGCCCGGCTGCTCGCGGACGGCACACGCGCCGGTATCTGCCTGGCCCTGCTGGACGGCCGGGCCTGGACGGCGCGCGAGCTGGCCCGGTACACCGGTGTGGCACCTTCGACGGCCAGCGATCATCTGAACCTGCTGGTGGGCGGGGGTCTGCTGGCCGAGGAACGGCAGGGCCGGCACCGCTATGTCCGGCTCGCCGGCCCCAAGGTGGCGGCCCTGATCGAGTCCCTCGCCGAGATCGCCCCGCGCCGCCCCGCCCGCCTCCCTCGGCGCGGCCGGCCGGTCCCGTGCGCTGGGCCGCGCCCGGCTCTGCTACGACCATCTCGCCGGCGCGCTCGGCCTGGCCGTGACGGACGCCCTGCTCGCGGACGGCCTGATCGCCTGGGAACCCCAGCCGTCCCTGACCCGGGCGGGATCCGCCGCTCTGGCCGAGCACGGCATCGCGCTGCCCACCGCGTCCCGGCGCCCGCTGGTGCGGTCCTGCCTGGACTGGACCGAGCGCCGCCCCCATCTGGGCGGCGCCGTGGGAGCGGCGGTCTGCTCCCACGCCCTGGCCGCGGGCTGGATCACCCGGATCGGCACCAGCCGGGCCCTGGCGCTGACACCGGCCGGCCGGCAGGCGTTCACCGACCGCTTCCATGTCCCCCCGGACCGGCTGACCTCCCCCGACAACGGCCACTGACCGCACCCGGGACCCGCCCTGGCCAGGGCTTTTCCTCCAGGTCGCACGACGGAGGAGCAAGAGCGGCCCTCAGCCGCCGTCGCCGCCCAGGAGCCGGCCGCGCCGGGCGCGCAGCGCCGTCAGCGACTCCCCGGCCGGCTGAGCCAGGGCGACCGGGCACAGCATCTCCTCGACCGCGGGGTCCTCCCCGCGGTCGCGGGCGTACAGGGCGCGCCCTCCGGGGCTGCTCAGGGTGATCCCCAGTGCCGCGGCGTCCGGGGCCCACCGGGGCGGGGCCGGATGCCGGCCGTGCGCGCAGGTAGCGTCGGCGAGGTGCGGCAGCACCTGCTCCAGCGCCCCGATCAGGTCGTCGAGCACGGCGGTGTCCCGTACGGCGTCGGAAGCCGCGTGCCGGCCGACCGCCACGACGGCCAGCAGCCGGCCGGGCCGGTCCGCCGGGGCGGCCCACCGCAGTGCGTCCGCCTGCCGGCGGATCGTCTCGCCGACGTCGGTCCCCGGCTCCGGGTAGCCGTGCAGCAGCGCGGACAGCGTGTCGATGGCGTCCTGTTCCCCCACCGGGAGCCTGGGCGGAACGTCCCCGGCCGAACCGGGTTCGATCACGTCCAGCGCGATCCGCGCGAACCCGGCGACGTTGCGCGGACAGAGCCACTGCTCGCGCGGGTGGTACTCCTCCCACACGGACGCCGGGTCGGCGAGGGCGCACACCTGCCGGGCGAGGTCCTCGTCGTACTCGGCGTCGTGCTCCTGCCAGGGGTGCGTCTCGTGCGCGCAGGGCCGGTCGCGCAGGGCCGCGTCGGTTGCCGTCAGGGCCGCCGTGACCGCCGGTACGACGCCCTCGCCCGGCCCCGTGGCGACATAGGGCGCCATCAGCAGGAGACCGAGCGTCCACACCGGGGACGACGGGCCGCCCGGGTCGGCGGCGAGCCGGGCGGCGCAGTCGAGGGCCGCCCGGTCATACGCGTCGTTGGGGAAGTCGTCGTACTCCTGCCGGATCTCGTCCCAGCGGCCGGCGAGTTCGGCGAGTTCGGCGAGTTCGGCGAGCGGGAAGCCGTCGGTGATCACCGGGTGAGTGTAGGCGGACTCCCCTCAGAACCCGATGGCCTCGCCGAGCAGCAGGACCGTGCCCGGGCGGAAGCGGGGCGGGGCGTTGAGGACCAGGAGTTGGCTGACGGTGCTGGGACGGCCGTACGCCGCCTGGGCGCGGGCCGATTCCGGCGGGAGGGCGTGCTCCTGGAGGCGGCGCAGCGCGGTGTCCAGGTCGGGCACCACCTTCTGCGCCCCGACGACCCGGATCGCCCGCCCGGCGCCGCCGGTGTACGCGGGCAGCCGGCTTCCGGTGCCGGAGGCGGCGACGAGGGAGCCGGTCTCGGTGACCGCGGCGACGCTGCCCACGACGACGTCCGGGCAGGCGACCAGCCGCCGCAGGTCGTCGGCCTCTGCGCTGCGATCCATGGCACGTACCCGGGGCTTGACGGCCCGGTACCGGTCGCCGGTGTGGATGCCGTCGTCGATGCCGGACAGCCGGAGCGTCTCGCCGGCCGCGGTGAACACCTCCGCCTTCTCCGGAACCAGATCCCTGACACGGGCCCGCGCGGCGGCGGCGTCATCGAGGATCCCCACGGCGGCCGCCGTGCTCCGTCGGCGCCGGGCTCGTCGGCGCGGAGCCCGGCAGCGGGGAGGTGTCGAGGTAGCGGACCTCGTAGACCCGCTCGGTGAACCGCCAGCCGTCCGGTGTGCGCCGGTAGCTGTCGTGGTAGACGGCGTGGTTGAGCCCCTGCACGCCGTTCTTCAGGCGCGCGACCTCGTGGATGTAGGCGCGGCCGGTCGCGGTGTCCCCGTCGATCCGGACCGTCCCCGGATGCGTGTTCTGCACGAAGAAGTCCCACTGCTCCTGGAGCCGCTCGCCCCCGGCGCGGATCTGCTCCGGGCCGACCAGTTCGACGGGGATGTTCGGCATCCGCAGTACGCCGTCCGGCGTGAACAGCCCGGCGAGGCGGGCGCGGTCGCGCATCATCACCGCGTCGGTGAACTCGGCGCGCAGCGCCTCGATCTCGACCCGGTCGGCGATCGCTCGAAAGTCGTCCATCGGTGTCCTTCCCTTCGTCTGCCCGGCACGACAACGCAGCCGTGCGGAATGCGAGGCACGGCGACCTCCCCTCTACGACCGTCCTGCGCGCCGGAGTGTGACATCGGGGGGCGTGGGGCTTTCCCCACCCCGCTCCGGCGGCTCGCCGTAGTGCCTGCGGCCGGGGCCGCGTGATCCGCTGGCCGGTACGGAAATCCGGCGGTGGAAAGGGGGACGGACGGATGAGGGTCCGGATCGGATGCTGGGCGTGGATCGCGGCTGTGGTGCAGTTCTTCGCCGTGCAGGCAGTCGTGGAGTCGGCCTGGTCACGGCCGTACAGCTGGGCGCGGAACAACATCAGCGACCTGGGAAACGCACACTGCGCCCTGCAACGGCAACCCGAGCCACGGTACGTCTGCTCCCCCGACCACGTCCTGATGAACGGTTCGTTCGCCGCCCTGGGCACGCTCCTCGTCCTCGGCGCCGTCCTGACCGGCCCCCTGTGGCGCCGGTCCGCGTCCGCCCTCTCGGCCCGGATCCTGCTGGCCGGGGCCGGTCTGGGCTTCCTGCTGGCCGGGCTGGCCCCCGCGGACGTCCACGAGAACCCGCACGTCCTGGGCGCCCTGCTCATCATGGGAGGCGGCAACATCGCCCTGCTGACGGCGGGCCCCGGCCTCTCGGCGACCGCCGTCCCGCGCGCCCTGCGCCGGACCACCCCCCTGCTGGGCCTCACGGGCCTCACGGGCCTGTGCCTCTTCCTCTCCCACCACTACCTCGGGCTGGGCATGGGAGGAATGGAGCGGGTGGCGCTGTTCCCGCTGCTGGTGTGGGTGCTGGTCGCGGGCGCTGTCGGGCTGACCGGCCGTGCCCCAGGGCGAGTTGAGAGGGCCGACGTGTAAGGATCGGAGCATGGATGATCTCTGTCTTCGCTCCGCCACCGAAACCGACCTCGGGCTTCTCGTGCGGCTTCGGGACGAGGCCGCCCGGTGGATGCTCCGGCGGGGGGTGAGCGGGCAGTGGCGGCCCGGGGAGTTGGACGAGGGGCACTTCCGGCGGGTCATGGCGGAGGGTGAGGTCTGGCTCGCGGAGGCCGGGGGGCGGGTGGTCGGGGCCTGGGAGTTGTGGTGGGAGGACGAGGCCGCCTGGGGGCCGCAGCCGCCCGTGGCCGGGTATGTGCACCGGCTCATGGTCGACCGGGAGGCCGCCGCGCCCGGCACCGGCAGGCTGCTGCTGCGGGCCGCCGAGCAGCGGGTGGCCGCGGCCGGGCGGAGCCGGGTGCGGCTGGACTGTGTCGCGGACAACGCGCTGCTCAACGCCTATTACCGGCAGGCCGGTTACCGGCTCGTGGGCCGCACGGAGGGCAAGCCGCAGCCGGGCGGGGTGGCCAGGGCGTTCAGCCTGCTGGAGAAGGTGCTGCCCGAGCAGTCGTAGGGCGGACGTACCGCCCCGCTGGGACCGCACGATGCAGCAGCGGCCGGCCCGCGGGGGCGGCCCGTTACGAGGACTCCCGCGGCACCAGCTTCGCCGGCAGGACCGCGTGCCTGCGTTCCAGGCCCCGGGACGCCATCGGGCGGCGGTCGGCGATGTCCGACAGCAGCAGGTCGATCATCGCCCGGCCCATCTCCTCGATCGGCTGGCGGACGCTGGTCAGCGGCGGGTCCATGTGGCGGGCGATGACCGAGTCGTCGTAGCCGACCAGGGCCACGTCGTCGGGGATGCGGCGGCCCGCCTCGCGCAGCACCTGGCGGGCGCCCGCCGCCATCACGTCCGAGCCGGCGAAGACCGCGTCCAGGTCGGGGGCCTGGTCGAGCAGCGCGGTCATCGCCCGGCGGCCGCCCTCCTCCGTGAAGTCCCCGGGTTCCATGAGGAGTTGCTCGGGTTTGCGGCCCGCCGAGAGCAGGGCGTCCCGGTAGCCCGCGGCCCGGCACTGGGCGCCGTACACGTCCAGGCGGCCGGTGATGTGGGCGATGCGCCGGCGGCCGCGGGAGAGGAGGTGTTCGACCGCCGCGCGGGCGCCGCCGTAGTTGTCGGAGTCCACCGAGGTGAGCGTCTCGCCCGCCGAGCGGGGGCCGCTGATCACGGCCGGGATCTCCAGCTGGGACAGCAGGTCGGGGAGCGGGTCGTCGGCGTGCACCGAGACCAGCAGGACGCCGTCGACCCGGTGGGCGGCCAGGTACTGGGCGAGGCGCTGCCGCTCCCGGTCGCTGCCCGCGAAGATCAGCAGCAGCTGCATCTCGGTGTCGGAGAGTTCCGCTCCCACGCCGCGCAGCATGTCCGAGAAGTACGGCTCGGTGAAGAAGCGGGTCTCCGGCTCGGGGACGACGAGCGCGATGGCGTCGGTGCGGTTGGCGGCGAGGGCGCGGGCCGCCGTGTTGGGGACATAGCCGAGTTCGGCGACCGCCGCCTCGACCGCGGCGCGGGTGGCGTCGCTGACCCGGGGCGAGCCGTTGATCACGCGGGACACCGTGCCCCGTCCGACCCCGGCCCGGGCGGCGACCTCTTCGAGCGTGGGCCGCCCTCCGCTCCGGCCCCGCCCCGCATGGCTTGCCATGGGCTCCGCCTCTCTCGACCGAGTTCCTGCTCCTGGCTGGAATGTAACAGTCCTGGGGATCGCTCCCCGGGGCCCCGTCCCGCACCGGGCGCCGCACGGACGGCCGGTTTGCGTCTGGCCCTGTCGGCGCGCAACGGATGGAATCGGTCCACTTAACGGCCCGATAACCGAACGCCGCTCGCGCTGTCCGGTCCCTTGACAGGCCGCCGGGAACCGACGACCCTTCAACACATCATCGATGGGAGCGCTCCCACCCTACCTGACACATACATATCCCGCACGTTCCCCGCCCGAGCCGCAGCGAGCAACTGAGGGGCCCAACCATGCCGTTGGCCGGGGGGTCGCACGTCAGGGCAACAGGAGGACGCAACATGCGCACACGTACCCGAACCGCCCGCAGGGCGGTGGTCCTGGCGGCAGTCGCGACGCTCGGCGCCGGGCTGCTGTCCGGCTGCGCCAACGACAAGGGCGGCTCCGGTGGCGCCGACGGCGGCGGCAGCGGAAGCGGCAAGACCACGATCACCCTGGGGCTTTTCGGTACGCAGGGCTTCAAGGAGGCCGGCCTGTACGCCGAGTACGAGAGGCTCCACCCCGACATCAAGATCGAGGAGAACGTCACCGAGCGGAACGAGAACTACTACCCGGCGCTGGTCAACCACCTCACCACCAACAGCGGCCTCCAGGACATCCAGGCCGTCGAGGTCGGCAACATCGCCGAGATCGTGCAGACCCAGTCGGCCAAGCTGGAGGACTTCTCCAAGCTTTCGGGCGTGAACAAGAGCAACTGGCTGGACTGGAAGTGGGACCAGGCCACGAAGGACGGCCGCACCATCGGGCTCGGCACCGACATCGGGCCACTGGCGATCTGCTACCGCAAGGACATGTTCCAGAAGGCCGGGCTGCCCACCGACCGGGACGCGGTGGGCAAGCTGTGGGCGGGCGACTGGAACAAGCTGGTCGACGTCGGCGAGCAGTACAAGAAGAAGGCGCCCGAGGGCACCTACTTCATGGACTCCCCCGGCGGCCTGCTGAACGCGATCGTCTCCAGCCTGAAGGAGAAGTTCTACGACGCCTCGGGCAACGTCGTCTACAAGACGAACCCGGCCGTCAGGACCAGCTTCAACATCGCCGCCCGTGCCGCCAAGGACGGACTGGTCGGCTCGCAGACCCAGTTCCAGCCGGCCTGGAACCAGACGATCGCCAACAGCAAGTTCGCGACCGTGGCCTGCCCGCCGTGGATGCTCGGCTACCTCAAGGGCCAGTCGAAGCCGGACGCCGCCGGCAAGTGGGACGTGGCCCCCGCTCCGCAGGCGGGCGCCTGGGGCGGCACCTTCCTGACCGTGCCGAAGAGCGGCAAGCACGTGAAGGAGGCGGATGCGCTGGTCGAATGGCTCACCGCCCCCGCCCAGCAGGCCAAGCTCTTCAGCGTGCAGGGCAGCTTCCCGAGCGCGCCGGCCGCCTACGACCTGCCCTCGGTCAAGAACGCCAAGAACGCCATGACCGGTGACGCGCCGATCGGCCAGATCTTCGCCGAGGCCGCCAAGTCCATCCCGCACCAGCCCATCGGCCCGAAGGACCAGATCATCGGGGCCGGCCTCGGCGACAACGGGGTGATCCTCGTGACGAAGGGCACCTCCCCCGAGGACGCCTGGAAGACGGCCACCAAGACGATCGACAACAACCTGGAGAAGTGACCGGCATGTCCAGGACGATCGACGACACCCAGGAGAAGTGACCGGTATGTCCCGGCACGACACCGCCGCGTCCCCGGTGCACGACCGGGGCGCGGCCCCCGCCCGCGCTGTTGCGGACCCCGTGTCCCCGGCGGAGACCAGGCGCCGGGCCCGGCTGTCCCGCCGGTGGCAGCGGGACCTGCGCTGGAGCCCGTACGCCTTCGTCTCCCCGTTCTTCCTGCTCTTCCTCGCCTTCGGCCTGTTCCCGCTGGTGTACACCGGCTGGGCCTCGCTGCACACGGTGGAGCTGACGGCGCCCACCGACATGCAGTGGGCGGGGATGCACAACTACATCCGGATCTTCGACGACGACTTCTTCTGGAACGCGGCGAAGAACACCCTGACCATCGGCATCATCTCGACGGTCCCGCAGCTGCTGATGGCGATGGGGCTCGCCCACATCCTCAACTACAAGCTGCGCGCGTCGACCTTCTTCCGGGTCGCGATGCTCGCGCCGTACGCGACCTCGATCGCCGCCGCCTCGCTGGTCTTCGTGCTGCTCTTCGGCCGTGACTACGGGATGATCAACTGGGCGCTGCACTTCGTCGGCGTCGACAAGATCGACTGGCAGAACGACAAGTGGTACTCGCAGATCGCGGTGTCCTCCGTCGTCATCTGGCGCTGGACCGGCTACAACGCGCTGATCTACCTGGCCGCGATGCAGGCCGTACCGCACGACCTGTACGAGTCGGCGGCGCTGGACGGCGCCAACCGCTTCCAGCAGTTCTTCCATGTGACGCTGCCCCAGCTGCGGCCGACCATCCTGTTCACCACCGTGGTGTCGACCATCGGCGCGAGCCAGCTGTTCGGCGAGCCACTGATGTTCGACTCCATCAAGGGCGCCTCCGGTGGTACCGATCACCAGTTCCAGACGCTGGGCCTGTACCTGTACGAGCAGGGCTGGGTGAACCAGCACCTGGGCCGGGCCTCCGCCATCGCCTGGACGATGTTCCTGATCCTCATCCTGATCGGGGTCGTCAACTACGTCATCTCGCGCCGGCTGCGCGCCAGCAGTTAGGAGAACCAGCCGTGACGACGACCCTGACCAACCCCGCCGGCGAGGCGCCGCCCGAGACGGCGCGGGCCCGGCGGGCCAAGGCCGGGCGGGCCGGCGGGCAGCTGCACGCCGGGCCGGTGACCTACGTGGTCCTGGTGCTGTTCACCATCGGCTCGCTGTTCCCCCTGGTGTGGACGGCGATCGCCGCCTCCCGGGACAACAACCGGCTGGCCGAGACCCCGCCGCCGTTCTGGTTCGGCTCGAACCTGATGAACAACCTCCGGGTGGCATGGACGGACGCCAACCTGGGCAAGGCGTTCGTGAACACCACGATCGTGGCGGGCACCTCGGCGCTGACCATCGTGTTCCTGTCGACGATCGCCGGCTTCGCCTTCGCCAAGCTGCGCTTCAAGGGCCGTAACGCGCTGATGCTGGTGGTGATCGGCACCATGATGGTGCCGCCGCAGCTCAGCATCATCCCGCTGTTCATGATGGTGGCCAAGCTGGACTGGTCCGACCAGTTGCAGGCGGTGATCCTGCCGTCGCTGGTCAGCGCGTTCGGTGTGTTCTTCATGCGGCAGTACCTGGTGCAGGCGCTGCCGGACGAGCTGATCGAGGCCGCCCGGGTGGACGGCGCGAGCAGCTGGCGCGTGGTGTGGCACGTGGTGTTCCCGGCGGCCCGGCCGGCGATGGCCGTGCTCGGCATGCTGATGTTCGTGCAGTCCTGGAACGACTTCCTTTGGCCGTTCCTGGTGCTGTCCCAGAACGGCAACCCGACCGTGCAGGTCGCCATCGCGGGGCTGGGCCGCGGCTACACCCCGGACCAGTCCCTGATCATGGCGGGCGCGCTGCTCGGCACGCTGCCGCTGCTGCTGGTCTTCGCGATCTTCGGCAAGCAGATCGTCGGCGGCATCATGCAGGGCGCGGTCAAGGGCTGAGGCCCGCCGCGCCCGGGCCGGGGCAGCACCGCCCCGGCCCTCTCCTCTCGTCCCCTCCCCTTCTCACCGTCGTCTCCTCGACCCTCTTTGGGAGCGCTTCCATGTCTGAGTCCGCTACTTTTCCCCCCGCCTTCCTCTGGGGCGCCGCGACCTCCGCGTACCAGATCGAGGGGGCGGTGCGGGAGGACGGCCGTACGCCCTCGATCTGGGACACCTTCAGCCATACGCCGGGCAGGACGGCCGGCGGCGACCACGGTGACATCGCTGTCGACCACTACCACCGCTGGCGCGAGGACGTGGCGCTGATGGCGGAGCTGGGCCTGACCGCGTACCGCTTCTCCGTCTCCTGGCCGCGGGTGCAGCCGACCGGCCGGGGCCCCGCGGTCCAGGTGGGCCTGGACTTCTACCGCCGGCTGGTGGACGAGCTGCTCGCGCACGGCATCAAGCCCGCCGTCACCCTCTACCACTGGGACCTGCCGCAGGAGCTGGAGGACGCGGGCGGCTGGCCGGCCCGGGACACGGCCCTGCGCTACGCCGAGTACGCGCAGCTCGTCGGCGAGGCGCTGGGCGACCGGGTCGAGCAGTGGATCACGCTCAACGAGCCCTGGTGCAGCGCCTTCCTCGGGTACGGCTCCGGGGTGCACGCGCCCGGCCGTACCGACCCGGTGGCGGCGCTGCGCGCGGCCCACCATCTCAACCTCGGGCACGGGCTGGGCATCTCGGCGCTGCGGGCGGTGATGCCGACCCGCAACTCGGTCGCGGTCAGCCTCAACTCCTCGGTGGTCCGGCCGGTTTCGCAGGACCCGGCGGACCTGGCGGCGGTCCAGAAGATCGACGACCTGGCCAACGGGGTCTTCCACGGGCCGATGCTGCGCGGGGCGTATCCGGCGACGCTGCTGGAGGCGACCTCCTCGGTCACCGACTGGTCGTTCGTGCTCGACGGCGATCTGCGCGCCATCCACCAGCCGCTGGACGCGCTCGGCCTCAACTACTACTCGCCGACGCTGGTGTCGGCGGCGGAAAAGGCACCCGCGGGTCCCCGCGCCGACGGTCACGGGGCCAGCTCCTTCTCGCCGTGGCCGGGCGCGGACGACGTGGCCTTCCACCAGACGCCGGGCGAGCGCACCGAGATGGGCTGGACGGTCGACCCGGCCGGTCTGCACGAGCTGATCATGCGCTACAGCCGTATGGCTCCCGGGCTGCCGCTGTACATCACGGAGAACGGCGCGGCCTACGAGGACAAGGTGGACGCCGACGGCCGGGTGCACGACCCGGAGCGCATCGCCTATCTGCACGGCCACCTGTCGGGGCTGCGCCGGGCGATCGCGGACGGGGCGGACGTCCGCGGGTACTACCTGTGGTCGCTGCTGGACAACTTCGAGTGGTCGTACGGCTACGCCAAGCGGTTCGGCCTGGTGCACGTGGACTACGCGACGCTGGAGCGGACGCCGAAGTCGAGCGCCCGGTGGTACGCGGAGGTGGCCCGCACCGGGTCGCTGCCCGAGGTGCCGACGGCCTGACCCGGCCCGCTCCGCCGGAGCCGGCGGTACGGCGTTCCGGGTGGGGGGACGCCGTACCGCCCTGCCTTCTGTGCCGGCCGGGCGTGGGTCGCGTCCCGGTTTCCCGGCACCATGCCGAAGCCCCGGCACGCTCCCTGAACCAGGGGCGTGCCGGGGCTTCGGCGTTGAGGTGTGCCCTGCTCAGCCGATGGCGTACGCGTTGTACACGGTGGTGGTCGACGTGTCGTGGTGCGTGTCGGTGACCGTCGAGCGCAGGCCGACGCGGCCGGAGCCGGGGTTGTGGACGGCCATGGTCCACTTGCCGCCGGACAGCTTGGTGGTGGCGGCGTGCCAGGTCGTGCCGCCGTCGGTGGTGTACCACGCCCGCACGGACTGCACGCCGTCCGACAGCTGCGTGATGGTGCCGTCGTTCGTGCCGTTGCGCTGCATGCCGAGGACGACGGACGTGGTCGACCCGGGGGCCGCCAGGTTCCTGCTGTTGAGCGCGTTGGGCCAGAAGCGGGTGATGTAGTCCCGGATCTGCTGGTTCTTGCCGGGGTCGGCGTAGAAGTGCAGGGACAGGCTGGCCGTGGTGGACAGCGAGCCGGACGGCAGGCTGCCGCGCCGGGCCGAGGTGTCGAGCGTGTACCAGCCCGCGCCGGGCAGCTTCGGCTGCCCGTCGATCTCCTGGCCGGGGCCGTACTTCTGCGAGTAGAGCGTCTTGCCCGCGTGGGTCAGCTTCACGCTGCCGGCGGCCAGCGTCCCGCCGGCCGTCAGGGTCGGGTCGGCGAACATGTTGAAGGACCCCAGGTACAGCTGCTTGTACCAGGTGTAGGGCAGCTGACCGCTCGGTCCCCAGACCGCGTGCCCGAGCGTCAGGGACGTGGTGTGGCCCGCGGCGTAGGAGTGCCAGCCGCCGTAGACGAAGTCGTTCGCCTGCTGCGAGACCTGCCACTGCCCGGCCGGGAGGTGGGCGGTGAAGGAGTTGGGCAGGTTCCGCTCGAAGATCAGAGAGTTCGGTCCCCAGGAGCAGGAGCCGCCGCTCTCGGAGGAGTAGTCGAAGGAGAAGCGGGCCTGGCCACTGTCCGGGCCCGAGCGCGCGGACACCTTCAGGGCGGTCAGCGCGGACTGCCGGAGCGTCGCGGACACCCCGGACGGCACCCCGCCGGTGTGCATGCCGGACGCCACCCAGAAGTCCCCGCCGGTCTCCGACCGCGGCTGGTAGGTGGTGCCGTACGCCAGCTGGTACGCCTTGCTCCCGGTCGGGATGACGTACAGCTCGCCCGCCGGTGCCGAGGTACCCATGGAGGCCGGGCCGTTGTCGGTGGCGCAGACGTAGGCGCTGACCGTGTGGTCGTAGCCGCTGCCCGGGCTGGGGCTGAGCGAGACCTTGACCGCCCGGCCCTGCCGGGCGTCGAACGTGGTCTTCGTCGTCCCGGAGACGGTCACGTTGTGCCCGCCGACGGTCGAGGCCTCCCCGGTGGCGTCGGTGATGGTGGTGACCAGCTCGTAGCTGCCGGCGGGCAGCGAGGTCGCCTTGTTGCTGTCGATGAAGCGGAAGTCGTTCGTCTTCGTGTTGTAGACCGCCACCTGCGCGAAGACCGGCTTGCCGGCCCGGTCCAGCGTCGTGACGGTGAGCGATCCGCCCGCGGCCGACGCCGTCGAGGCACCGGCCAGCAGAAGCGGCGCGAGGACGGTGACGACGCTCGCGGCAGCTGTGGTTCGCCGCATGAGACCCCCCAATAGGTACGCGACAAAAGCGAGTCACCGTAGCGCGCCCGCTTCCGCCGCCGCGCTCCGGGGGGTGTCCTGCGGGGTGCCGTGTGCCCGGGCCGCTCCTGCGCCGCCTCCAGGCGGGCCAGCTGCTCCGGCTCCAGCCTCGGTTCGAGCGCGCCCAGGCACTCCTCCAGCCTTCTCCTGCGACCGTCACCCCAGTCCGGGTGGCCGAAAATCGCCGGTCGCGACTCGGCCATTCGACGGCTACCAGCCCGCGGGAGCGCTCCCACAGTAGAATGGGAGCGCTCCCGCAGGCACTCGATCGAACGCATCGTTCGACTTGATCATCTACTCCCGGCCACACCCCCTGAACCCGGAATTCCGCATCGCCGACCCCCCGGAATACCCCTCCATTTCCGCCGCGGGACAGCCTGAAAAAGAAGCCGATCCGGCCAGTGACCGGCAATTCAAGAATTGCGAGAAATTCTCGACCACGGCGATAGGGAGGTGATAGCTTCACACCATTGATCCAACGGGGAGAGTTCGTCATGAGATATCCGCGAACATTCTGCACGGTCAGCTGACGATCGCCCTCTTCCGGGCCGGCCGGCGCAACGAGGCGCTGGATCTCCAGGTCGGCACCTGACACCGGTCACGCACCGGTCCCGCACCCGTCCTTCCACGCTTCACGGCAATCGCTCGGCGATGGCTCGGGGAAGCCGCCGAGCACGTTTCTCGCGCGGCCGCTGAAGGCTGCCGGAAATTCACCCTGTCGGCCCGGAGAAACCACCGGCCGGCTGATCCAGAGGGGGATACTTCCATGCCCACGGACATACCCACGGAACGCAATCCGGAGCCCGCACCGGGCGCATTCACCCATGGCGCCTCCGTGCGCGCCGCCTGGCTGGCGGGGAAGCGGCCCCCCGCGGCCCCGCAGCGGCCGGAGACCGCGCTGCGGCCCGACGTGCCGCTCGCCACCGCCCATGTCGCCGATAACCTGGACCTGGTCGGCAAGATCTACCAGGAGTCCGTGTTCCCGAGCGTCCTGCGCGTCGCCCAGGGCGAGCGCCTGGACGCACCGCTCGTGGTCGACCTGGACCCCACCACGGTGTGCGACCTGGCCTGCCCCGAGTGCATCAGCTCCAACGTGCTGCACCACGGGCAGCTGTCGAAGGACCGGATCGTCGAACTGGCCGAGGAGCTGACGCAGACCGGCGTACGGGCCGTCATCCTCATCGGCGGCGGGGAGCCGCTGCTGCACCGGGCCATCGACACCGTGATCGAGACACTGCACGGGGCCGGCATCCGGATGGGACTGGTCACCAACGGCACCCAGATCCACCGGCACCTCGACCAGCTGGCCGGGATGCTCTCCTGGGTGCGGGTGTCGGTGGACGCCGGCACCGAGGAGACGTACCCGCTGTTCCGGCCCAGCCGCGGCGGACGCAGCATGTTCCCGCTGGTGACGGAGAACATGCGGCTGCTCGCCGGCCGCAAGAAGGGCCGCCTCGGCTACTCGTTCCTGCTGATGCAGCGCTTCGCGGCCGACGGCACCCTGGAGGCCTCCAACTACGACGAGGTGTGCACGGCGGGCCGGCTGGCCAAGGAACTGGGCTGCGACTACTTCGAACTGAAGGCGATGCTCGACCAGGACCACTTCACCGTGAACCAGGACGACCGGTACATCGACCAGGTCGACGAGCAGTGGCAGCGCCTGAAGGAGCTGGAGGACGACTCCTTCCACCTGCTGCGGTCCTCCAACTGGGAGGCCGTACGGCACGGCGCGGACCCGCACCAGCCCAAGGAGTACGCCACCTGCTCCGTGGCGGAGCTGCGTACCACCGTGACCCCGACCGGGGTCTATGTCTGCCCCTACCACCGCGGCAACGACAAGGGGCGGATCGGGGACATCCGGGACACGTCCTTCACGGAGCTGTGGCGGAAGGCCGACACCACCGTCATCGACCCGCGCCAGGACTGCCGGTTCCAGTGCGCCCGGCACGGCACCAACGCCGCGATCGGCGGCCTCGCCGAGCCGGGCCGGCCGGTCACCCTCGTGCCGGACTTCGACCCCTTCATCTGACCGTGCCCTGAACCGTGCCCCGAACCGTTCTCTGAACCGTTCGCCGACCGGAAGGAAAGACACCACTGTGCGAATCGCCGTGATCGGGGCGGGCCCCGCCGGGCTGACCAGCGCCAGGCAGGCGCTGGCGGCCGGGCACCGGGTCGTCGTGTACGAGCGGACGGACGCGGTCGGGGGCATCTGGAACCCCGCCTCGGGCGGCGCCTACGACAGCGTGCGCATGCAGAGTTCGCGGATGAGTTTCCCGTACTCGGACTTCGCGCCGGGCTTCGGCACGGACTTCGCCACCCGCGGCGAGGTCCACGCCTATCTGCACGCCTACGCCGAGGACTCCGGGGCGCTGGAGGTCATCCGGTTCGGCCACACCGTCACGGAGGTGGTCAAGCGGGACGGCGCCTGGCGGGTGACCGCACGCTCCGCCGGCGCCGACTCCGCCGAGGACTTCGACGCCGTGATGGTGGCCAGCGGCGAGCTGTGGGAGTCCCGGCGGCCCGCCTTCGTGCCGGACCCGTCGACCGGCGTACAGGTCCGCACGGCGAAGGACTACCGCCGCCCCGAGGACTTCGCCGGCCGCCGGGTGCTGGTGGTCGGCGGCGGGGTGAGCGGCGCCGACATCGCCGCCGAACTGGCAGCCCACGGCATCGCCGTGGACTGGTCGGTGCGCCGCCGCGCGCTGTTCCTGCCCCGCTTCTGCGCCGGCCACTACAACGACGCGCTGTTCTCCTACATCGGCCGGGTCGCGGTGGAGGAGCTGCCGTACCAGGACTATCTGAAGTGGCTGGAGAGCCTGCTGCCGGACTACTTCGCGCAGTACCGGGCGACCGGGCTGCTGCCCGAGGACGGGTTCCACGGCGCGGTCCACGTCAACGACCGCATCGTGCCCGCCGTGCACAGCGGCGCGGTGACGGTCGTACCGGCCTTCGAGCGGTTCGAGCCGGACGGGCGGGCCGTGTTCGCCGACGGTTCGGCCGGGCGGTACGACACCGTGCTGCTCTGCATGGGATACGGGCCGCCGGACTACGGCTTCATACCCGGCCTGCGGCGGGAGGAGCTGTACGAGCACTTCTTCCATCTGCCCGACCCGACGCTCGCGGTGATCAACACCCCCGTGGACACCGAGGCGTTCGGCACGGCCTGCCCGTACTTCGAGGCCATCGCGGGCTGGGCGCTGCGGGTGTTCACCGGCGAGGCCGTGCTGCCACCCGTCGAGGAACGGGCCGAGTGGTGCGCGCGGCACATGAACCGGCTGACCGACCGGCGCTACTACGACTGCTGGCTGGAGACCGTCCGGATCGGTCTGGCCGCGGGCACGCTGCCCGACCCCGCACAGGACTTCGCGGGGTACTGGCGGATCGTCGCCCACCAGGTCGATCCGGCCGCCCTGCGGCCCGGCGGCCCCACGCCCCCGCCCGCCGCGCACGACCGCGCCCTGTTCGACCTGGCGGACCTCAAACACCGCGTGCTGGCCGCGCTGCCCGGCACCGCGCGAGCCACGCTGCTCGCGTCGGGCCAGATCACCGCCTCCGAGTCCGCCGCGGCCGAGCGGGTGCCCGCACGGCGGGTGATCCGCCCGGAGCTGCCCTACCGCCAGCGCGCGGAGCGGGAGTCCACCCAGCGGGGCCACGGGTGACGGCGACGGCGGAGCCCGGCGCGCCCGGCCGGGGACGGCTGGCGGCGGTGCGCGCGGGCGCCGCGGAGCTGCTCGGCGACCGGGCGCTCGGCGCGCTGGTCGGCGGCACCGGGCTGATCGGGGTCGGCGGGGCCATGGTGACCTCGTCGGTCAGCCTGTTCCTGGCCGACGAGGTCGCGGTGGCCCCGCTGCTGATCGGGCTCTTCTTCGCGGGCCGGGCCGTGCTGGAGATCAGCTCCGACCTCGTCCTCGGAGTGCTGTCGGACCGGATCGGCAACCGGCGCACCCTGCTCGCGATCTGCTCGGTGCTGTCGGCCGCCGGCGCCTTCGGCTACATGCTGCTGCGCAACTACTACCTGCTGTTCGCGGTCGGCGCCGTCTGCTTCGGCCTCGGCAGCGCCTGCTTCTCCCAGCTGTTCGCGTACACCCGGGAGTTCGCCGACCACCGCGCGCTCAATCCGGCCTTCTTCAACGCGGCGCTGCGCTCGGTCACCTCCGTCGCCTGGATCGTCGGCCCGCCGCTGGCGTTCTTCCTGATCGCCGCCCGCGGTTTCGCCGTGCTGTTCTGCACCGCCGGCGCGCTCTACCTCGCGGCGGGCGCGGTGTGCCTGTGGGGGCTGCCGAACCTGGCGTTGAGCGGCGAGGGCGAACGGGTGCGGCGGCCGTACGCCGGTCTCGGGCGCCGGATCTGGCTGCTGCTGACCGCGATCGTGCTGCTGCTCGCCGTCAACAGCGCCTACCAGATCGACATCTCCCTCTTCGTCACCCGGGATCTCGGCCTGGACACCGGCTTCACCGGGGTGCTGCTGGGGCTGGCCGCGGCGCTGGAAGTACCGGTGATGATCTTCTTCGGGGCGCGGGCCGAGCGGATGGGGCTGTGGCGGCTGACGACGACGGCCGCCGCCTGCGCCGCGCTGTTCTTCTGTCTGCTGCCGCTGGCCCGGTCGGCGCCCGAACTGATCGCACTGCAACTGCTCAACGCCGTCTGGACCTCGGTCGTGCTCAGCGTCCCGGTGACCATCCTCCAGGACGCCATGACCGAACGCGTGGGGGTCGCCTCCTCGCTGTACTCCGGGGCGTTCAAGGCCGGGATCCTGCTCGGCGGGGCCACCACCGGGGTGGTCACCGAGTGGGCCGGATTCACCAATGTGTTCTGGGTGTGCGCCGCGCTCGCGGCGGCGGCCACCCTGCTACTCGCTCTCGGGAGGGGCCATGGAACCGACCGCACCGCTGTGCAGCGTGGTCGTACCGACGTACAACCGGGCACCGCTGCTGCGGCTCACCCTGGAGTCGCTGACCCGGCAGACGCTGCCGAGTGACGCCTTCGAGGTCCTCGTCGCCGACGACGGCTCCACGGACGACAGCGCCGAGGTGGCGGCCGGGTTCGGGGACCGGCTGCGGCTGCGGTACCTGCGCCAGGACGACCTCGGCTACCGGGTCGCCGCCGCCCGCAACCTGGGGCTCGCCCACGCCACGGCGCCGGTCACCGTGTTCGTGGACTCCGGGGTGATCCTGCACTCGGGCGCCCTCGCCGCCCATGTGGACAGCCACCGCGACCCGGCCGGTCCGGTCGCCGTGTGCGGGTACGTCTACTGCTTCAACGAGGACAACGAGGACGGCGCGCTGATCGAGCGGGCCATCGACTACGCCGACCCGGACGCGACCATGGCCGAGCTGGCCGGGCAGGGCCGGTGGCTGGACATCAGGGAGGAGTTCTACGCCAAGTACGGCGACGACTTCGCCGCGCTGCCGGCGCCCTGGCTGGTGTGGTGGACCTGCAATGTGTCGGCGCGCACCGAGCAGCTGCGGGCGGTCGGCGGCTTCGACGAGGCCTACCGGTCCTGGGGCGCGGAGGACGTCGACCTGAGCTACCGGCTGCACCGGGCCGGCGCCCGTTTCGTGCTGAACCGGGCCGCCGCCGCCATCCATGTGCCGCACCCCAAGAGCTACCACGCGAACATGCGGGCGGTCGCCGGGAACTACCGCTACTTCGCGGAGAAGTACGACACCCCGATCACCCGGCTGGTCCCGGACCACCACTTCTTCGAGATCAACGACCTCGTCGCCGAGCGGGGGCTGCCGTCCTGCCCCGACTACCTGGCCGGTGCCGAGCCGGAGACGGGTTCCGTGCTGGTGTTCGCGCCCCATCCCGACGACGACGTGATCGCCTGCGGCGGCACCATCGCCCGCAAGACGGCGCGCGGGGCGCGGGTCGGCATCGTCTTCTCCACCGACGGCTCGCGCTCGCACTCCGCCGTCCTCGGCATGGACACCCCGACCCCACAGGAACTGACCGTCATCCGCGAGGGCGAGGCCCGCGCGGCCGCGGCCCGGCTCGGCGTGGACGACGACGCCCTGCGCTTCCTCGGCTTCACCGACACCGCGCTGGCCGGCGCACTGCCCGACTTCCGTGCCGCGGTCCTCAAGCTGCTCGCCGAGAACCGCGAGGTGACGGAGGTCTATCTGCCGCACGACGTCAGGGAGCTGAACGCCGACCACCGGCTCACCGGCGAGGTCGTCCTGGACTGTCTCGCCACCCTCGGCATGACCCCGCGGATCCACAAGTACGTGGTGTGGGACGAGCAGACCGAGGCCGAGTTCGCCTTCGTCAACCGCAGCGAGCCGGCCGCCGCCCGGACCACCGACGAGCGGCGCCTGGTCCGGGACATCGCGCCCCAGCTCGCCGCCAAGCGGGCCGCGCTCCGGGAGCACCGCACCCAGGTGGACCTCTACGCCCCCGGCCAGCGGCGGACCGTCGTACCACCGGAGTTCGTCGAGCGGATCTGTGAGCGCGACATCGAGGAGTTCTGGGTTGCCGCCGACAGCTGAAGCCCGTGAGCACGCACGCGAGGAGAACCGGATGAGCGAACTGCCCTACCACGCCGACTGGCCCGCGGTCCGCTCCGCGATCGCGCCGCTGCCCGAGCAGGAGCGGCGCGTCGAGGAGATCCTCTCCCAGCTCACGCTGGAGGAGAAGGTCGGCCAGATGATCCAGCCCGAACTCGCCGAGCTGACCGCCGAGGACGTGCGGGACTTCCACATCGGCTCCGCGCTCAACGGCGCGGGCATCTGGCCCGGCGGCAACCGGAAGGCGAGCCAGGCCGACTGGATCAAGACCGTGGACGCGTTCTGGGAGGCCGCCGAGAGCGGCTGGGAGGGCCGGCCCTTCCGCATCCCGTTCATGTGGGCGACCGACGCGGTGCACGGCCACAACAACGTCCGCGGCGCCACCGTCTTCCCGCACAACATCGGCCTCGGCGCGGCCCGCGACCCGGACCTGCTGCGCCGGATCGGGGCGGCGACCGCGCGCGAGATCGCCGCCACCGGCATGGACTGGACGTTCGCGCCGACCGTCACCACCCCGCGGGACCGCCGCTGGGGCCGCTACTACGAGGGCTACGCCGAGGACCCGGAGGTCGTCCACGGCTACGCGTCCGCCATGGTGCGCGGCCTCCAGGGCGAGCCGGGCGAACTGACCGCGGACAGCAGGGTGGTGGCCTGTGTGAAGCACTGGGTCGCGGACGGCGGCACCGTGTACGGCGCCGACCGCGGCACCGCCGTGTGCGCCGAGGACCTGGTCCGCAACATCCACGCGGTGGGCTTCTTCTCCGGCCTGGCCGCCGGCGCGCAGTCCGTGATGGTCTCCTTCAGCAGCTGGGACAACCCCGCCAACTACGACCACAGCCCGGACACCGGCCCCGCCTACAACCACAAGATCCACGGCAGCCGCTATCTGATCACCGATGTGCTCAAGGGCCGGATGGGCTTCGACGGGATCGTCATCAGCGACTGGGACGCGCACGCGGAGATCGCCGGCTGCACCGTCGGCGACGCCGGTTACGCCATCGGCGCCGGGATCGACGTGCTGATGGTCGCCGGGCGGGAGGCCTGGCAGTCCGTGCACCGCAACGCCTGCGCGGACGTCCGCGCGGGCCGCATCCCCGAGGAGCGGATCGACGACGCCGTACGCCGGGTGCTGCGGGTGAAGATGCGGGCCGGGCTGTGGGACAAGCCCCGGCCCCGGGAGCGGTCGCTCGCCGTCCGCAGCGATGTGCTCGGCTGCCCGGAGCACCGGGCGCTGGCCCGGGAGGCGGTGCGCACGTCGCTGGTGCTGCTCAAGCACCGGGCGGGGGTGCTGCCGCTGGCCCGCTCGGCGCGGGTGCTGGTCACCGGCAGCGGCGCGGACGACATCCAGAAGCAGGCCGGCGGCTGGACCCTCACCTGGCAGGGCAACGACGTCACCCTCGACGACCTGCCCGGCGCGACCACCGTGGCCGGGGCCGTCCGCGAGGTGGTCGGCGAGGCCAACTGCACCGTCGACCCCGGGCTGAGCACCGCGGACCCGGCCCGGTACGACGTGGCGCTGATGGTGCTGGGCGAGGACTCGTACGCCGAGATGCGCGGCACGATCAAGCCGTGGGGCACCCTGGCGTACGCCGGGCTGAAGCGCTCGTACGCCCGCGACCTGGAGATCCTGCGCCGGCTGCGCGCCCAGGGGGTCACCGTCGTCACGGTCTACCTCGGCGGCCGGGCCCTCTACCTCACCGAGGAGATCAACCTCTCGGACGCGTTCGTGGCGGCCTGGCTGCCCGGCACCGAGGCCGGCGGCATCACCGACGTGCTGTTCCGCGCGGCGGACGGCACACCCGGGTACGACTTCCAGGGCCGGCTCGGCTGCTCCTGGCCGCGCACCCCGCGCTCGCACGCGGTCAACCGGATCCCGCCCCACATCCCCGGCTACCGGGTGCCCGCGGAGGAACAGGCCCCCGAGGGCGAGCACGAGCCGCTCTTCCCGTACGGCCACGGGCTGCGCCTTTCCGACAGCTCGCCCACGGAGCCGCTGCCCGAGGACACCTACCGGGACGACACCCCGGCACCGCCGGTCACCGGCCCGCTCGCCGTGCCGGGCGGGGCGGACACCGGGTTCGTGTTCCGGATCGGCGGGCACAACACCTGGTCGCGTCCGGAGATCTCCTTCGACGGGCCGACGGACGTGCTGGTGGTGCACAGCGAGCCGCTGGCCGACCCGGACCGGCCGGGCGCCCTCGCCCTGCGCTTCAAGGGCTACCCGGCCTTCGTCTACGCCCAGTACGCCTCCGGTGAGCCGGCCGACCTGCGCGGGTACGCCGGAGCCGGGGGGCGGGTCGCGTTCGAGGCGCGGGTGTTCGAGGCGCCGTCCGAGGAGTTCTTCCTCGCCTGCCACGACGACTACCCCGCCCAGCCCGCCGTGGACATCTCCGCGACCCTGGCAGAGCTGCCCCGGGGCGAGTGGGCCACGGTGAGCGTGCCGGTGGAGTCGCTGCGCGCGATCGGCTCCGATCTGCGCCATGTGGACGTGCCGTTCATGCTCTACACCGACGGCACGGCCCGCCTCGACGTGGGCCGGGTGCGGTGGCTGCCGCCGGGAGAGGAGGGGTAGCGCCTTCTCGCGCCGCGGTGCGGCTAGCGGAGGGCGGCGAACGCCTTGGTGAAGGCGTTCGGGTCCTGCACGATCGAGCTGCACGTGGCGTCGGCGGAGTTCTTCGCGCCGCCCGCGCACTGCTTGTCCCGGGCGGCGGACCACATGGAGAGGCCGCCGAGCCCCTTCGCCTTGGCGAAGCTCACCAACTGACCGGCGTCGTCGACCTTGAACACCTCGGTGGAGACGTCGTTGACGCCGATCATCGGGGTGACGGCGACCGTCTTCCAGGCGGCGGCGTCGGACAGGCCGAGCACGCTCTTGATCTGGGCCTGGGTGGCGGTGGCCGCCTGCTCGGCGTAGTCGCCCATGTCGCCGTTGTAGGAGGCGCCGTAGTCCATCGCCATGATGTTGACGGTGCCGATCCGCACGCCGTGGGACTTGGCGTCGGCCAGCAGGTTGACGCCGTCCTGGGTGAGGCCCTCGGGCATCACCGGGAGGGTGAAGGAGACGTCCAGGTCCGGGTGCTGGGCCTGGAGCTTGGCTATGGCCTGGGCGCGGCGGGTGTTGGCGGCCGTGTTGGGCAGCGCGCCGCCCTCGACGTCGAAGTCCACCTTGGTCAGCTTGAAGGCGTCGACCGCCTTGCCGTAGGCGGCGGCCAGCGCGTCGGCGGAGGAGCAGGTGGTGGCCAGCTCGGAGCCGGAGGCGCCGCCGAAGGAGACCCGGACATCGCCGCCCTTGGCGCGCAGCGCGCCGATCTGCGCGGCCACGGCGTCGCTGGTCAGGTCCGTGACCCCGCCCCACTTGGGGGTGCAGCCGCCGCCGTCGGTGACGAAGGCGAGGTTGTAGTTCTTCACGCCGGTCGCGTCGGCCGCGGCGAGCAGGTCGAAGGCCGGGTAGAGGGAGGTGTCGACGTACGGCGCGAAGCCGGCGGAGGCGGTGGTGCCGGACCCGGTGCCGGTGGTCGTGGAGGCGGTGGGGGCCGGGGTGGCGGTGGCGCTCCTGGTCGGGGTGGCGGACTTGCTGGGGGTGGCGGTCGGGGCCGGTGACTGGCTCGCCGTGGGGCGGCCGCTGGGCTCCGGGGTGGCGCCGTCGGCGGCGGAACACTGCTGGCCGTCGATGTGACAGCCCGCCGGGTCGCCGCTGCCGTCGACCACGAAGCCGACGGTCACCGACTTACCGGGGGCGAGGCCCTCGGTGTCCCAGGTCGCCGGCTTCACGGTGACGTGCTGCCCGCTCACGCTCGACCGGCCGTTCCACAGCGAGCCCAGCCTGGCGCCCTTCGGCAGGTCGAACTCCAGCGTCCAGGTCTTCTCGGTCTGCCCGCTGTTGTTGGTGACGACGTACTGGGCGGTGTAGCCCGTCGACCAGTCGCTGGTCTTCGTGTAGGCGGCGTTCACCCCGGCCGCGTTGGCGGTGCCGGTGAGCAGGACCGCGCCGCCGCCGACCACGGCCGCGGCCACCAGCCCGCCGATCGCCTTGTTCCTGCCACTGATCCTGCGCCGGTGGGTGCTCATGCGCGTGCCTGCCTTCGTTGGTCACGGGGGTGTGGTGCGGCAGCACGCTAGCGGTCCGGAATCGGGCAAATGGCCTGATCGGGGCGGCCGTTGCGGACCTTAGGGTTCGCTTAAGGAAGGGATCGGGGACGATTAATGGTCGAGACCAGTGAGGACCGGTTTGCCCGGTCGGCGCCGTCTGCGCGCACGCCCCCGTCCGGCCGGCTTCCGTCCGTGCAGCTGGAACCAGATCCGCACCTCCGTGCCGCCCAGCACCGAGCGGCCGATCCGGGCGTCGCCGCCGGTGGACTCGGCGAGCCGGCGCACGATGTCCAGCCCGAGCCCGGTGGAACCGGTGGTGCCCGAGCCCCGGCCGCGGGCCATCGCCGCGTCCGGGTCGGGTATGCCCGGGCCCGCGTCGGAGACCAGCACGATCACCGCGTCCTCGCCGTTGTGCACGTCGACCGCGAAGGCGGTGCCCTCCGCGGTGTGCCGGAAGACGTTGCCGAGCAGGGCGTCCAGCGCGGCGGCCAGATCGGCGCGGGCCACGGGTATCCGCACCGGCCGGTCCACACCGGCCACCCGCCAGGTGCGGCCCTCGTCCTCGGCGAGCGCGGACCAGAACTCCATCCGCTCCCGGACCACTTCGGCCGCGTCGCACCCGGCGCCCGGACCGGCCGCGGCGGTCTGCGGCTTGGCCTCCCGGGCGGTGCGGATGATGGTGTCCACCTCGCGCTCCAGCTGGGCGACGGCGGCCCGGGTCTGGTCGGCGGCCGGACCGGCGCCGAGCGAGGCGGTGTTCAGCCGGAGCACGGTGAGCGGGGTGCGCAGTCGATGGGAGAGGTCGGCGGCCAGCTCCCGCTCGTTGGCGAGCAGTTGGACCACCTGGTCGGCCATGGCGTTGAACGCCGCGGCGGCGAGTCTCAGTTCGGTCGGGCCCTCCTCGGGGACCCGGGCGCCCAGCCTGCCCTCGCCGAGGTCGCGCGCGCCCTCGACCAGCCGCCGGGCGGGCCGCACCATGCGCACCCCGAGCCGGTCGGCGACCGCCACCGAGCCGACGACCAGCGCGGCCCCGACGGCGGCGAGCACTGCCCAGGCCGTGCCGACGCCCTGGGTGACCTCGGACTCGGGGACGTACACCTCGACGACGGCGATGGCACCGGAGCCGAGCGCGACCGGCTGGAGCAGGGTGGAGCCGCCGGCCACGGAGGTGGTGGAGGCACGGCCCAGTCTGCGCACCGCCTGGATGTCCCGGCCGGCGGCGCGCTGCCGGCCCAGGTCGAGCGCGGCCCGGCCGCCCCCGGCGGGCAGGTGCACGGCCATCCCGGAGTCGGCGCCGGCCGAGGCCACCACCCGCTCCAGCTTGTCCCGGTCGGTGGTGATGGACAGCGCGGGCGCGACCGCGGCGGCCTCCCGCTCGGCGTTGGAGAACGCGCGGTCCCGGGCCATCTCCTTGACGACCAGGGCGAGCGGGACGGCGAAGGCGACCACGACCATGGTGGTGACCGCCAGGCAGACCTTGACCAGTGCCCATCTCATCGCGGCGGCTCCCCCTCGGCGGGCGGTTCGAGCTTCACGCCGACCCCCCGGAGCGTGTGCAGATAGCGCGGCCTGGCCGCCGTCTCCCCCAGCTTCCGCCGCAGCCAGGACAGATGTACGTCGATGGTCTGGTCGTCGCCGTACGACTGCTGCCAGACCTCGGCGAGGAGTTCCTTGCGCGGGACGACCACGCCGGGGCGGCCGGCGAGGAAGGCGAGCAGGTCGAACTCGCGGCGGGTGAGGTCCAGGCGGACCCCGTCCAGCTCGGCCTGGCGGCGCAGCGGATCGACGGTCAGCCCGCCGACCCGCAGCACCGAGGAGGGCGCGGCCTCCGCGCCGCCGGAGCGGGCCCGGCGCAGCACGGCCGCGATCCGGGCGGAGAGGTGCTCGACGGAGAACGGCTTGGTGAGGTAGTCGTCCGCCCCGGCGTTCAGCAGCCGGACGATCTCCGCCTCGTCGTCCCGGGCGGTGGCCACGATGACGGGTACGTCGGTGAGGCCGCGCAGCATCTTCAGCGCCTCGGAGCCGTCCAGGTCCGGCAGTCCGAGGTCCAGGATGACCACGTCGAAACGGAAATGGGCGACCTCGCGCAGCGCCTCCAGCGCCGTGCCCACACTGCGCACGGTGTGCGCGGCGTCGGTCAGCTGCCTGATCAGCGCCGAGCGTACGAACTGGTCGTCCTCGACCACGAGCACACTTGCCATGCGCCGCACCGTACGCCATGCGGCCCACGCCGGTCCGGGGCCTGTGGACAACTCCGCCCCTGTGGACAACCGGTGTCACCCCTGGGGCAGTATGGCCCGCGATGCGCAGAGGACTCGTACACGTACTGGCGTGGCTGCTGGCCACCGGAGCGGCGGTCACGCTGTCGTGGTGGGGCGTGCACACGGTGCTGGCCGCCACCGCGTACGCCCCGCCGCGCGCCCTGCCCGTGACGGCGTCCGACGCGTCCCCGCAGAGCTCGACGGGCACACCGGCGCCGCCGCCGGCACCCTCGCCGAGTCCGCCGCCCCCGTCCCCGTCCCGCCGTCCGTCCCCCACCCCCGCACCTACCGCTTCACGCACCCCCGCTGCCACCCCCACCCCCACCGCGTCCGGCCGGGTCAAGGCGTACGACACCGACGGCGGGCGGGCGGTCTTCGAGCTGGGCGCGGCCGACGCCACCCTGGTCTCGGCCACCCCGGGCAGCGGCTGGTCGATGAAGGTGTGGAAGACGGAGACCTGGATCCGGGTGGAGTTCAGCCGGAGCACGGACCGGGTGTCGGTGTTCTGCACCTGGCACGACGGTCCCCCGCAGGTGCAGATCGGCACCTACTAGCGCGGCGGCTCGGCGGAACGGCTCAGCGGAACACCGAGGGCGGCGGGGCCGGCGAGGCCACGGCCGCCGCGTCCGTCACCGGGACGGCACCACCGGTGAAGTCGATGAGCGGCTTGCCGTGTTCGACCCGGCCCGGGTGCGGGTCGGAGGCGGCGCGGCGGGTGAGCTGGGCGAGCGGCAGCGGGGCGTCCGACGCCACGAGGATCGCGTTGCCGAAGCGCTTGCCGCGCAGTACGGCCGCGTCGGCGATCAGCGCGAGTTCCCCGAACCGGGCGGCGGCGGTGGCGATCTGCCCGCGCAGATGGGCGAGCGGCGGCCCGTCGGCGAGGTTGGCGGCGTAGACCCCGGTGGGCGCGAGGGCCCGGCGGACCTCGTCCAGGAACTCGGTGGAGGTGAGGTGGGCGGGGGTGCGGGCGCCGCTGAAGACATCGGCGATGACCAGGTCCGCCCAGCCGTCGGGCACCTTGGCGAGCCCGGCGCGGGCGTCCACCGACCGCACCCGGACCCGGGCGTTCGGATCCAACGGCAGTTCCCGGCGGACCAGTTGGACCAGGGCCGCGTCGCGCTCCACGACCTGCTGGGTGGAGCGGGGCCGGGTCGCGGCGACGTACCGGGCGAGGGTGAAGGCGCCGCCGCCGAGGTGCACGACGTGCACGGGCCTGCCGGGCGGCGCGACGAGGTCGATGACATGGCCGAGGCGGCGCTGGTACTCGAAGGAGAGGTACGCGGGGTCGTCCAGGTCGACATGCGACTGGGGCGCCCCGTCGATCAGCAGCGTCCAGGCCCGCCCGCGGTCCGGGTCGGGGACCAGCTCCGCGAGTCCGCCGTCGACGGCCTCCACGACGGCGGCGGCACCGCCCGCCCTGCGCCGCGTACGCGCCGCGTCCTTCGCTTTCCCCGCATCCCTGGCCCTGCCCACCGGTCCATTTTCGCAGGTGTCCGGGGGTCGTGCCTCAGCGGCAGCTGTCGGCCGCCTCGATCAGCCGGGCCGCCTCGCCGAGGGCCCGGCGCAGCACCACCGGGTCGGTGGCGAGGTGCTCCTCTCCGGGCGGCAGCAGCCAGTCGGAGCCCTCGACCGGCGGCTGCGGGGCCAGCCTGAGCCCGCGCCCGTCCGTCTCCGTGCAGGTGCTGCCGGGCACGTCCCAGCCGGCCGCCGTACCGGCCGGCACCAGGAAGCCGAGAGTGCCTCCGCCGTCGTCGTGCAGGACGGGCCCCACCGCCCGCGTCGCCCCGCGCCGCAGGATGTCGACCGCCTCCAGCCCCTGCCGGGCCGGTACCGTCACAAGGTCGCATCCCACGTCACCCGCGGCCACCGGCACCGGCGACGGCGGACAGGGGTCGTTTCTCTGGCTGGTCTCCATACCGGCCTCCACCACACAGCACTGTTGCGGTCCAACGGGTTCAACGCGTGAGCGGGTCAACGGCTACGGCACAAGTGCGCCGCAAAGGATGGCACTTCATGGCGGATCGTGGATGAGATATCCGGTTTGTAGCCAAACACCGCGTGGCGGACCGGTCACAGCAGGTACGTTCATGCCCGCCGGAACCAGGGCGTCACTCGGGCAACTCATCCGAAACCGCCCCGGCCCCGGCCTGGTTCGACGGTTCGCACGAGAGGACCCGGCCATGGCGTCGTCAACCGAGACCTCGTCACTGCCCGAACGGCCACCCCGGCCGAACCTCGCCTTCCGGCAGCTGCGCGGCCGCCGTTCACCCGCTGAGTTCGCGGCTCTGGTACGGCGTGCCGCCCGCGAGATCGGTGAGCGGGTGAGCTGTGACGCGCGCTATGTCGGACGGGTCGAGGCGGGCGAGATCCGCTGCCCCAACTACGCCTACGAGCGGGTGTTCCTGCACATGTTCCCCGGCCGCACGCTGGCCGACCTCGGCTTCGCGCCCCGCTCGTCCGTCCGCGGCCGGGCGGCGCGCCCGGCCGTCGAAGAGCGCGCCGTCGAGTCACCGGAGCCCGCGGATCCGTATGTCCCGAAGCCGTACGCCAGCGGCCTGCGCGTCACCGACCCGTACGGCACCGATCCGTACGAGGACCCCGGCAGCCCGTACGACCCGCACGAGCCGTACCCGAAACACCACCCGAACCACGAGGAGAGCGACGTGCTGCGTCGCGCATTCATGACCGGCGGAGGCGTCACCGTGGCCGCCGCCACCCTGGGCCCGCTGGGGCTCGCCACCGGCGTGGCGGCGGCCGTGCCGTCCGCACGGCGCGCCGGAAGCTCCGAGGCGGCCGCCCTGGAGGAGGCCGTCCGCCGGATCCGGCTGCTCGACGACCGGCACGGCGCGGACGGCCTCTACCGGCGCGCGGCGGCTCCGCTGCGCGCGGCCTACGCGCTGCTGGACGCCGGCGCGACCCGGCAGACCACCGCCGACCGGCTGCACTCCGGTGCCGGTGAACTCGCCATCTCGGTGGGCTGGCTGGCCCATGACTCCGGCCGCTTCGACGACGCCCGCTCACACTACGCGGAGGCGCTGGCCACCGCCCGGATGACCGGCGATCCGGCGCTGGAGGCGCACGCCTTCTGCAACACCGCGTTCCTCGCGCGGGACGCCGGCCGCCCCCGGGAGGCGCTGCGCGCCGCGCAGGCCGCGCAGCGCGCCGCCCTGCCGCTGGGCTCTGCCCGCCTGATGTCCCTGCTCGCGCTGCGCGAGGCGGGCGGCTGGGCGGGGCTCGCCGACCGCACCGGCTGCGCGCGGGCGCTGGCCCGGGCGCAGGCCCTCTTCGAGCGGGGCCACTCGGACGCCGACCCCGAGTGGATGAGTTTCTACGGAGAGGCCGAGCTGGAGGGGCTGGAGGCGCAGTGCTGGTCCACCCTGGGCGACTGGCGCCGGGCCTCCCGGCACGCGCACCGGGCGGCCGCGCTCCAGGACCCCCACTTCTCCCGCAACATCGCGCTGTACACCGCCGAACTGGCCGACGACCTCGCCCGCGAGGGCCGTCCCGACGAGGCGGCGGCGGCCGGCCTGCGCGTGCTGTCCCTCCTGGACCAGGTCCAGTCCTCGCGCATCCAGAGCATGCTGGCGGGCACCGCGCGGGTGCTGCTGCCGCACCGCCGCGCGTCCGGGGTGTCGGAGTTCCTGGACCGGCACGCGTCGATGCCGAGGGCGGGGCGGGCCTGAGGTCCGCCGGGCACCCGGGGACGCTCAGCCCGCCAGATGGCCGATGTCGTTCCAGCTCACGATCGACGGCTCCCCGTACGCCCAGCCCAGTACGGACAGTGACGTCGGATGCAGTCCTATGCGGGCGCCGAACTCCAGCGGCAGGCCCAGCCAGCGGGCCCCGATGGACCGCAGCATGTGGCCGTGGGCGAAGACCAGGACATCCCGGTCGGCCGAGCGGGCCCAGGCGACGACCTCGTCCGCGCGCGCGGTGACCTCGGCGACGCTCTCGCCCTCCGGGACGCCGTCCCGCCAGATCAGCCAGCCGGGCCGCACGGCCTGGATCTCGGCCGGGGTCATGCCCTCGTAGGCGCCGTAGTCCCACTCCATCAGCCTGTCCCAGGAGGTGGCGCGGTCGCCGAAGCCGGCCAGTTCGCACGTCTCACGCGCGCGTGCCAGCGGGCTGGTGCGCACCTCCACGCCGGGCAGTCCGTCCAGCGGAGCGCGGTGCAGCCGCTCGCCGAGCAGCTTGGCCCCGCGCCGGCCCTCCTCCAGCAACGGCACGTCGGTCCTGCCGGTGTGCTTGCCGGACAGCGACCATTCCGTCTGTCCGTGCCGGGCCAGCAGGATGCGCGGTGCCATGGGGAACCTTTCCGGGGGCTTCCAAACAGGGATTCCCCTCCATCATCGCGCACCCCGCCCCGGAGCAACCCGGCGGCCGGTGTCGGCGTCTTTGAGGGCCGGAGCACCCGGAGAGGGGTGTGATCGGGACGCCGTAAAGTGGCACGGTCGCCCGACCGGGTGGACCAGACAGCGAAGCGGGGAGGGCGGATCGGATGCCGCAGAGCGAGACACCGGGCACCGAGGTGGCCCCCACCCGGCTGCGCTGGTGGACCGAACTGCCGCTGATCCTGCTGGTGTACGGCTGCTACCTGGCCGGCCGGCTGCTCGCGCGCGACGACGTCTCGGGCGCCGTCGACCACGGCCGGGCGATCGTGCGCTTCGAGAAGATGCTGCACCTCAACGCCGAGCACCCGCTGAACCGGCTCTTCACCCGCGAGGCGTGGATCGGGGTCCCGGCCGACTTCTGGTACGCCTCGCTGCACTACGTCGTCACGCCCGCGGTCCTGGTCTGGCTGTTCCGGTCCCGCAGCGCGCACTACCGCTCGGCCCGCACCTGGCTGATGACGTCCACGTTCATCGGGCTGATCGGCTTCATCCTGCTGCCCACCGCGCCGCCCCGGCTGCTCCCGGCCGGCCAGGGCTTCGTCGACACCATGGCGCACTTCAGCTCGTACGGCTGGTGGGGCGCCGAGGCCAGCGCGCCGCGCGGTATGGGCGGCATGACCAACCAGTACGCGGCCATGCCGAGCCTGCACGTCGGCTGGGCGCTGTGGTGCGGGGTGATGCTGTGGCGGCACGGCAGCTCCCGCCTGAGCAGGATCTTCGCCGTCTGCTACGCGCTCGGCACCGCGCTGGTGGTCATGGGCACCGCCAACCACTACCTGCTGGACGCGGTCGCGGGCGCCGCCGTGATGGGCGCCGGCCTGCTGCTGGCGCCGTCGGTGACGCGGGCCGTGGACCTGGTCCGGGCCCGGCTGCTCCGGCGCCCGGCGACAGCCCCGGCGACGGCTGCGGCGACAGCCCCGGCGACGGCCTCGGACGGCGTGGGCTCCCCGATTGTCAGTGCCGGATGCCAGACTTCCGCGGGTGAGCGAATTCCACGGCAGCGCGAGTCGCGGCTCGACGCCGGTGACGCAGCGGACGCCTCTTCCGACGACGCGGGCGAAGGGGCTGCGACACCGGCTCGCTGAGCTGCGCGGTCCGGAGGTCCCGGCCAAGGCCCTGGACGCCCGCGCCCTCGCGGCGCTCGCCGCGAACCCCGGGTGCGCGCGCCGGGCGATCCTGGACGGCGCCGGGGTGGACAAGGCCCGGCTGGCGAGCGCGCTGGGCGCACCGTCCGGGTTCGGGCAGTCGCAGTTCGCGCTGACCCGCGGGAACGCGTTCGAGGCGAAGGTGAAGGCGGACGGCGGCGCCGAGCTGCTGCGACTGGTGCACGCCCGGCTGGACCCGGGCGCCGAGCCGCCCGCCGAGGCCGCCGTGCCCGACCTGACCGCACACGGCCCCGAGGGGCGTACGGCCCGTACGGCGCTGGCGCTGCGCGAGGCCACCGGGGCGGGCGGCTGGACCCTGCTGGACCACCCGATGCTCGCCCTGGACGTGGCCGGTTCGCTCGCCTTCCTGGAGCCGGACGCGGTGGTCGTGCACCCGGACGGCAGCTGGTCCGTGGTGGAGATCAAGTCCTTCCCGCTGCTGGACGGCGCGGCCGACCCGGCCAAGGTGGGCGCGGCGGCCCGGCAGGCGGCGGTCTATGTGCTCGCCCTGGAGGAGGTCGCCGGACGCCTGGATCCCGCCCCGCGGGTGCGCCACCGGGTGCTGCTGGTGTGCCCGAAGGACTTCTCCAACCTGCCCGGCGGATCCGCCGTGGACGTCCGCAAGCAGCGCGCGGTCACCGCCCGCCAGCTGGCCCGGCTGACCCGGATCGAGGAGATCGCCGGCGCGCTGCCCGAGGGCACCTGCTTCGCGCCCGACCAAAGCGCCGAGGAGCTTTCGGCGGCCGTGGCGGCGGTCCCGGCGACCTACGCGC
The DNA here is from genome assembly GCF_055581605.1 of Streptomyces sp. NPDC031418. Lineage (NCBI taxonomy): Bacteria > Bacillati > Actinomycetota > Actinomycetes > Kitasatosporales > Streptomycetaceae > Streptomyces > Streptomyces sp. NPDC031418. Next base: position 294,107 of record NZ_JBVIJC010000003.1, read on the forward strand.
CCGAGTGCCTGGCGGCGTGCGAGCTGGCCTTCCACTGCCGGGACCGGGCCCGCGCGGCCGGTGCCGTCACCCGCCTCGGCCGGCCGCTGCGCGCCGAACTGGGCGGTCTGACCACGGTCGAGGAGGTCCTCGCGGCGGCCCGCGGCGAGCACGGCGACCCGGACGACCCCGCGGTGGCGGCGCTGCGCCGGGCGGCGCAACTGCGCGCGGAGGCACTGGCCGAGGCGGCGGCACTGGCCGGGGAGACGCCGGCCGGGGCGGAGGTGGCGGCCGTATGTCGCTGATCAGCACCCTGGCCCGGCTCGAGGCCGTCGGCAGCGGCCGGGCCCAGCCCGTCGCGACCGTCCGGCACCGGCATCTGTCGGACCGCCCGCTGGTGTTCGTGCCGCTCACCACCGCCGGTGAGGCGGGCGCCCCGCTCGGCGCGCTGGTCGGCACCGACCGGGACGCGCCGCGCCTGCTGGTCGTACCGCAGCCGCGCGACCGGGATCTGCGGTTCACGTTCCTCGCCGAGCTGGCCGATGTCGTCCTGCCGTACGTCGAGTCGTACGCGCAGGCGGTGGAGGCGGCCGAGCGGTCCGAGACCGACCCGGAGACCGGCAAGCGGGTCAAGGTCGAGGTGGAGCTGTGCACGGACGCGGCCCAGCTGATCGTGCCCAGCCGCGCGGGTGTGGAGTTCGTACGGCTGCTGGGCCGCTCGATGCGGTTCCGCCGTACCGCCGAGCAGGACCCCGACGCGCCCTACCCGGCGCCGCCGCGGGTACCGCTGCTCGGCCGCTGGCTGACCCACTACGGCGAGCGGGCCCGGGTCCCCGGCTCCTCCCTGCTGCTCGCGCTGACCGATGTGCTGTCCCGGCACTGGGCGACCGGCCAGTCCAGCCTGGAGGACCAGCACCTGGGCGCGCTGCTCGCCTGGATCGACCCGCCGGAGGGCGTTCCGGGCGCCGAGGCGGCGGCCCGCGCGGAGAGCGCCCGGGACGCCGACGGCCAGCTGCTGTGCCCGCCCGCGGGCCCGGCGACCGACCCGGCCTTCGACAACCGGCTGCTGGCCCCGGCGATCGAGCGCTACGACCGCGCGCGGGCCGCGCTCGCCGCCGCCGAGGACCCGCTGGACGCCGACGACCGGCTGGCCGCGCTCACCGCGGCCGAGCGGGAGATCCGCGACCTGGTGGAGAGCCGTACCCGGCCCACCTGGGACGCGGTGTGGCGGGGGCTGGACCTGCTGCGGGCGCTGCCGGAGGGCGCGCATGTCGCGGAGCGCTGGACCCGGGACCGCTGGTCGTTCACCGGCCACCGGGACCGGGTGCTGGCCGGCGAACCCCCGCAGCCGCGCCGGGACGACGCGGTGACGGCGGCGAACAAGCTGGCCACGCGCGAGCGTGAGCAGGCGCGGCTTGAGGCGCAGGAGGCGCTGGACGATCCGCTGGTGATGGCGGGGCGGCGGCTGGCCGGGGAGGCGTTCACGGGCGAGGTGACCGATGTCGTCCTGGCGTACAGCGAGGGCAAGCGGCCCAGCCCGCGCCCGCTGGTGACGGTCCGCACGGACGACCGGCCGCAGCTGGGCGAGCGGGCGAAGGTGTACCGCTCGCTGGGCGGCCGGCCGCAGTCGGCGGAGTTCGTGGCCGCCGAGGCCGACGGGCTGCTGGTCCTGCGGATCCTGGACAAGATGGGCCGCGGCAGGGAGCCGGATCCGGGGTCGGTCCCGGAGAAGGGCGACCGGATCTGCTTCACGCTCTTCGAGCACGAGCCGCGCGGCGGCGCCAGACTGCCCGACCCGGAGCAGACCCCGTGGACCCACGGCGGCCCGCCGGGCGAGACCGCCCATGAGGCCGCCGACCCCATCACCGAGGAGGACGTCCTGTGACGACGGTCGGCTTCGACCCCGGTACGGCCGCCGCGCGGGCCACCGCCGCGATCCTGCACGACACGCTGCACGGCACCGAGCGGGGCGTGGTGGTCGACTCCCCGCCGGGCGCCGGCAAGTCCACGCTGGTGGTCCGCGCGGCGCTGGAACTGGCCGACGCGGGCCGCCCGCTGATGGTGGTGGCGCAGACGAACGCCCAGGTGGACGATCTCGTGCTGCGGCTCGCCGAGAAGAACCCGGAGCTGCCGGTCGGCCGGCTGCACAGCAGCGACACCGACCCCTACGACAAGGCGCTGGACGAGCTGCCGCAGGTCCGCACCTCCGCGAAGGCGGCCGACCTGACCGGCCTCCCGGTGGTGCTGTCCACGGCCGCCAAGTGGGCGCATGTGCAGACGGACGAGCCGTGGCGGCACGCGATCGTGGACGAGGCGTACCAGATGCGCTCGGACGCGCTGCTGGCCGTGGCGGGGCTGTTCGAGCGGGCGCTGTTCGTGGGCGACCCCGGTCAGCTGGACCCGTTCGCGATCGTCGGCAGCGAGCAGTGGGCGGGTCTGTCGTACGACCCCTCGGCGTCGGCGGTGTCCACCCTCCTCGCCCACAACCCGACCCTCCCCCAGCACCGCCTCCCGGTCTCCTGGCGGCTGCCCGCCTCCGCGGCCCCGCTGGTCTCGGACGCGTTCTACCCGTACACCCCCTTCCGCAGCGGCACCGGCCACGGCGACCGCCGGCTGACCTTCGCCGTCCCCTGTGACGGTTCCGGCCCGGACCGGGTGATCGACGAGGCCGCGGAGTCCGGCTGGGGCCTGCTGGAGCTGCCCGCCCGGCACACCCCGCGCACGGACCCGGAGGCGGTGCGCGCGGTCGCGACGGTCGTACGGCGCCTGCTGGACCGGGGCGGCGCGGCCCTCTCCGAGCGCTCCCCCGCCCCCGCTCCGCTCACCGCCGACCGCGTCGCCGTCGGCACCGCCCACCGGGACCAGGCGGCCGCGGTCCGGGCGGCGCTGACCGAGCTGGGCGTCCCGGACGTCACGGTGGACACGGCCAACCGCCTCCAGGGCAGGGAGTACGACGTCACGGTCGTCCTGCACCCGCTCTCCGGCCGCCCCGACGCCACCGCCTTCCACCTGGAAACCGGCCGCCTCTGCGTCCTGGCCTCCCGCCACCGCCACGCCTGCATCGTGGTCTGCCGCGCGGGCGTCACCGACCTCCTGGACGACTACCCCTCCACGGAACCGGTCCAGCTGGGCACGCTGGTGAAATTCCCGGACGGCTGGGAGGCGAACCATGCGGTGCTGGCGCATTTGGCGGAGCACAGGGTGAGTTGGCGTCCGTGAGCTGCCCTGGATACCGGTGCGCAGTCAGTCCAGAGATGCCAGCGCACCCGCTATCAGAGAACGTGCTGCCCCTCCCCGTACGGCTCCCTGTGACAGCCGTTCGAAGGCGCGGGCATACAGCTGGATCTGGCTGGGCTGTGTGAGGGTGGAAGCAGCGTCCAGCGTGTCCGCGTGCACCCTGGTGTCGTCGAAGATCGTGAAGGTCGACATGGGCCACACCGTTCGCTGTTCAGAGAACGGCACGATGCCTACGGCGACGTTCTGAAAATCCATGACCCCGAGCAGGTGGCCGAGCTGTGCCGCCATGGTCTCGGCACTGCACAGCCGGTACCGCAACACCGCCTCCTCCAGGACGAACGAGAACCGCCGGGCGCCGTTGCTGAGCACCTGGTTACGCCTCATGCGGGCCGCGACCGCGTCACTCACATCGTTCGGCGTCCCCCGGAAGTCTGCGATGGAGGACAAGAGGGCAGTGGCGTATCCGGGTGTCTGGAGGAACCCAGGGATCACGTCGGAAACGTAGACACGGAACGTCTTTGTTTGTTGGTAGAGGTCGCCTGTGGACTCTTGCAGGCGACGGAGACCGGTCCGCTGGAGTCGCTTCCACTGCACATGTGCATCGGCGGACTGCCTGTTGGCAGCGATCAAGTCGGCTACCTGATCTTCAGCGGAACAGGCCCGGCACCAGGCTTTGATGTCCGAGTCGGAGGGAGGCGTCCTGGCGTTCTCGATCCTGGACGACTTCGACTCCGACCAGCCACACCTGAAAGCCAGCTCCCGCCCGCTGATCCCGGCGTCCTTCCGAATCTCACGGAGGCGGCCGGCGAGGAGTTCGCGGGCCTTCTGGACGCTTGAAGAGGGATGCGGGGGCACGGAGCCGGCCTTCGTCAGATCTTGTACAGGTGGTGCGGGGTCGCTCGATCCCAGACTGCTTCGAAGGCAGTGGAGCACAGCTTCACCGTCTCCGGGTCCGCCGTGATCTCGTCCTCGACCACCACGCCGTCACCAGAGAAGTGGTGCACCCGGAGCAGTGCGCCGTCAAACAGCCAGAAGTCATTTCCCGGCAGAGCGATGTCTGTGGCACGTCGCCGTGGCAGCCAGCGCACCTCTTCACCCGCTGTGAGGTTGGCATGGGTGACGTAGTGCTCCCAGCGGATGTACTCCGATACAGGTTCGGAGACGATCCGAGCCCGGCGGACGGACACTCCACGGGCCACCGTATCCGAGATCAACTGGTCATAGGGATGCCACCAGGACTCGCGGTCCTCCCAGTTGATTCGCTCACCCCGCTTCCACGCCTCGAACCGGTCCGTTGGGGCATAGCAGTCGCGCAGCTCCAGATGCACGGCAGACCGGTCACACTGGCCCAGCAGCTCAGCGAAGCTGGGCACGCTCGACGGCATCACACGCCTCCCTGATCATCGGGATCATCCGGGCCGGAATCCTGACGATGGCCTCGCTGTCGGGTACCGAACCGTTCGCGGGGCTGCTTGCCTCGCACTGTGCCTGAGTCTCGGTGCTGGGCTTCCACCCCTGCAACAAGATCTCCTGAGCTTCCACGTCCGCCCACACGGTGGGGCAGTGGTCCCGGTCGGTGTCGGGGTCGATCCCAACGAACTCCACGGCCATGTCCGGCTCCCTGGACTAGGTGCTTGCTTGGGCTTGCATCAGCTTGGTTGACCTGCTGATACTCCGTCAATATGGCGCTGAAGTACCAGATTTGACGTGCAAACTCATGCAAGTTCATAGAGCCCCGGACGCGTCGCCTCCTAGCTTCCTTCCATCGCGCAGATGAGCCGGGAAGGAAGCAATGTCACAGAAGCCGCAGGGCTACCACCTGGCCGAGCTACCGGCCGACCCCTCCGCCGTGCCTGGCTGCTCAGAGTGTCTGTCCCTCTCGGTCAGCAGGGAGGACGCCCGCTCCAGGGGTGACCACAGCGCCGTATCCGACGCAAACGTGGAGCTGCGTCAGCACCAGAAAGAGGCGCACGAATCATGAGCGGAAAGACCTACGCGCAGCTCATGGCGGAGCGCCCCTTGATGACGCTTCGGGTATCGCATGACTCGGGTCGGACCTGGGGTCCCGAGCAGGCCGTATGTGCCGCCGATGACCTTCCGCCTCTGATGACGAGCGCTTGGCCTCCCTGTGAGTGCTGGCGCTGCACCGGCTCCGGCAAGCGCTCCAGGACGTGAAGCGCGCTCCATCCCTTGAACTCCCGCCCTGCGTGGGCGGCGGCGGTCAGCCATGGCCGTGATTAGTTGAGCAGGAAGGTGCAGCGATGCAGAACGGAACCGACCTGTACGCGCTCGACATCAGCGGGGCCTCCTTCGCGAAGGCGTGCGGGGGAAGCACTCACCCGGACGGCGAAGCGTGCGTGACCCTGGCCCGGATCGGTGAGGGCACCTGGGCTCTGGGCGACAGCAAGCGGCCGAGCGCGGAGCCGCTGCGGTTCACCACGGAGGAGCTGGACGCGGCCGGCATCGACCCGGCGCGCTTCGGCCTGCGCGCCTGATCCTCCCTCCCGTCGGCCGGGCCGGATCCCTGGACCCGGCCCGGCCGACACCTCTCGAACGGAACGACTGGTGCACCACCACGGCTACCTCTGGACCGGCCCCAAGGAGCGCTTCGACACCGAGGCTCTACGGCGTCCCCCACACCCTGAGCCGCCACCGGCTCCGGTGTCCGGCGAGGACGTGAGGGCAGAGCAACTGCTCAAGCGCTACCGGGAAGTGGTGGCCGAGTTCCCGCCATCCGATCTGCCACCGATCGAAACGGCGTACTGGCTCATCAAGCCCCGCTCCTTGATCCGTGGCACGTGGGACGAACCCAAGGAAGCGGCAGCCTGGATCGGCGAAAGGCTGGCCGAGTACGCCCCTCGGTTCGCTTCCGAGCGCGACCAGGACCCCACTCGCCTGGCCCAACTGGCCAACAGCGCCGCCGAGCGACTGCACATGGGTGGTGATGTGTCGTTCGGCTTCTACCTCGAACGCCCCTCGTATCTGTCCCTGGCAGTGGTGACATGCTCGCCGAACCGCTCAATGCCTGGACTGAGGTGCCCCGTCGGGTAACCGAAGCGTCCGTTCAGCCCTCACCAGCGCCCGGCACCGGGGAGAAGTGCGGGGAGCAGGTCGGGCAGGCGTACACCGTCCATCCCGGTCCGCTGTTGGCGTGCACCTCCGCGACGACCACCGGGGAATCGGTGATGGCACAGCAGCGCACACACATCCGCACCGGGCGCCGCCCCTCCGCACGGGTGGGCTGCTCACTCATCGGACCACCGCCTCCACAGTCATCACAGGCAATGCGCGGAGGTAGGGGCGGATCGAGGCCGTCTCCCGCGCATCGAGGGGCGTGTCAAGTCCGTACGGGGAGCGGTGGGTGGGCAGCGGTCGGTGCGTCGGTGTCCGGCGGGGTGCGGGTACGAGGTTCTCGCCGACGGGGCGGACCAGCTTGCGGCGCCTGCCCGTGCCGGGCGCGAGGACGCCAAGGGCCCAAAACGCCAGTGCGTAGATAATGCTCAGTGTCATCAACTCCACTGTCAGTTGGTGGCCACGCCCCCGGACGGCTCCACCCGTCGCGGGGGTCTTGTTGCGCTGAGCAGAGTAGCGACCCCTGTATACCCCTGTCCATAGCCAGCTACCCATAGACGCATCTATGTTCGGATGGGACCTGATGCGTACAGTCCGGCTGTGATCGAATTCGACCCGACCCGGCCCAAGTGGGCGCAGATCGCTGACGTCCTCCGTCGACGGATCACGAGCGGCGAGTACCCGCCCCGGACGCTGATCTCCGAAGTGCGCCTGGAGCAGGAGTTCGGCGTGGCTCGCACCACCGTCCGCAAGGCCACCGCAGCCCTCCGCGAGGACGGCCTGATCATCACAACCCCCGGCATGGGCTCATTCGTCTCCGACTCCCCCAGCAGCGACCCCTCCGCCACATGACAAGCGTGTACACGTACCGAGTGCGCGCGCTTCGGCGCAGTGCTGTCGTGTTGTGGGTCGGGGGGCGCGGTGACGAGGGGGACCGGGTGCTGGCGGACCGGGGGCGTGTGCCGGTGTTCGTGACCGTGCGGCAGGCGCGGGTGTATGCGCGGCGGCGGGGGTGGGGGGCGGTCGCCGGCGGGGACGGTGTGCTGGAGCTGGGCCGGGTGCAGCGGTGGCTCGCGGATCCGGGGCGGCGGAGGATGCCGTCCGGTGCGGTGCTGGAGGCGTGGAACTTCTTCGAGGATCTGGGGCGGGGGCTCGGGGAGGGTCACCCGTTGCCCCGGCAGGGGGCGGTGCACGACAGGGCGTACGAGCGGCTCTTCGAGGGGGAGGGTGCCGTGTGGGCGGCCGGCGAGGAGCGCGCCGTACGGGAGCTGCTCGCGGCCGGGGTGCAGCTGTGGGAGTCGTGTCCGGTGAGCCTGAATCCTCCGTCGTGACCGCCCCTTGCGCGGGCGCGGGACAATGGACGGTGGCCCGCCCGCAGGCGGTGCCGAGCGGACCGTACGAGGAGGAGATGGAGACATGGCGGAGCCCACGCCGCGTCGGAACGAACCGCGGCTACGCCCCGCGCCCCTGATCTTCGAGCCCGCGGAGGCGGCCGCCGACCCCGAGCACTTCTTCGACCTGGAGTCGATCGAGGATCCGCGCGCCCTGCTGGCCCGGGCGACCGAGCTGACCCAGGCGTTCCGGGCGGCCGCCGACCGTGCCGTGGAGTTCCAGGCCATCGCGGCGGCCCAGCTCGCCGACCCGCGCCGGTTCGACCGGCTGACCGCGGCGGACATCGCCGATCGGGCGGAGTGGACCGAGGACTACGCGAAGAAGATGGTCGAGTTCGGGCGGGATCTGCTGCGGGGCAACGGGGAGGGGCGCGCCTCCGCCGATCCGGTGTAGCAGAGAGCCGGTACAGCCCGTCGTAGACCGGCCCGTGGCATATGCCGGGCGGGCAAGATACTCCTCCCCTCGCCGCCCTGTCCTCGTTTTCTGCAACTCAGGGAAACCGCGCGCTCACCGCCGGTACATATGGGTGCCATGAGCAGTGCACCGAACGTCACCTCTGTCACCTGCGACGGCGTGGCCTGGCTCGCCTCGGCAGGAACGTATCCCCGTAGCACGCCGGCCCTGTGGGCGGAGCGCCCGGACGCGCCGGTCGTGCTGCCCTGCGGCACCGCCTTCGACGTGGTGAGCGCGCCTGCGGTCTTCGGCCGCCGGATGGTGGACCAGCTGTGGGGCGAGGGGCCGGGTTCCGGGCCGGTCGCGGTGTTCCGGGGCCGCATGCTGCTGTTCGCCGCCCCCGGTACGGCCCAGCGGCTGCCCTCGCTGCTGCGCTGGGAGGAGTGGGGGTCGGGCCAGCGTACGGAGGCGGTGCCGGCGCTGCTGTGCCACGGCAGCGGGGACGCGGTGACCGTCCCGGCTCCGGCGGCCGGCTCCGAGGAAGCCGCCGGCGGCTGCCGCTGGGTGGTCGCCCCGGACACCCGGCATCCCTGGCTGCCCGGGCCCGAGGTGCTGCTGTGGGCCGCCGTGCGGGCCGCCCGGGCGGCGGTGCGGATATCGATTTTTCCTCCCGCCGACCAGGATGCTAAGGTCTACGACGTCAGCAGGCGCCGCTAGCTCAGTTGGTTAGAGCAGCTGACTCTTAATCAGCGGGTCCGGGGTTCGAGTCCCTGGCGGCGCACAGACGGGAAACGGCGGGTCCGGTTCGAAAGAATCCGGCCCGCCGTTTTCGTATACAGCCACAGTCACCTGCTCAGTCGTCACCCGTCCCCGGGGTGATCTTCACCGTCCAGGCGCCCGACGCCGTCCTTCCCTCCACCTCCACCTTCACGCCCTCGCCGGGCACGGTGAAGCTCTCGCCGAGGGCGACCGGGGCGTCGGCCAGGGGCGGGTAGACCGAGTTCTCCCAGCAGGCCTCGGTGTGCGGGTGGGCGTCCACCACCTGGACCGGGCCGTCGCCGGACTCGGCGCCGCTGTGGATGCGGTAGACGAGGACGCCCTGGCGGCAGGCGGCGCGGTCGTTCCCGGCGGTGCTGCGGGCCTCGAAGCCGAGCGCGCTGTCCGGGCCGGTGCGGACGACGGCCAGCTTCACGCCGTCGCCGAGGCCGAAGGCGGGCGCGCCGCCCGCGTCCTGCACCGGGACGCCCGGGCCGGCGGCGAGCGGCTCCAGGGTGAGCCGGGTGGGCGCGGTCCCGCGCACGCACAGCACCTGGCGCGGATCCAGCCAGCCGAGCTTCCACTTGTGCCAGGCGAACAGGTCGGGCGAGAGGCCGAACTGGCTGCCCATCAAATCCCAGTCCCCCACATAGGTGTCCCAGTCGCCCTTGCCGTCGACCGGGCGGTGGTAGAGGTCGGGCAGGTCGAAGACATGGCCGGTCTCATGGGCGAGGACGAGGCGGTCCGGCGGGTGCTTCTCGAAGACCGTGACGACCCGGCGGACGTCCGCGCCGTCCACGTGCATGGGCGTGTCCAGGTTGACGACCTTCGTGGCGTCCGAGTCGACTCCGGGGGCGTCCGGGTCGGCGACGAAGTACACGACCGGGTACCGCGAGAAGTCGACCTCCCGGTCGGCCACGGCGAACGCGTCCCGCAGATAGGCGGCGCGGCTCTCGGCGCTCCAGTCCCGCCGTATGGCGTACGCGGTCGACGGGCGCGGCATGCGCAGCCAGTGGTTCAGCGCGTGCGGGTGCAGGGTGAACCTTCCGTAGGAGGCCCGCCGGAAGAAGTTGCTGGTGGCCGGGAAGTGGTCGGCGGTCAGCTCGGCGGGGGTGGTGCGCGGGGTCGCGTCGGGGAAGGACAGGAACACCAGGACGGCGTCCAGTGGCCTGGTCGGGCGGGTGTAGCCGGGGCTCCAGGTGTCCAGGCCCTCCGAGTGGTGGGCGTCGGTGCGGTGCAGGGCGCACGGGGCCGGCGAGAAGGGCTCGGCGACCGACGGGCCGGTGAGGATCGAGGTCGCGGCGAGCGCCGACATCGTGGTGCACACGGCGGCGGTGCTGCGCAGCTTGGGCACGGACTTGACCTCCGGGTGCGGTTCACGGCATCGGAATCCCGCATCCAGATTGCTGTTGTTTGACGCGTTGTGCCCTGTTTGCCTGCACCAGAAGGGTGAGCGCGGTACGCGCACGCCCCGGCGCACTCCGGCGACCGACACCCCGAAACACTCACGGAACGTCACAACCGGTCGGGGGCTTGAAGAAGCTGTCCAGGTGCGGGCAGAAACGATCTGTCAGAACCTGTGTCCGATCCGGGAGACTGGACAGTGGCTGGAAGGGCCCCGGGACAGCCTCTATGATCGGCACACTTTCCGGCCCTGCCAGGCAAAGACAGGCACGGAAATGCACGGACAGGCACGGACAGAGATCGAGTGCACTGCGGGAGCGAGCGGTGAGCGCAACGTCCGAAGGGCCGACGCCCGCGGCAGACCTCGACCGGTCAGCCGTCACAGTAATTACAGACAGTGATCACAGCACCTATCACCGTGTCTTCGCGGCCGCCCCGCTGTCCATGGCCGTGGTCGACACCGAGGGACTCGTCGTCAGCGCCAACTCCGCACTCGGCGAACTGCTCGGCGCCGACCCGGAGGCGCTCCCCGGACGGCCCGCCGCCGATCTGGTGGACCTGGCCTCGGACCCCCGCACCTGGCACGCCTACCGCGAGGTGCTGCGCGGCAGGCAGGCGCGGCTGCGCTGCACGCGTCGGCTGAAACATCCCGACGGGCGCTCGCTGTGGGTCCAGGTCACCGTGGCACCGCTGGCCCAGGGCGAGGGGACCGGTGTCCTGCTCTCGGTCGCCGACATCAGCGGCCGCCGTGAACTCCAGGCGCAGCTACGGCACTTGCAGATGCACGACCCGGTGACCCGGCTGCCCAACCGCACGCTGTTCTTCGAGCGCCTCTCGGCCGCGCTGGAGGCGGAGGCCTACGAGCAGAGCGGCACCGGCCGGATCGGCCTGTGCTATCTGGACCTGGACGGTTTCAAGGCCGTCAACGACACCCTCGGCCACCGCGTCGGCGACCGGCTCCTCGCCGCGGTGGCCGAGCGCCTGACCCGGGTCGCCGACGAGGCCGGTTACGCCCGCGCCGTGACCCCCCTCGTGGCCCGGCTCGGCGGCGACGAGTTCGCGCTGCTGGTCGAGGACTCCACCGGCACCGAACAGCTCGCCGACCTCGCCGAGTCGGCGCTGAAGGCCCTGGAGGAGCCGTTCGACCTGGCGGGCCAGCGGCTGTCGCTGACCGCCTCGATCGGGGTCGTGGAACGCCATGCGGCCGGTACGACCGCCACCGGGCTGATGCAGGCCGCGGACACCACGCTGTACTGGGCGAAGGCCGACGGCAAGGGCCGCTGGACCCTGTTCGACCCCGAGCGCAACGCGCACCGGATGACCCGTCAGGCCCTCTCCTCCTCGCTGCGCCCCGCCATCGAGCGGGGCGAATTCGCCCTGGAGTACCAGCCGTTGGTGGGCATGGGGGACGGGCGCCTGTCCGGGGTCGAGGCGCTGGTGCGCTGGCACCATCCGCAGTTCGGCACCCTCACGCCGAATCGGTTCATCGGACTGGCCGAGGAGGACGGCTCGATCGTGCAGCTGGGCCGCTGGGCGCTGGCCACCGCGTGCCGGCAGGCCCGCCGCTGGCAGCTGGACCGCCCCGGTGAGCCGCCCATCTTCGTCAGCGTCAACGTGGCCGTACGCCAGGTGTGGGACTCCGACCTGGTGGCGGACGTGGCCGAGGTGCTCGCCGAGACGGGCCTCGCCCCGCATCTGCTCCAGCTGGAGCTGACCGAGTCGGCGGTGATGGGCTCCGCCGGCCGCCCGCTCCAGGCGCTCCAGGCGCTCAGCGACATGGGCGTGCGGATCGCCATCGACGACTTCGGCACCGGCTACTCCAACCTGGCCTACCTCAGCCGGCTCCCGGTCTCCGTGCTGAAGCTGGACGGCTCCTTCGTCCGCGGCTTCCAGTACGAGGCCGAAGCCGCCGGCAAGGCCCCGGCGATCGCCCCCAACCCGGCCGACGAGGTCATCGTCGAGGCGATGATCCAGCTGGCCCACCGGCTCGGCCTGACGGTCACCGCCGAGTGCGTGGAGACCTCCGCGCAGGCCACCCGGCTGCGCCGGATCGGCTGCGACACCGGCCAGGGCTGGCTGTACTCCCGTCCGGTGCCGCCGGATCGTATCTCCGAACTGCTGGGCACCGGGGCCTGCGCGGCGGGCCAGCAGTAGCGCTACCGGGTGGGCAAGCCGTAGGCGTCGGCGATCAACTCGTAGGAACGGACCCGGAGTTCGCCGCGGTGGGCGTGGGTGGTGAGCATCAGCTCGTCGGCGCCGGTGCGCTTCTGGAGGTCGTCCAGGCCGGAGCGGACCTGGTCGGCGGTGCCGGAGACCACGGTGGCGGTCCAGGAGGCGATGAAGTCCTCCTCAGCGGCGCCCAGTTCCAGCTTCTCGACCTCCTCCGGCACGGGGAAGAGGCCGGGGCGCCCGGTGCGCAGCCGGAGCATGTTCAGGCCCATCGCCCGGGTCTGCCGGCGGGCCTCCCGCTCCTCGTCCGTGGCGAGCGCGGCGACCCCGATGAGCGCGTACGGCGCGTCCAGCACGGCGGACGGCCGGAAGGTCTCGCGGTACAGGTCGAGGGCGGGGACGGTGTTCTGCGAGGAGAAGTGGTGGGCGAAGGCGAAGGGCAGGCCGAGCAGACCGGCCAGCCGGGCGCTGTAGCCGGAGGAGCCGAGCAGCCAGATCGGCGGGCGGTGCGCGGACTGCACCCCGCCGGGGGTGGTGCCCTGCACCGGGCCGGGTACGGCGTGGATCCGGCGGTAGGGATGCCCGTCGGGGAAGTCGTCGTCCAGGAACCGGGTGAGTTCCGCCAGCTGTTGCGGGAAGTCGTCGGCGCCCTCGTTCAGGGTGTCGGTGCGGCGCAGCGCGGCGGCCGTCGCCCCGTCGGTGCCCGGCGCCCGGCCGAGCCCCAGGTCGATCCGGCCCGGCGCCATCGCCTCCAGGGTGCCGAACTGCTCCGCGATCACCAGCGGGGCGTGGTTGGGCAGCATGACGCCGCCCGAGCCGAGCCGGATGCGCTCGGTATGGGCGGCGAGGTGGGCGAGGATCACGGCGGGCGAGGAGGAGGCGACCCCGGGCATCGAGTGGTGCTCGGCGATCCAGTACCGGGTGAAGCCCCGGGACTCGGTGAGCCGGGACAGCTCGACGCTGGTGCGCAGGGCGTCGGTGGCGGTGCGGCCCGCGCCGACGGTCACCAGGTCCAGCACGGACAGGGGGACGGGGGCGCTGCCGTGCGCCGTACCCCGGATCTCGTCTGCCGCGTCTGCCTCGACTGCCTCGTTCGCCGCCACGGTGTGCGCCTCCTGTGTGTGCCCTGGCTGTCCTGCCGAAGCGCACCAACAGGAGACTGTCCCCGTTTATTCCGCGGCCCGTACCAGGGTCTCCGGGTCTTCTGTCACCGCCACCCCCGCCTCGTACAGCGTGTGGGCCGTGCGCAGGACCAGATCGTCGCGGTGGCGGGCGGCGACGACCTGGAGGCCGACCGGCAGACCGGCCTCGTCCGTGCCGACCGGGACGGTGGCGGCGGGCTGCTGGGTGAGGTTGAAGGGGTAGGTGAACGGGGTCCAGCCGGTCCAGCGGTGGGACGGCGCGCCGGGCGGCACCTCCACGCCCGCTTCGAAGGCCGTCAGCGGCAGGGTGGGGGTGACCAGCAGGTCGTACGTCTCGTGGAAGCGGCCCATCCGGCGGCCGAGGTGCATCCGGACGTCCACCGCGGCCAGATAGTCCAGCGCGCTGTACCGGGCGCCCTGGGCGCAGATCTCCCGCAGGCCGGGGTCCAGCAGCTGCCGGCCGCGCGGGGAGAGGCGCTGGGTGAGCCGGGCCGCGCCGCTGAACCACAGGGTGTGGAAGGCCTCCACCGGGTCGCTGATGTCGGGGTCGGTCTCCTCGACGTACGCGCCGAGGTCCGCCAGCCGGGCCACCGCCCGCCGCACCGCCGCGGCGACCCCCGGCCGGACCGCCACCTGCCCGCCCAGGGTCGGCGAGTAGGCCACGCGCAGCCCGTGCACACCGCCGTGCAGGGCCTCGGTGAAGGGGCCGGGCGCGGGCGGCAGCGCCGACCAGTCGCGGGCGTCGGGAGCCGAAATGACGTCCAACAGCAGGGCCGCGTCGGCGGCGTCCCGGGTCATCGGGCCGGCGTGGGACAGGGTGCCGTACGCGCTCGGCGGATACAGCGGCACCCTGCCGTACGTCGGTTTCAGCCCGAAGATGCCGCAGAAGGCCGCCGGGATGCGGATGCTGCCGCCGCCGTCCGTGCCCAGCGACAGCGGGCCCGCGCCGAGCGCCACGGCCGCCGCGCTGCCGCCGCTGGAGCCGCCCGCGGTGCGCCCGGGGTCGTACGGGTTGCGGGTCACGCCGGTGAGCGGCGAGTCCGTCACGCCCTTCCAGCCGTACTCGGGGGTGGTGGTCTTGCCCAGGAATACCGCGCCGTGCTCGCGCAGCCGGGCGACGGAGGGCGCGTCCTCGTCCCACCGGCCCTGCTCGGAGACGGTCCGGGAGCCGCGCAGGGTGGGATGGCCGCGCAGCAGCAGGATGTCCTTGACCGTCACCGGCACCCCGTCCAGCAGCCCGCACGGCTCGCCGCGCCGCCAGCGCTCCGCCGACTCCCGGGCCCGCGCCAGCGCGTCCTCCTCGGTGAGCCGCACGAACGCGTTCACCTCCGGCTGGATCCGCCGGGCGCGTTCCAGCGCCTGTTCGGTCGCCTCCACGGGAGAGAACTCGCCCTTGCGGTAGCCGTCGAGGAGCCGGCCTGCGGTCAGGTCGGTGAGCTGCATGCACCCTCCAAGGGGTCAGTGACCGGGCACGTAACCACGTTGTTTGTCGACGACGTTCAGCAGGGGTCTGCCCACCGCCCACCGCTCGTACAACTCCACGAACTGCTCCCCCAGTTCGTCCCGCCAGCCGACCGTGTCCCCGCTCATGTGCGGGGACACGATCAGATCGGGCAGCTCCCACAGCGGGCTGTCCGCGGGCAGCGGCTCGGCGGCGAACACGTCCAGCGCGGCGCCCGCGATCCAGCGGTGGGTCAGGGCCCGGGCCAGCGCGTCCTCGTCCACGAGCCCGCCCCGGCCGACGTTGACGAAGAACGCCGAGGGCTGCATCACGCCGAAGCGGTGGGCGTCGAACATGCCGTACGTCTGCTCGGTCAGCGGGGCCGCGGCGATCACCCAGTCCGCGCGCGCGATCAGCCGGTCCAGGTCGGCCGGGCCGTGGATACCGGTCCGCGGCACCCGTCCGACCAGCGCCGTCGTCACGCCGAGCGCCTTCAGGGTGCGGACGATCGCCCGGCCGATCGGGCCCGAACCGACCACGCACGCGCGCGTGCCCGCCACCCGGCGTCCCTCCCGGTGCCGCCAGACCCGCTCCCGCTGGTGCTCCAGGGTGCGCGGCAGATCCTTGGCGACGGCCAGCACCAGGGCCGCCACGTACTCGGCGATCGGCTGGTCGAAGATCCCGCGCGCGTTGGTCACCACCGTGTCGGAGGCGGCCAGCTCGGGGCAGAGCAGATGGTCCACGCCCGCGCTCGCCGTGTGCACCCAGCGCGGCCGGGGGCCCTCGCCCGGCCAGGCCTCGCGCACCGCGTGCGAGGTGAAGTCCCAGACCAGCAGGACGTCCGCCGTCGGCAGCCGGTCGGCCAGCCCCGCGGCGTCCGTGCGGACGATCCGGGCGCGGCCGGTGAGCCGACCGAGCCGGGGCGGCGGGTCGGCGTCCAGGACGAGGACGGTGGGAAGGGGCGGGGACGTCAACATGCGGGGCTGCTCCCGGCGGCTGCCGAACTGACCTGCTGGGTCTACCTGCGCTGAGATGGGCGGATTGACCACGCTCGCACCCGAACCTACCGTCGTCAACACGGGCGTCCCCGGCATCCGTTGCCCGCGCGCCGCCCGCCTCTCTCCCCTCGTGTGAGGCCGGTGCCTGCCATGGACGCGTCGGATGTCTCCTTTCTGGGCGGTCCCCGGCGCCAGCGCGGGGTCGGGGTCGTCGCCCCCTTCGACTTCGCGCTCGACCGCGAGCTGTGGCGCTGGGTGCCGGACGAGGTGTCGCTGCACCTGACCCGGACCCCGTTCGTGCCGGTGGAGGTGAGCCTGGATCTGGCCCGGCTGGTCAGCGAGCACGCCACGCTCGGCGAGGCGGTCCGCGCGCTGACCGCGGTCGCCCCCGAGGTCGTCGCCTACGCCTGCACCTCGGGCAGCTTCGTCGACGGGATCGCCGGGGAGCGGGCGATGTGCGCGGCGATGAGCCGGGCCGGCGCGCTGCCGTCCGTGACCACCTCCGGCGCGCTCCTGGAGGCCCTCGCCGAGCTGCGGATACGACGGCTCGCGCTGGTCACGCCGTACACCGGCTCGGTGACCCGGGCGCTGGCCGAGTACGTCGCCGAGGCCGGTGCCGAGGTCACCGGGTGCGCCTTCATGGGGCTGACCCGGCACATCTGGAAGGTGCCGTACCGGGAGGTGGTCGCCATCGCCCGGCGCGCGGCCCGGCCCGGCAGCGCCGACGCGCTCTTCCTGTCCTGCACCAACCTTCCGACGTACGACGTGATCCCCCAGTTGGAGGCCGAGCTGCGCATGCCGGTGATCTCGGCCAACCAGGTCACGATGTGGGCGGCGCTGCGCCGACTGGGTACCCGAGCCGTGGGGCCCTATCAGGCGCTGCTGGACGAGGCGGCGCGTGACTGGCCCGGCTTGCGGGAACAGACGCCGGAAGAGACGCAGGAAGGCTGGACATGACCGCACTCGGACTCCTCTACCCGGGCCACTCCGCCGAGGACGACTATCCACGCATCGAGCAGCTTCTGGGCAGCGACATCCGGGTGGATCTGGTGCACACCGACGTCGGTGAGGACGCGCACCGGGTGGACGCGCTGCGCGAGCTGGGATCCGCCGATCGGCTCGCGGCCGGCATGGAGGAGCTGCGGCTGACCGGCGCCGAGACGGTGGTGTGGGCGTGCACCAGCGGCGGCTTCGTGCACGGCTGGGAGGGCGCCCAGGACCAGGTGCGGCAGCTGGCCATGCTGGCGGGGATGCCCGCCTCCTCGACGTCGTTCGCCTTTGTGCACGCGGCCCGGGAGCTGGGGGTGCGGCGGGTCGCCGTCGGCGCGACCTATCCGCAGGACGTGGCGGAGCTGTTCGCGGAGTTCCTGCGGGCCGGCGGGCTGGAGGTCGTCGCCCTGCGGTCCTCGGGGATCGTCACGGCCGCGGAGGTCGGCACCTGGGGCGAGGAGGACGTGCTGACCCTGGCGCGGGCCGCCGACACCCCGGACGCCCAGGCGGTGCTGCTGCCGGACACCGCGCTGCACACGGCCGCGCATCTGTCGCTGCTGGAGAAGTCCCTGTCCAAGCCGGTGCTCACGGCGAACCAGGTGACGGTGTGGGAGGGCCTGCGGCTCGCCGACCGGCGGGTGAACGCCCCGCGGCTGGGGGCGCTGTTCACCCGGGAGCCGATCGTGCAGGTCTGAGCGGCGCGGCGGGCGGACGGGCGGACCTCACGCACGCAGGGCCCCACGCACGCAGGGCCCCACGCGCGCCGGACCTCACGCGCGCCGGAACGCCAGCCGCTCTCCCGCCGCCCCGGTCCGCCACAGGTCGTTGCACGCGTCCGCCATCTCCGCCAGGCCCTCCACCACCTCGCCCCACACCGTCCCCGGCACCCAGCCCACGTCGCCGTTGAGGAGGAGGTTGTTGCGTTCGTAGAAGAGGGCCAGGTCGACCACGGTGGTGCCGGGGCCGGGCTCGCGGTCGTAGCCGTAGGCGCGCGTGGCCAGTTCGGTGCCGGTGAAGGAGAAGTAGCAGAGGTCGCCGGGGATCGGGGTGACCGTGGGGTTCTCCAGTGGGGGTTCCGTGGCGGCGAGGGGCGGGAAGAGGGCGTAGATCTCGTTGCGGGCGTACTTGGCGTGGTAGACCTCGCCGGAGCGGGGCAGCGCGTCCCAGACGGCGGCGCAGGTCAGCGGGGCGCGGTCGGTCAGGAGCCGGGCCGTGCAGTGCACGTTGCGCCGCTCCAGCGAGACGGTGACGAATCGGTCGGCCATGAAATCCAGGGTGCATAGGGCGCGTTCGCTTGGGTAGCCGCGCCGCCATGGCTCCACCACTTGGGAACGACGTATCCACATTCCGGTCGAAAGCGAGACACAGCCGGCGGGCGGTGCTCGCGGGCGCCGCCGCCCTCGGCGCGCTGGGTGCCGCGGGCTGCACACGGGTGGCGGCCCAGTCCGGCAAGCCCGGCGGGGACCTGCTGGAACGGCTCCGCGCCCAGGGTGTCGTACGACTCGGGATCGCCGGTGAGATCCCCTTCGGGTACATCGGCAAGGACGGGCAGCTGACGGGTGAGGCGCCCGAGCTGGCCAGGGTGATCTTCAAGCGGCTGGGGGTCGGCCGGGTACAGCCGGTGCCGACCGAGTTCGGGTCGCTGATCCCTGGCCTGAAGTCGCAGCAGTTCGACGTCGTGGCGGCCGGGATGTACGTCAACCCCGAGCGGTGCGAGCAGGTGATCTTCGCCGACCCGGACTACCAGATGCTGGACTCCTTCATCGTGCGCAAGGGCAATCCGAAGGGGCTGCACTCCTACCGGGACGTCGTCGAGAAGAAGGCGCGGCTCGCCACCGGGACCGGGTACGCCGAGATCCAGTACGCCGTCGAGGCCGGGTACCGGGAGAGCGACATCCTCATCGTCCCGGACCAGGTGGCCGGGCTGAACGCCGTGGAGGCCGGGCGGGTCGACGTGTTCGCCGGTACGGCGCTCACCACGCGCGAGGTGGTGAAGAAGTCGGCCAAGGCCGAGGCGACCCGGCCCTTCGCGCCGCTCGTCAAGGGCAAACCGCATGTCGACGGCGGGGCGTTCGCGTTCCGGCCCGGCGAGACGCGGCTGCGGGACGCCTTCAACACCGAGCTGCACAGGATGAAGCGGAGCGGGGAGCTGTTCCGGGTCCTGCGGCCCTTCGGGTTCACCGAGGCCGAGATGACGGACCTGACCGCGAAGGAGCTGTGCGGCGGATGACCCCGGGGCTGTGGGAACTGGTACTGAACGGCGTCTGGGCCACCCTCCAGCTGCTGGTGTTCAGCGCGCTGCTGGCCGCCGCGGTGTCCTTCGTGGTGGGCATCGCGCGGACGCACCGGCTGTGGATCGTGCGCTTCGTCGCGGGCTGCTACACGGAGGTGTTCCGCGGCACCTCCGCGCTGGTGATGATCTTCTGGGTGTACTTCGTGCTGCCGCTCGCCTTCGGCTGGCAGCTGGTGCCGATGTGGGCGGGCACGCTGGCGCTCGGCATGACGTACGGCGCGTACGGCTCGGAGATCGTGCGCGGTGCGCTGAACGCGGTGGACCCGGCGCAGCGGGAGGGCGGGATCGCGCTCAGCTTCACCCCGGCGCAGCGGCTCCGGCTGATCGTGCTGCCGCAGGCCGTGCCGGAGATGATCCCCTCCTTCTGCAACCTGCTGGTCGAGCTGCTCAAGGGCACCGCCCTGGTGTCGGTCATGGGCATGGGCGATCTGACGTTCAGCGCCGACCTGGTGCGGCTCGCGCTTCAGCAGAGCGCGGAGATCTACACGTATGTGCTGCTGATCTACTTCGCGATCGCCTTCGTGCTGACGCGGCTGATGCGCGCGCTGGAGAAGCGGCTGAAGGCCGGGGTCGGCAAGGAGGCCGGTACCGAGTGGGCGGCGCGTGAGCTGAAGCGGGCGCAGACGACCGGTGTGGGCGGTGGTGTGGCATGACGTGGGACTGGAACGCGGTGACCGGGTTCCTGCCGGACTTCTGGCGGGGGCTCCGGGTGACCCTGGAGGCCGTGGCCCTCGGCTCGCTGCTGTCCTTCGGGCTCGGCCTGGTGTGGACGCTGCTGGTGCGGGCGCCGTCCCGGTGGCTGCGCTGGCCGGTCGGGGCGGTCACGGAGTTCGTGCGCAACACCCCGCTGCTGGTGCAGCTGTTCTTCCTCTTCTATGTGCTGCCGGAGTGGGGGCTGACCTTCTCCGCCCTGGCCACCGGTGTCTTCGCGATCGGGCTGCACTACTCGACGTACACCATGCAGGTCTACCGGGCCGGTATCGAGGCGGTGCCCGTCGGCCAGTGGGAGGCGGCCACGGCGCTGAACCTGCCCCGGCGGCGGACCTGGACCGCGGTGATCCTGCCGCAGGCGATCCGCCGGGTGGTCCCGGCGCTCGGCAACTACGTGATCTCCATGCTCAAGGACACGCCCATGCTGATGGTGATCACCGTGCCGGAGATGCTGGGCCGCGCGCGGCTGTACTCCCAGCAGCACTTCCAGTTCACCGAGCCGCTGACCGTGATCGGCGTGGCCTTCATCCTCATTTCCTATCTGGCCTCCCTGCTGCTGCGAGCCCTGGAGCGACGCCTTGTCCGTTGAGACCCGTACGAAGCCGTCCGCCACCGAAGCCCCGTCCGCGGAGCTGATCCGGCTGGAGCATGTCACCAAGCGCTTCGGGACCCACACCGTCCTCGACGACCTGGACTTCTCCGTCCGGGCCGGCCGGCACGTCACGCTGATCGGGCCGTCCGGCTCGGGCAAGACCACCATCCTCAGACTGCTGATGACGCTCACCCGGCCGGACGAGGGCACGATCACGGTCGACGGGGAGCGGCTGTTCCCGGCGCCGGAGAAGCAGGTCCGGGAGGTGCGGAAGAAGATCGGGATGGTGTTCCAGCAGTTCAACCTCTTCCCGAACATGTCGGTGCTGCGGAACGTCACCGAGGCGCCGGTGCAGGTCCTCGGCCTGTCCCGGGACGAGGCCGAGGCGCGGGGCCGGGAGCTGCTGGAGCTGGTGGGGCTCGCCGACAAGTGCGACGCCCGGCCGACCCGGCTCTCCGGCGGGCAGCAGCAGCGGGTGGCGATCGCCCGGGCGCTGGCGATGCGGCCGCGGGTGCTGCTGCTGGACGAGGTGACCTCCGCGCTCGACCCGGAGCTGGTCGCGGGCGTCCTGGACCTGCTCAGGGACATCGCCCGCAGCACGGACATCACCATGCTGTGCGTGACCCACGAGATGGGTTTCGCCCGGGACATCTCCGACCAGGTGCTGATGTTCGACTCCGGCCGGATCATCGAGGCGGGGTCACCGGAGAAGATCTTCACCGATCCGGAGCAGGACCGTACCCGGGAATTCCTCGGGGCCATGCTGTGAACGTCCGAGGTCCGGCCACTGGGGCATGACATCGGCATATGCCAGAGGGTTCCCGCCGCAGTTGGGGGGCGGGCGAAGGCGAACGAATCTCGCCAACGCCCTCTCCCCCGGCCCGGTTTGACAGCTATCGTGGAGTCCATCCGCCGACCGGGATCGCGGCCGAGGGGGACCGACATGAGAATCGAGCCGACCGCCCCGTACCACTCCGCCCAGGACGCCCTGCGCGTGCTGGAGACCGTCGCGCGCCACGGTGCCGGCATCACCGACACCGAGCTGGCCCGGCACACCGGCCTCGGCCCCGAGCGGCTCACCGCGCTGCTGCGCATGCTGCGCCGCGAGGGCTATGTCACCCAGATCACCGACGGCGCCTATGTCACCGGCGACACCCTGCGCCGCCTCACCTCGGCGCACGACCGCGAGCGGGCCCTGCGCGACAAGCTCCAGCACACCCTGGACCGACTGCGCGACTCGGTGGGCGCCGCCGTCTACATCAGCCGGTACGTCGACGGCGAGGTCAAGGTCACCCAGTACGCGGCCGGACCCGCCACCCCGGCGGTCAACGAGTGGGTCGACTTCCGCTGCTCCGCCCATGCCACGGCCGTCGGCAAGAGCCTGCTGACCCAGCTGGACCACAACGCCCGCCGCGACCATCTCTCCCGGTACAAGATGGCCCGCCTCACCTCGCGCACCATCACCAGCGACAAGCTGCTGCTGTCCCGCCTGGAGTCCCAGCCGCCGACGGTGCCGGTCCTCGACCTCCAGGAGTACGCGGTGGGCACGGTGTGCGCGGCGGTGCCGATCACGGCCGGCGCGTCCGTGGGCTGCCTGGCGCTCTCGCTGCCCGTGGAGCACGCGCACCGGCTGAAGCGGGCCGCGGAGACGCTGAACCGCGGCGCGGCCCCGGTCCTCCTCTCGCTGACCCTCTAGCCCCTCTCCGGCCGGCCTCCGGGTGGTCATGAGCACCCCTCGGGACCAGGTAGTATTTTCTTTGTCGCCGGCCGCGGGAAGCAAAAGTCCGCGGAAGGCGGGAGTCATGCGCCGCTAGCTCAGTTGGTTAGAGCAGCTGACTCTTAATCAGCGGGTCCGGGGTTCGAGTCCCTGGCGGCGCACCTGACCGAAGGGTCCCTTGCAAGAGCGAGGGGCCCTTCGGCGTTTCCGGGCTCCGGTCGGGGCGGTCACGGCATCAGGCCGTCGAACTCCGAGAACAGCGCGTGGGCCGTGACCATGAACGCGACGCAGAAGGCGATGCCGACGCCGAAGAAGGCCAGCGTGAAGGCGGTGCCGGCGGCGAGCTTGCCGGGGGCCGGCGGGAGGGCGGTGGCCTGCTCGGGGCGGTCGGGGAGGTAGCGCACGGTGACGATGTCGCCCTCCACGACGGTGGCCGGGCCGTTCGGCTCCTCGAAGCGGACGGCGCGGCCCTCGCGGGTGGTGAACTCGTAGACGTGGTGCAGGGTCGTGCGCACGGCGGTGTCGTCGCCGCCGCCGCTGGTCTTCGTGTACATCCGCAGGCAGCGGCCCTCGGCGGTCAGCCCGTGCGACCACGCCCGGCCGATCCGCCGGGCACGGCCGAGCAGCGTGTACGCGGCGGCACCCAGCCCGATGATCATGAGGCTGGGTATGACGTAGAAGAAGAGTTCCATGAGATTCCCCCGGGGTCCGGTGCGCCGGTCCCGAACGATCGGCGTGGCCGGAACCTATCCGTCGCGCGGGGCCGGGGACCTCAGGGGAAGCTCAGTTTCCGAGCCGTGACGGGGCGGGGCTCAGAACGTGACGTCGGAGCAGGCGTAGAACGCGTTGCCGGTGTCGGCGATCGTCCAGACCGCGAGGATCACATGGTGGCCGGTGAGGCCGGTGGGCAGGGTGCCGCTGTGGGTGAGCGTGGCCGGCGGGCGCTGGCCGTTGTAGGGGACGGTGAGGAAGGGGGTGAGGTTGAGGTCCGAGCGGGACAGCGGGTGGTTCTGGTTCCAGCCCGGCTTGGTGACGTAGTACTTAAAGTCCGTCGTGGCGTGCATGGCGGTGAACTGCCAGCGGAAGGTGTACGACTGGCCGCCCGTCACCCTGGTCGTGGGCCAGGGTGCGCCGGACGGGGTGGTGGGCGAACTCAGCTCGGCGAAGCGGCTCTGGCCGCCGTTGCAGAGCTGACCGTCGGCGGGGCCCGCGGCCGGGAAGCCCTTGGGGCCCTCGACGCTCTGCGGCTCCCACTGGATGTCGCCGCAGCCGGTCACGGTGCCGTTGGCACAGAGCTTCTGTCTGCTGACGGGGAGGTCGGTGTAGCCGTGCCCGCTGGCGCCGCCGGTGGAGAGCGCGAAGGCTCCGGCGGTCACCGCGCCCAGCACGATCGCGGACACCTTGGTCTTGGTGCGCATGCTGCCGCTCCTGGTGAACGTGGGGAGTTCAGGGTGGCCGTGCAGGTAGGTCTAGACCAAGCGTCAGCGTAGGACGGGTAGTTGAACATGTCCATACCAATCGCGGGCCCGGGACACCTGGGTGCTGCTAGCCCGGCTCCCCCCGGCCCGAGCAGAACGCCACCGTCAGATCGCGGACCAGGACCTTGCGCTCGTAGTCGTCCAGGTCGACCAGGCCGCGCAGGGTCAGCCGGGTCACCGTGTCCTCCACCGAGTCCACCACCGAGTTGAGCATGGTGGCCCGTCGGCGGGCGTCCAGGGCGGCGATCCGGCGGCGCTGCATCGCGGGGGCCACGTCGGGGGCGTACTCCACCCGGAGCGGCAGCACCGAGAACACCTCCACCCCGACCGGCGCGGTCTCCGCCGCCACCAGGCGGGTCAGCGCGTCCCCGGCCGCCGCCACCCCGCCCCGGGCGCCGCCCACCGGCTCCACCGGCACCCGGGCCAGCGCCGCCTCCACGCACTCGCGCAGATACGTCTCGTGGTCCTCGATGCCGAACACGGCCCGCGCGGTGTCCCGCACCCGCCACACCACCAGCAGGACCACCCGCAGCGCCATCCCGTCGGGGTCCGCGGCCGGCATCACCTCACTGCGCCAGTGCCGCAGCCGGACATCGACCCGGCGGCGCAGCAGCAGCGGGTTGACCCAGAGCAGGCCGGTGCGCCGGACCGTGCCCCGGTAGCGGCCGAACAGGGCCAGCACCGACGCCCGCCCGGTCCGCACCCGGGCCAGCCCGCCGAAGCCGAACACCCCGAGCGCACCGGCCCCGGCGTACGCCGCCCACTGCGCCGGGCCCAGCCCCGCGCCGGTGGACGCGGGCAGCCGCAGCGCCTCCACGGCGAGCGGCGGCAGTGCCCCCGCCCACCAGGACGTGGCCAGGGCGCCGCTGAGCCCGCACACCCCGGCCAGCACCCCGGCCGCCCCCGGCAGCACCCGCGCCGGACGCTCGGCCAGCTCCGGGTCGACCTCGGGCAGCGGCCGGCCGCGGACCGGGTCCGGGCGCCGCACCCGGGGCTGCTCGCCGGTGCCCTGCCGGCGGCCGACCACGGCGGGCCGCAGCGGCACCCGCACCGGGTCGGACTCGTCCCGGAACAGCAGATGGACGGGGATCTCGGTGGTCGCCTCGTTCTGGATTAGCCGGTTCTGCCGGATGCCCGGGACCGCCGCGCACTCCGGTGGCCCCTCGGATTCGGACGGTGTGGACGAAGTGGTCGTACTCATGCGTGCCTCCAGCCTCCGCGCCAGATGCGTCATGAACAGGAAGAGAGCAGGGGAAAGGGCGACGGTCTACGCGAACAGGCGGCGCCAGGTCTCCGGGCCCGGGTAGCCGTCCGCCGCGCCGCCGCGCCAGCCCTGGGAGCGCTGGAAGGCCTCCACCGCCCTGCGGTAGGTGTCGTCCCAGCGCCGGCCGGGACCGCCGGGGAAGAAACTGCCGAACCCTTTCTCCACCAGCCGCCGGCCCAGCCGGGGGATGTAGTCGTTCTCCGCGCCGGACAGGAAGAGGTTCCGGCCCGGATACCCCGGGACCCCGTGCGAGGCGGGGCCGGCCGCGCCCGGTGCGATGTCCTTGCCCTGGCCGGTGACCAGCAGGTCCCAGGTGCGCGGACCGGGCAGCCCGTCGGCGTCCGCGCCGGACCAGCCCTGGGCCAGCTGGAAGGCCTGGGTGGCCCGCCGGTCCGCCTCGCCCCAGACCGGCCCCGGGCCCTGGGGGTAGTAGCCGGCGCCGCCCCGGGCCGTCAGCAGCCGGCCGAGCAGGGTCACGTACTCGTTGCTGGCCCCGGGGCCGAAGGAGGCGGCCCCCGGGAAGGCCGTCTGGGCCGCGGCGACGACCGGCCGGGCGCCCGCCGCGCCGGGGGTCAGGCCCTTGTAGCGGTAGGGGACGTAGGCGTCGGCGTGGCTCCAGTAGGGGTAGGGGGTGACCTGGCGGCGGGTGCGCGGGGGTGTCTGCTCGTAGACCGTGTAGGAGGTGCGGGTGTAGTCCGTCCAGCCGCCGAAGATCACCACATGGGAGCCGCGCTCGGGGTCGGCGGGGTTGTGGCGGAGCAGGATGTCGCCGGGTTGCAGCTCGTCCTTGGTGATCCGCACCCCGTACTGGTCGAGGCTGCCCGTCCACTCGTTGCCGGTCAGCCCCCAGGCCATGGAGACGAAGCCCGAGCAGTCCTGCCGGTAACCGTCGGGCCAGTAGTCCTCCATGCTGTACGGCACCTGCGCGGCCACCCAGATCTTGGCCCGGTTGATGATCTCGGCCCGGGTGGTGGCGGGGATCCGTACGGCGGCGGGCCCCGCGGGACGGCCGCCCGGACCGTGCAGCGGGGCCTTGTGACCCTGGGGGGTGGCGGGCTCGCCGTCCCCGGGGACGTCCGGGCGCTGCACCGAGGGGCGGCCGGCGGTGACGGCGGCGGCCTGCGGGGCCGTGCCGAGGGCGGCGGCCGCGGCGGCCATGACGACGACACCGCAGGCGGCCGCCGGGTGGGCGCCGACCCGGCCGGAGGTCAGCCGGGGGCTCACCCGGCGCCAGTGGGCACAGCCGGGGCAGTCGCAGTCGCGCTCCGGGTCGACTTCCTCGAACACCGGAGCGATCATGCGATCTGCCTCACATTCGGGGGTGGTATGTCCGCGAGTGTGCACGTTGATCAGTTTCCCAACTCTCCCCTCCGCCGCCACTTTGACGGTCCGAACGACGGATGAGGCCACCCCGGGGTGCTCCCGGACCTGCACGGGTGGTCGGAAGCACCCCGGAAGGTCATGTAGAGTTTTCTCTGTCAGCAGGCGCCGCTAGCTCAGTTGGTTAGAGCAGCTGACTCTTAATCAGCGGGTCCGGGGTTCGAGTCCCTGGCGGCGCACCGACCGGAAAGCCCCTCGCGCAAGCGGGGGGCTTTCCGCATGTCCGGGCCGCCACCCGCGCGGCATGGCGGCGCGGGATCTCCAGGGGCGGATCCATAAGAGACCACTTCGGCAACATCCGTGCCCGACTGTCCCCCAGTGGCCGTGTTTGAACCGTGAAGAACACCTTTGCCCCTTGCGATCATGTCGAGCAGCGTAGAAACCTGGTTGCTCGACATACCGCCGGGGGGCGGTGGCCGGGGGGCCGGCGACCGGTTGTGGGGGCCGGGCGCGCTTCAGGACTGGACTGACACGCGCTGACGCGCGCGTGTGGGGGGGTGACTCATGACGTCGACGCCGCAGGGCGCCCGGCAGCACCACGATCCGTCACACTACGCACACGAGCGATCACCAGCCGTCCATGGTCACGCATCCGGGCCTCGGACGGGACACACGGGGGCGTTCCGCCGGCTCAGGAACAGCCTGCCCAGATACGACTACGAGCACTACAGCCGGCTCGCGGGCCCGCTCACCCGGCCCGACCCGACCCGGCCCTACCAGGTCCGCTACCGCTCGCTGCTCTCCCAGGAACCGCACCGGATACGCGCCGCGCTGATGCTGGGCGCGGCCCCCGTGTTCTCCGTGGTCCTGCTGGTCTGGCTGCTCCAGCCGGCGCACTGGACCGAACGCGACCACCCCGCCCACGACTTCCTGTCGGCCCTCGACACCGTCATGCTCGTCTCGATCGGCCTGATCGAGCTGTTCCGCTGCGTGAACGTGCTGTCCAACGCGCACGCCACCCTCGTCGCCCGCGACCCGGTCCCGGTCGTCCCCGAGACCGGCACCAGGGTCGCCTTCCTCACCACCTTCGTGCCCGGCAAGGAGCCGCTGGAGATGGTGACCCGGACCCTCGAGGCGGCGACGCGGCTGCGCCACCGGGGGCTGCTGCACGTCTGGCTGCTGGACGAGGGCGACGACCCCGAGGTGCGGGACGTCTGCGCCCGCCTCGGCGTGCACCACTTCACCCGCAAGGGCGTCGAGCGCTGGAACCGGCCCACCGGCCCGCACCGCGCCCGGACCAAGCACGGCAACTACAACGCCTGGCTGGAGGCGCACGGCGACGCCTACGACTACTTCGCCTCCGTCGACACCGACCATGTCCCGCTCCCCAACTACCTGGAGCGGATGCTCGGTTACTTCCGCGACCCGGACGTCGGCTTCGTCATCGGCCCGCAGGTCTACGGCAACTACGACACCTTCGTCACCAAGGCCGCCGAGTCCCAGCAGTTCCTCTTCCACGCCCTGATCCAGCGGGCCGGCAACCGCTACGGCGCCCCCATGTTCGTCGGCACCTCCAACGCCGTACGCGTCAGCGCCGTCAAACAGATCGGCGGGCTGTACGACTCCATCACCGAGGACATGGCGACGGGCTTCGAGATGCACCGCGCCAGGAACCCGCTGACCGGCCGGAAGTGGCGGTCCGTGTACACCCCGGACGTGCTCGCGGTCGGCGAGGGCCCGGCCGCCTGGACGGACTTCTTCAGCCAGCAGCTGCGCTGGTCCCGGGGGACGTACGAGACCATCCTCACGCAGTACTGGAAGGGCTTCTTCACCCTGCCGCCCGGCAGGCTCTTCAACTACACCATGATGATCGTCTTCTACCCGATGGCCGCCCTCAACTGGGCTCTCGCGGCGCTGAGTTGCGCGCTCTTCCTCGGTCTCGGCGCCTCCGGGGTGAACATCGACCCGACCGTGTGGCTGATGCTGTACGGCAACGCCTCCGCGCTCCAGATCGGCCTGTACGTGTGGAACCGGCGGCACAATGTCTCGCCGCACGAACCGGAGGGCTCGGGCGGCGTCGCGGGCATGGTGATGTCCGCCCTCTCCGCGCCGATCTACGCCCGCTCGCTGATGGACGCCGTCCTGCGCCGCAGGAGCAGGTTCGTGGTCACGCCCAAGGGCGAGTCGGCCAGCCCCGACACGCTGTTCGGGACCTTCCGGGTGCACTGGTTCTTCATCGCGGTCTTCGGCGGCTCGCTCCTCGCCGGCCTGCTGCTCGGCCACTCCCACCCCGCGATGACCGCCTGGGCGTCCTTCGCCCTGCTGATCACCGCCGCGCCGATGGCCGTGTGGGGGTACACGCTGCGCCGGGAGCGGAAGGCGGCCGCCGTCGCCGCCCGGGAGCCGCAGGACGCCGTGCCGGTGCAGTACGCCTGGGCCGGCCCCGGCGAGGACCACGAGCAGACCGTGCGGATCGCCCTGGGCGGGCTGGGGGGACGTAAGGAATGAAGGACCAGGCCGGTCTGCGCCGGGTGCGCAGGTTCGCGATCGGCACGGTGGTGGTACTCGCGCTGGCCGGGACGAACGGGCCGTGGCTGTACCGCTTCGGCACGGCCCAGTACCACGAGTACGAGATCAACAGACCCGCCTACAAGGCCGCGAACGGCCACTGGGACATCATCGAGTTCCCGCCGGAGTACCGCCAGGACACCATCCACGCGGCGCTGCTGCACACCGGGAAGGTGCTGCTGGTCGCCGGCTCGGGCAACAACCAGGACAACTTCGACCGGAAGAAGTTCGACACCCGGATCTGGGACCCGGTCAAGGGCACGGTCAAGAAGGTGCCCACGCCCAACGACCTGTTCTGCACCGGCCACACCCAGCTCGCCGACGGCAACCTGCTCATCGCGGGCGGCACCAAGCGGTACGAGAAGCTCAAGGGTGACGTCAAGAAGGCCGGCGGCGTCATGATCCTCTACAACGAGAACCCCGACAAGCCGATGACCCTGCCCGCGGGCACCCGGTTCACCGGCAGGCGGAACGGCCGGACGTTCGTCTCCCAGGACCCGGTGCTGGTCCCGCGCGCCACCAAGGTCTTCGACAAGGCCGGCACGTGGCTGCGGAACAACCCCGGTTACGGCCGTGTCTACGTCGAGGCGCCGAAGGAGGGCGCCCGGTACCAGACCGGCACCCAGGACAACTACCGGATCCAGGGCCTGACCGGCGTCGACGCGCGCAACACCTACGGCATCGCGCAGAAGCTCGCCCTCGACAAGAAGGACTTCGAGGGGATCAGGGACGCCTACGAGTTCGACCCGGTCGCCGAGCGCTACATCAAGGTCGACCCGATGAACGAGGCCCGCTGGTACCCGACGCTCACCACCCTGTCGGACGGCAGGATCCTCGGTGTGTCCGGCCTCGACGACATCGGGCAGCTGGTGCCGGGCAAGAACGAGGTCTTCGACCCGAGGACGCGGAAGTGGACGTACACGAAGACGGTCCGGCAGTTCCCGACGTATCCCGCGCTGTTCCTGATGCAGAACGGGAAGATCTTCTACTCGGGTTCCAACGCCGGGTACGGGCCGGACGACGTCGGGCGTGAGCCGGGTGTGTGGGACGTCGGCACCAACCGGTTCACCCGGCTGCCCGGGCTGAGCGACCCGGACCGGATGGAGACCTCCGGGACGGTGCTGCTGCCTCCGGCGCAGGACGAGCGGTTCATGGTGATCGGCGGGGGCGGGGTCGGCGAGTCGGCGCTGTCCAGCAGGAAGACCCGGCTGATCGACCTCAGGGCGAAGGCCCCGCACTTCGTGGACGGTCCCCGGCTGGAGAAGGGCACCCGGTATCCGCAGTCCTCGATCCTGCCCGACGACACCGTGCTGGTGTCCGGCGGCTCGGAGGACTACCGGGGGCGCGGCGACTCCGACATCCTCCAGGCGCGGATCTACCACCCGGACGGCAACCGCTTCACCCGGGTCGCCGATCCGCTGGTGGGCCGGAACTACCACTCCGGGTCGATCCTGCTGCCGGACGGGCGGGTGATGTTCTTCGGGTCCGACTCGCTGTACGCGGACAAGGCGAACACCAGGCCGGGCAAGTTCGAGCAGCGGATCGAGATCTACACCCCGCCGTATCTGTACCGGGGGTCCCGGCCGACGCTCGGCGGGGGTCCGCAGACGATCGCCCGCGGCGCGTCGGGGACGTTCACGTCGGACCACGCGGCCGGTATCAGGAAGGTGCGGCTGATCCGGCCGAGTGCGTCGACGCATGTGACGGACGTCGACCAGCGGTCCGTCGCCCTGGACTTCAGGACGTCCGGGAACAGGATCACGGTGACGGTGCCGGGGAACCGGAACCTGGTGCCGTCCGGCTGGTACATGCTGTTCGTGGACGACCAGAGGGGGACGCCGTCGGTTGCGCAGTGGGTGAGGGTGCCGTAGCGCGAAAGCGGTGGGGGACTGCGCGAGTCGGGCGGCTGCGGGTACGCCGTGGTTTCTCGCGCAGTTCCCCGCGCCCCTTACGGCCGGCTGCCCTTGGCCAGTTCAAGAGCGTAGGCCGGCCACCAGTCCCCCGCCTTCGGGCCGCCCTTGCAGGTGCCGTCCGACTCTCCGGGCCTCTTGACCCACAGGTAGGCGTCCACCAGGGGGTCCCCGGTCCGGGTCGTCGGGGTGTCGCCCAGGGCCCGGCCCGGCGGGTTGCACCAGCGTTGGGCCGGGTCGCCGGTCGTGGCGGGGCCGTTGCCGTTCCTGCTCGTGTCGATGACGAAGTGTTTGCCGCCGACCTCGGCCGAGAGCTGTTTGCCGTAGGCGAGGGAGTCCCGGGTGGAGTAGAAGTTGGCGACGTTCACGGCGAAGCCGTCGGCCCGGTCGATGCCGGCCTGCCGCAGGGCCTGCTGGATCTGGTCGGGGTGGGCCCAGCCGGCGTTGCCCGCGTCCAGGTAGACCCTGGTGTTCCTCAGGGTCGTGAGCGTGGCGACCGCGCCCCTGAGGAGGTCGTAGCGCTCCTCCCGGAACCGAGCGGGGGTGCAGCCGTCCACCAGGTGGAGTACGGCGTCCGGTTCCAGGACCACCAGGGCGGGGCGGTCCTCGATGCCGCGGGCCACGGCGGCGATCCAGGCGCGGTAGCTGTCGCCGTCGGCGGCGCCGCCCTGCGAGTACTGGCCGCAGTCGCGGTGCGGGATGTCGTAGAGGACGAGCACGGCGGTGCGGTGCGCGTGGGCGGCGGC
This sequence comes from Streptomyces sp. NPDC031418, assembly GCF_055581605.1. Lineage (NCBI taxonomy): Bacteria > Bacillati > Actinomycetota > Actinomycetes > Kitasatosporales > Streptomycetaceae > Streptomyces > Streptomyces sp. NPDC031418. The sequence continues at coordinate 325,679 of NZ_JBVIJC010000003.1, forward strand.
CTCGGTGAAACCGCGCGCCTCCTGCTCGGGGTTCTCCGGGCCGATCCACTCCCCCACCGGCTGCTCGGCGATCTTCCGGATCTGGGCGGCCTCGGCGGTGCGGCCGGCCCTGGCGTAGGCGGCGAGCTGACGGGCCGCGCTGCCGTCGGGGTTGACCCAGAACGGGTCGGCGGCCCGGGGCTGCTGGCGGATCGGGGCGCCCGGGTCCCCCTTTCCGGAGCCGTCCTCGTCCCCGCCGCCGGAGGTGCAGCCGGCGAGCAGCAGCGCCGCCCCCAGCAGCACCGCCGCCGCCCGTGCCCCTGCCGTGGACCGGGCCCCCCTGCTGTCGTCCATGCGTTTCCCCCCTGGGCGCGCTGGCGCACTGGTCTGGCGCCAATCGTGGCATATCCGATCTGTCCCCCACGAGGGCGCACGGGCGGGCGTCAGCGCCTGCCGGTGAGGTAGGCGGAGACGACCACGTTCGCCGTGTAGGCGTGGCTGGTGCGGTCGTAGCTGCCGCCGCAGGTGATCAGGCGGAGTTCGGCGCGGCCGGGCTTGCGGGGGCCGTAGGCGGTGTGGGCGTCGAAGCCGGTGCGGGGCAGGACACGGACGTCGTCGACGGTGAACTCGGCGACCCTGCCGTCCGCGCGGACCACCCGGACCGCGTCGCCGGGGGTGACGGTGCTGAGCCGGTAGAAGACGGCGGGGCGGGTGCGGGTGTCGACATGGCCGACGAGCAGCGCGGGGCCCGGGGCGCCGGGTCCGGGGCCGGCGCCGTACCAGCCGACGACGCCGGCCTGGTCGTAGGGCGGCGGGTCGATGGCGCCCCGGGCGTCCAGGCCGCGGGGCACCACGGGCGCCTGGACGCCGAGCCGGGGGATGTCGAGGCGCTGGGGCGGCGCGTCGGGCAGCGGTGCGGCGGCGGGTGGCAGCCGGGCGGGGTCGGCGGGGTGTCCGAGGGTGAGCACATCGCCGGTGGCGGGGCCGTCCGGCGGCCGGCGCTGGGGTACGCCGGTCACCTCGCGGCCCCAGAGCCAGAGCCCGAGCAGCAGGACGGCCCAGGTGAGGACGGTGAGGAGCCGGCCGGTGCCGGTGGGGCGGGAGGCGCGGTCCTCGGTCATGGGGCGGTCGGCACGGTCAGTGGCTGCGACGGCCGCGGCGGGCGCGCAGGCCCACGGCGAGTGCGGCACCGCCGGCGAGCGCGAGGCCGGTCACGGCCTGCCCGGTGTCGGGGCCGGAGGCGCTGGTGGCCACGGTCGCGAAGTGCGCGGTGCCCCCGCCGCCCGCCGCGACCGGGGCGACCGGGGAGGCGGGCGGCCGGGACGCCCCGGACCGGGCGGCGGCCTGGTCCAGGACGCGGATGTGCCCGGTGAGGAGGCGGTCGGCGCAGGCCACCTTCACGTCGTAGGAGCCCGGCTGCGCGGTGGAGCTCACCCGGGTGTCCCCGGTCAGCGCGGACGGGCCGCCGGTCAGCCGGGCGTCGCTGACGAAGGCGGGAGAGGCCGCGGAGGCCTGCCGCCCGGTGCAGCCGCTGACGCGCAGGGTCACCTCTGCGCCCGGTGCCGGGTCGGCGGGCGTCACCGTGACCGGGTCGCCGTCCGCCGCGTGGGCCGGGGAGCCGAACGCGGCCGCCCCCACCAGGAGACCGGTACAGAGAGTGAGGCGAATTGAGCCCATCGTGAACCTCCAGACATCAGGAGGTTCCCCCCGGCGGGGCGCCCCCGCATCCTCGGGGCGCCCCGGTTGCTCCGTCCGGGTGAAGCCGAAACGGGGGTCGGCCTCAGACGAGGTCGACCAGGTCGGCGATGGAGTCGACGACCTGGGAGGGCCGGAAGGGGTAGCGGTCGACGTCGGCCGGCTGGGTGACGCCGGTCAGCACCAGGAAGGTGCGCATCCCGGCCTCCAGGCCCGCGAGGACGTCGGTGTCCATGCGGTCACCGATCATCGCGGAGGCCTCCGAGTGTGCGCCGATGGCGTTGAGCCCGGCCCGCATCATCAGCGGGTTGGGCTTGCCGACGAAGTACGGCTTCTTGCCGGTCGCGGCGGTGATCAGCGCGGCGACCGAGCCGGTGGCGGGCAGGTCGCCCTCGGTGGACGGGCCCACGTTGTCCGGGTTGGTGGCGATGAACCGGGCGCCGGCATTGATGAGCCGCACCGCCTTGGTGAGGGCCTCGAAGGAGTAGGTGCGGGTCTCGCCGAGGATCACGAAGTCGGGGTCGTGGTCGGTGAGGATGTAGCCGATGTCGTGCAGCGCGGTGGTGAGGCCGGCCTCGCCGATGACATAGGCGCTGCCGCCGGGCCGCTGGTCGTTCAGGAACTGGGCGGTGGCCAGCGCCGAGGTCCAGATGTTGTCCACCGGCACGTCCAGACCCATGCGCCGCAGCCGGGCGTGCAGGTCGCGGGCGGTGTAGATGGAGTTGTTGGTGAGCACCAGGAAGGGCCGCCCGGACTCACGCAGCTTCTTGAGGAAGGCGTCGGCGCCGGGAATCGGCACGCCCTCGTGGATGAGGACGCCGTCCATGTCGGTGAGCCACGACTCGATGGGCTTGCGGTCTGCCATGCTGTGCGTCTCCTGGCGTACGACGGTCGAGAAAGGCGGGGGCGCCGGAACCACGGCGTACCGACGCCACCAGCCTAATCAGAGCGGCCTGATCTTGACCCCTGCCGGGCGAAGATCGTCCCGGTGCCCGGCTCAGCGGGCTCCGGCGAGCAGCGCGGGCAGGCCGGCCACGGAGTCGAGGACGTGAGTGGCGCCGGCGGCCCGGAACTCCGCGTCCCCGTGGGCGCCGGTACGCACCCCGGCGACCAGGCCCGCGCCCGCCCGTACGCCGCTGAGCACGTCGTAGGAGGTGTCGCCGACCACGGCGACCTGCCGCACGTCCTCGGCGGCCCTGGTGCGCAGGAACGCCTCCAGGACCATGTCCGGGTACGGCCGCCCGCGCCCGCCGGCGTCGGCCGGGCACAGGGTGAGCGGGACGAGGTCCCGCCAGCCCAGGGCGTCGAGGAGGGCGTCCTGGGTGACCCGGGCGAAACCGGTGGTCAGCACGACGGTACGGCCGTCGGCGGCCAGCTCCTCGATGGTCTCGCGGGCCCCCGGCACCGGGGCGATCAGACCGGCGTCGACCAGGTGGCCGTACGCCTTCTCGAAGGCGGTGTTGGCGCGCCGGGCGCGGTCCTCGTCGCCGAACAGGTGCCGGAAGACGGAGATCTTGGACTCGCCCATGGTGGCGCGGACGTAGGAGAGGTGCTCGGTGTGCTCGGCCGAGCCGGGCTCGACGCCGAGTTCGGCGGCGGCCGCGGCGAAGGCCCGCTCGACCAGGCCGCCGTCGGCGACGGTCGTGCCGGCCATGTCGAGGACGACGAGTCGGATGTCGGTCATGGGGTCGCTCACCAGCCCAGTTCGTTCGCGGTGGTCTCGGCTATCGCGGGGGCGCAGGTCATGCCGCGCCCGCCGGGCCCGGTGACCAGCCACACCCCGTCGCCCACCTGCTGCCGGTGCACGATCCGGCCGGGTTCGGTGCACTGCGCATAGACGCCGGCCCAGCGGCGGCGGATGCGGGGCAGCGGGCGGCCGAGGAGGGATTCCACGACGCCGGTGAGGTGCTCGTAGGGCTCCTCGACGGTGTCGAAGGCGAAGGGGTGCTCGTACTCGTGGGTGTCGCCGATGGTCAGTCCGCCGTCGGCGCGCTGCACCATCAGCAGCTGCATCCGGTGGGCCGCGGCGGTCTTGGGCTGCGGCTGCCCGGCGTTGAGACGGTCCAGCGCCGGGGAGGCGTAGGCGGGGTAGTAGCGGAAGCTGTCGGCGTCGGCGACGGAGGTCGGCAGCGGCTCGCCCAGCGGGTCGGTCTGCATCATCTGGAGGCGCACCCGGCGCACGGGGAGGTCCGGTCCGGCGAGTTCGCGGACGAGTCCGCCGAGCCAGGCGCCGGTGCACAGCACGACCGCGTCGGCGTGGTGCACGTCCCCGTGGTCGTCCCGGACGGTCCCGGCGCCGACGACCTCGCGCACCTCCCGGCCGGGCAGGAAGGTGTAGTCGGGGGACTTCAGCAGCTCGGCGCGGAGGGCCAGTTGGGCGGTGCGCGGCTCGACGGCCGCGTCCCGCTCGCAGTACAGGGCGGCGGTGAAGTCGCCGCGCAGCGCCGGGTTGAGGGCGCGGGCCTCGCTCGGGAGCAGGAGCTTGTAGCCACGGGCGGCGGCGTCCGCGCGGGCGACGGCGGCCTCGGCGACGGCCAGCTCCAGGGGGCCGCGGACGGGGGTCAGGGAGCCGTTCGCCCGGAAGCCCAGGGCCGGTACGCGGGCGCCGATCCCCTCCCACAGCTCCCGCGCCCGCAGCGCGGTCTCCAGCTCCTCTCCGCCGGCGCGGCCGCTGACCCAGATCTGCCCGAAGTTGCGCAGCGAGGCGCCGCGCGCCTCGGTCTCGCGCTCGATCTGGACGACCTGATGGCCGCGCCGTATCGCGTGCCAGGCGTGCATGGTGCCCACCACGCCTGCTCCGACGACTGTCACTCTCACGGCGGCAACGCTCCTCGCTCGGGGAACCGGGGACATCCGGCTGTCCACGAGCGTGGACCACCTCTCCTATTTGGGCTAGACCCGTTATTTATTTGTGACATTATGGCAGCGGTCGATATCCGGATTTCTCAGCCCTTGAGGTGCGCGCTGAAGGAGAAACGGTCGCCCCGGTACAGCGACCGCACGCGCTCCAGGGGCTTGCCCTCGGTGTCCCGGGAGACGCGGTGGATCAGCAGCATCGGAAGGGCGGGCGGGGTGCCGATGAGCAGGGCCTCGCGGGGGGTGGCCAGCACGGTCTCGATCCGCTCGTCGGCGTCCCCGAAGGCGATGCCCTGGGCGGCGAGATAGCCGTAGAAGGAGGAGTCGGGGTCGAAGTCCGCGTCCAGCCGGGGCACCCGCCCGACCGCGACATAGGTGCTCTCCAGGCCGACCCGCTCGTCGTCGGCGAGCAGCACCCGTTCCAGGTGCCAGACCGGCTCGCCCCGCGTCAGCCCGGTCTCGGCGGCGAGGGCGGCCGGGCACGGGAAGCGGTCGAGGGAGACGAGCGTACGGCCGGGGGTACGGCCCTGCCGGCGCACCCCTTCGGTGTAGCTGGCGAGGGACAGCGGCTGGGCCAGCTTGGGTCCGGCGACGACCGTGCCCCGGCCGCGCCGGCGCAGCCGCCCCTCCAGCACCAGCTCCCGTACCGCCTGCCGCACGGTCTCCCGGGCCACGTCGTACCGCTCCGCGAGGTCCCGCTCGGTCGGGATGGCGCCGCCCTCCCCCAGCTCCTCCAGCAGCGTCTCGATGCGTGCCTTGACCGCGTAGTACTTGGGGATGCGCCCGTGCTCGGGGATGCCGGAGCGGACGGGGGCGCCGGGGGCCTGGTCGTTCGGGTAGTCCACGCAGGGATCGTCGCAGACCGGCGGGGCGGCTTCGGATCAGGGGCGTCTGCGGGCGAACAGGAAGGCGGCGGCGCCGAGGGCGAGGAGGGCGGCGGTGGCGGCGAGCAGGACGGCGGCGCGGCCGGGCCCGGTCCCGGCCAGCTCGCGGCCCCGCTGCCCGGCGTCCTCCACGTCCCCGGCGGCTTCCTCCTTGTCACCGGCGGCCTCCTCCGCATCGTCCGCGACCTCCTCCGCGTCCTCGGCGGCGGGCGGGGAGGAGGCCGGGGGCGCGGTGCCGGAGGTCGCTCCGGGGGAGGGGGACGGTTCCCCGGTGACGGGCGGCCGGGGACCCGGCGTGTCCGTGGGCTCCGGCGTCTCCTCGTCGCCGTCGATGCGGAAGTGGTAGGCGTTGGACTCGCCGACCCAGTCCCCGTCCCGGCCCAGGTGCTGGACGACGGCAGCGTTGGCGGTGACGCCGTCCGCCGCGGCGTCGGAGGCGAGCGCGAGTCTGACCCTGACGCTGACGGTCCTGCCGGGCGGCACGGTGAAGCCGTCGAACCCGGCGCCGTCGAGCACCCCGACCAGCTCCTGCTCGTCGGTGCCGTGCAGGGGGACCAGGTGGGTCCGCCTGCCGTCGTCGAAGTCCAGCTCGGCCTGGTCAGGGCGGAGGGTGCGGTGGTCGTCCACGAGGACGACGACCGGGTGGATCCGGGTGCAGGTGCGGTGGGTGGTGTTGGTGAGGTCGATGTACCAGGTGCCGTATCCGCCGCCGGGGTCGTACGTGGCCGGCCCGCCGCGGATCCGGGTGGCGAGCGGGAAGTTCCGGGCGTCGGCGGCGGCACAGGGGGCGGTGTCGTCGGCGGCGCGGGAGGGCGTGGCGAGGGCCAGAGGGGCGACGGTGGTCGCGGCTGCGGCGAGGCAGAGGGACAGGGACGTACACAGTCGCATGAACACATGACCATGCCGGGCGAGGTGGGAGGGCGAGGGGCGCCACTCCGGGGCCACGCGCCAGGTCCGCCCGATCAGAGGACCGGCACATAGGGATCCGCTGCTGCCACGGGGGCCGGACCATACGGATCCGCTCCGGTCAGGAGGACATCCGCTCCCCCGGCCGCCCGTACCGAAGCCCCCTTACGCCTCCCCCCACCCGAACAGCGGCGCCAACAGCAGCTGGGCCGCGCCCTCCGCGACCCCTCGTTCGCCTCGCGGAGCGACCCGTACCGGGCCCGCGCTGACCCCCTCCCGGCGGGCTCGCGCGTCCAGCACCTCCCCGACCCCGCGGACGTACACCTCGGGCGCCGCCGTGACCGTGCGGCCGCCGAGCAGGACCAGGTCGATGTCCAGCAGCCCCACCAGGTTCGCGGCCGCCACGCCCAGCACCCGGGCCGCCTCCGCCGGGTCCCCGCGCCGTACCGCCGCCAGGCACAGCGCCTCCACGCAGCCACGGTTCCCGCACTCGCACGGCGGCCCGTCCAGCTGGATCACCTGGTGGCCGAACTCCCCGGCGCCGGTCCGCGCCCCCCGGTGCAGCTGTCCGCCGATCACCAGACCGGCGCCCAGCCCGGTGCCCAGATGGAGATAGGCGAAGGAGCCGCCCAGGCCGCCGACCGCCACGCCCAGCGCCGCCGCGTTCGTGTCCTTGTCCACCACCACCGGCACCCCCAGCCGCTCCGCCAGCGCGTCCCGCAGCGGAAAGCCGGCCCACTCCGGGAAGCCGGTGAGCCGGTGCAGCACCCCCCGGGTGTGGTCCAGCGGTCCGGGCAGCGCGACCCCCACCCCCAGCAGCGACCGCGCCCCGGCCGGTCCCGCCGCGCCGGGCCCCAGCTCCTCCTCGACCACCCGGCGCACCGCCCGGGCGACCTCGCCGAGCACGACCTCCGCCCCGGCGCCCAGGTCCAGCGCGTCGCGGTGTTCGCCGACCACGGCGCCGTCCAGGTCGGCCAGCACCACCCGCAGCTCGTCCCGGTCCAGGTGCACCCCGACCGCGTGCCCGGCCTCCGGCACCAGTCGCAGCACGGTCCGCGGCTTGCCCCCGGTCGAGGCCCGCCGCCCGGCGTCCGTCGCCAGCCCGTCCTCCCGCAGCCGAGCGGTGATCTTGCTGACGGCCTGCGGGGTCAGCCCGGTGCGCTCGGCCAGTTCCAGCCGGCTGATGCCCTGCGCCCCGGCCGCGCGCAGCAGCCCCAGCACCAGGGCGGCGTTGTGCGAGCGCACCGCCCCGAGATTCGCCCCCGTCGGCCCACCGCGTCCCGTGCTCCTGTTCACCCCGACATTGTCCCCTCCGCTTGCACTTTGGAAACAGCGTTGCGAAAGTGGGGCGCATGACAGGACACACGACAGGACAGCTCCGCGTCGGCCTGATCGGCTACGGCCTCGCCGGCTCCGTCTTCCACGCCCCGCTGATCGCCGCCACCGCGGGCCTCACCCTGGACACCGTGGTCACCTCCAGCCCCGAGCGGCAACAGCAGGCGCGGGCCGAGTTCCCGGACGTGACGCTCGCCGCCGGCGCCGACGAGCTGTTCGACCGCGCCGCCGAGCTGGACCTGGTCGTCATCGCCTCCCCGAACAGGACGCACGTCCCGCTCGCCACCGCCGCGCTCAAGGCCGGGCTGCCGGTGGTCGTGGACAAGCCCGTCGCCGGTACGGCGGCCGAGGCGCGCGCGCTCGCCGCCCTCGCCGAGGAGCGCGGCCTGCTCCTGTCCGTCTTCCAGAACCGCCGCTGGGACGGCGACTTCCTGACCATCCGCAAGCTGGTCTCCCAGGGCGACCTGGGCGACGTCCAGCGCTTCGAGTCCCGCTTCGAGCGCTGGCGTCCGCAGCCCAAGGGCGGCTGGCGCGAGTCCGGCGACCCGGCCGAGATCGGCGGCCTGCTCTACGACCTCGGCAGCCATGTCGTCGACCAGGCACTGGTCCTCTTCGGCCCGGCCGCCGAGGTGTACGCCGAGACGGACGTCCGCCGCCCCGGCGCCGAGACCGACGACGACACCTTCATCGCGCTCACCCACGCGTCCGGCGTCCGCTCCCACCTCTACGTCTCCGCCACGGCCGCCCAGCTCGGCCCCCGCTTCCGGGTCCTCGGCTCGCGCGCGGGCTTCGTGAAGTACGGCCTCGACCCGCAGGAGGGCGCGCTGCGCGAGGGCCTGCGCCCCGGCCCCCGGTGGGGCGCCGAGCCCGAGTCCCTGTGGGGCCGGATCGGCGCCGGCGAGTCCCCGCTGACCGGCGGCGGCACCGCCGTACCGACCGAGGCGGGCGACTACCCGGCCTACTACGCGGCCGTCGCCGACGCCCTGACCGGCGCCGGCCCCAACCCGGTGACCGCGCTGGAGGCGGCCGCCACCCTGGACGTACTGGAAGCGGCCCGCAGGTCCGCCGAAGAGAAGGCGACGGTGACCCTCTGATGCACCACCCGCAGATCACCCCGCGCGCCACACCCGAACTGACGCCCAGCGTCGCCGAGTTGGAGGCGCAGGAACGGCGTCTGGTCTTCCGCCGGTTCACCGAGGACGACGCGTGGGCGCTCGGTTCGCTCCTGGTCGAGCTGGCCCGCGAGCGGCAGGCCCCGGTCGCCGTCGACATCCACCGCGCCGGGCAGCAGCTCTTCCACGCGGCCCTGCCGGGTGCCACCGCGGACAACGACGCCTGGATCGCCCGCAAGCGCCGGGTGGTGGAGCGCTACGGCGCCTCCTCCTACCTGGTCGGCGCCCGCTTCCGGGCCAAGGGCACCACCTTCGAGGACTCCTCCCGGCTCGACCCCGGCCGCTACGCGGCCCACGGCGGCTCGTTCCCGATCCGCGTCGAACACGTCGGCGTCATCGGCGCGGTGACGGTCTCCGGTCTCCCCCAACTCCAGGACCACCGCTTCGTGGTGGAGGCGCTGGAGCAGTTCCTGGCGGACTGACGGCCGGGGAATGATCCCGGTGGCCCTCCGGTTGGCATGAGCTGTCACGGCCACCGCAGACAGTACGGACGGCATCGCGCCGCCGCCGACCGGAGGGACCCGACCGATGAGCGACACCCCAGGCCAGCTGAAGGACACGGTAGGCCCGTACGGCATCTGGAGCGCCGGTCTGCGCTCGGAGGACCCGGAGCTGCGCGGCGCACTCGCCGACAGCGCCGCCGAACTGGAACAGCTCGGCTTCGGCGCCGTCTGGCTCGGCAGCAGCCCCGCCGCCCGGCACGCCGTACCGCTGCTGGAGGCGACCTCGACCCTCGTGGTCGGCACCAGCATCCAGAGCATCTGGCAGTACGACGCCGCCGCCGGCGCGGAGTCCTTCGCGGAGCTGGAGGCCGCGCACCCCGGCCGGTTCGTGCTCGGCCTCGGCGTCAGCCACGCCAAGCTCGCCGACCAGTACCGCCGCCCGTACTCGGCGATGACCGGCTACCTCGACGCCCTGGACGCGGCCGGGGTGCCCGCCGGGCGCCGGGTGCTGGCCGCCCTCGGCCCGAAGATCCTTGAGCTGTCCCGGGACCGGGCGGCGGGCGCGGTGCCGTACCTGGTCACCGCCGAACACACCGCCCGGGCGCGGGAGATCCTCGGCGCGGACGCGCTGCTCGCGCCCGAGCTGAAGGTGGTCCTGGAGGCCGACCCCGAGCGGGCCCGCACCCTCGCCCGCAGCGCCCTCGCGATCTATCTCTCGCTGCCCAACTACACCAACAACTTCCTGCGGCTCGGCTTCACCGAGGAGGACCTGGCCGACGGCGGCAGCGACCGGCTGGTCGACGCGGTCTTCGCCTGGGGCGACGACAGCCGGGTACGGGAGCGCATCGACGCCTTCCGGCAGGCGGGCGCGGACCACATCGCCCTCCAGGTGGTGACGGAGGACGGCCCGTTGGCCCTGCCGCGGGCGGAGTGGCGCAGGCTCGCCGACCTCCTGAAGTGACGAGCGGGGGCGGGGTCCGGTTCAGGCGTCCTTCAGTTCCTGCCGCTGCCGGCCCAGCCCCTCGATCTCCAGCTCGACCACGTCGCCTGCGCGCAGGAACGGCTTGGGCTCGGGCTGTCCCATGGCCACCCCGGCCGGCGTGCCGGTGTTGATGACGTCACCGGGGTAGAGGGTCATGAACCGGCTGACGTACCGCACGACCTCGCCCACCGGGAAGATCTGCTCGGCCGTCGTGCCGTCCTGCTTCAGCTCGCCGTTGACCCACAGCCTCAGCGGCAGCCGCTGCGGGTCGGGCACCTCGTCGGCCGTGACCAGCCAGGGGCCCAGCGGGTTGAACGTCTCGCAGTTCTTGCCCTTGTCCCAGGTCCCGCCCCGCTCGATCTGGTACTCGCGCTCGGAGACGTCGTGGGCGACCGCGTACCCGGCGACATGCGCGAGCGCCTCCTCGGCCGACTCCAGATAGCGGGCCGTACGCCCGATGACGACGGCCAGCTCCACCTCCCAGTCGGTCTTGGCGGAGCCGCGGGGCACGAGCACGGTGTCGTTCGGGCCGACGACCGTGTCCGGCGCCTTCATGAAGACGACCGGCTCGGCGGGCGCCTCGGCGCCGGTCTCCCGGGCGTGGTCGTGGTAGTTGAGCCCGATGCACACGATCTTCCCGATCCGGCCGAGCGGCGGTCCGATGCGCAGCCCGGCCGGGTCCAGCGCGGGCAGCTCGCCGGAGTCGGCCGCCGCGCGGATCCGGTCGAGCGCGGCGGCGTCGGCGAGGAGCGTGCCGTCGATGTCGTCCACGAGCGCCGAGAGGTCCCGCAGGGTTCCCCCGGCGTCGAGCAGCGCGGGGCGCTCGGCCCCTGCCGTACCGACGCGCAGCAGCTTCATGGTCACAATCTCCCTCGATCGCGGGCGCCCGTCCGACGGGTGCAGCCATCGGAAGGACTGGCTGATCCTCCAATTCGGCTGTCCAGTCCGCAAGACCCTGTTCACGTACTGGACCGTAACCGTGGCTCCTACCGGTACAGCGCGGCCCGTTCCAGGGCGCTCCAGGTGGTGGAGGTGACGACGTACAGCGCGGCCGCGAGCGGTACGACGGCCACGGTGACGAGGGTGAAGAAGGACATGAAGGGTGCGGCCTTGGTGAGCGCGCCGAGCCCCGGGACCTGTTCGCCGGTCCCGGTGGCCGCCGGGACCGGGTTCTGGGCCATGGTCCGCTTGGTGCGCCGGTAGGTGAAGGCGGCGACGGCCGCGACGAGCACGAACAGCGCGAGGTAGACGAGCCCGGCCGGACCGAGGAGGCCGCCGTCGGCGAGCGCGTCGGCCCACCGCCCGCCGAGCGGGGCCGCGAACAGCCGGTGGGCGAGCAGCGCGTTGCCGGCGCCGCCGATCTCGGCGCTGGAGAAGAGGTGGTAGAGGAGGAAGAAGGCGGGGAGCTGGAGCAGGCTGGGCAGACAGCCGGACAGCGGCGAGACCTTTTCCTCGGTGTGCAGCTCCAGCACCGCCCGCTGGAGCCGCTGCGGGTCCTGGGCGTGCTTCTCGCGCAGCTCGGCGATGCGCGGCTGGAGTGCGGCGCGGGCGCGCTGGCCACGGGCGGCGGCCCGGGACAGCGGGTGGACGAGGAGTCGTACGAGGGCGGTGAACACCACGATCGCCACGGCGGCCGCGGAGCCGTGGAACAGCGGCCGGAGCAGGTCGGCGAGGTGCTCGACCAGCTGGGCGAAGAGGGAGAAGAGGTCGGAGAAGACGGACATGGGTGAGCCCTCCGGGGGGTCTCGTCGTGCCGGAGGCATCCGGAGAGGTGCGGATGCGTGGGAAGAGCGCGGAATGCGCTCGGCGGCAGGACGACCCGCGCGGGGTCACGTGAGGGAAAGAGAGAAGACGTGCCCTACGCGGCGGTCGCCGGCAGGACGCGTCCGGGCGCCCGGGGCCGTCGCCGGCCGGGTGCGTCGGGGTCGCGTTGCGGCAGGAAGGCGGTACGCCGGGCCCGGTCGCGGATGGCCGTACGCACCCGGTGGGGCGGTACGGCGGGCACGCACCGCGCGGCGATCAGCGCGCACGCGGTGAACGCGGAACCGGCCGCGGCGGTCGCGGCGAGCGCCACGGTGGTGAAGAGGGAGCCGGTGTCGAGCAGCACGACCGGCAGCAGCAGAAGCAGCAGGGAAAGGAGCAGCGGGGCGAGCGCGCGCGACCGCGCGAGACTGCGGATCATCTGGCTCCCTCCCCCGGTCACGGCCCTCAACGGCCTCTGTTCTGCCCTCTTTTATACCTGACCGGCTGTCATGCCCGACGGGCGGAGGCGGACAATGGGAGGGTGAAGACTTCCTCACTCGTCCTCGCCTACGACGGGGACTGCGGCTTCTGCCAGGCGTCCGTCGACCGGATCCGGGCCCTCGCCCGGCCGGCGATCGACGCGGTGCCCTGGCAGTTCCTGCCCGAGGAGACGACCGCGCCCCATCTGCGACGCCTGGAGACGGAGGTGCTGCTGCTGGACGGCGGCACGGTCGTCGCGGGCGGTGCCGACGCGCTCGCCCGGTTCGCGGCCTCCTCCCCGGCGCGTGCGCCCCGCGCTGTGGCGGCCCTCGTCGGGGCCCCGGGGGTGCGCGCCCTGTCCCGGGCGGTGTACCGCCAGGTGGCCCGGCACCGTCACCGGCTGCCCGGCTCCACCCCGGCCTGCGCCGTCCCCCCGCGGCACGCCTGACCCGCCCCTGTCCGAGAGACACCGGCCACGAACAGAAGCCGGTGGCCAGGGGACCATCCACCCGAGAGGACCGGCCCTGCCTCCCATACCCACCTGCGTCCTGAGCGACTCGGCTCCCGCCCGGCTGAGCGACGGCCACGCGACGGACCGGTTCGTCGAGATCGGCTCCTTCACCAAGGTGCTCACCGGCACCGCCCTCGTCCGCATGGCCGCCGCGGGCCTGCTCGGCCTGGACGACCCCGTCGAGCGCTGGCTCCCGGCCGCTCCCGGCACCGGCATCACCCTGCGGCAGCTCGCCGACCACACCTCGGGGCTGCCCCGGCTGCCGCCCGGCACCAGGGGCCGCGACCCGTACGCCGCCTTCGACCGGGCCGCCCTGCACCGGCTGCTCGGCCGGCTGGACCGGGTCGCGGTGCGGCCGGCGGGGCAGCAGGAGGAGTACTCCAACCTGGGGTACGCCGTCCTGGGTGCGGCGCTGGCGGGCGCGGCCGGCACCTCGTACGAGGAACTGGTCGGCGAGCATGTGCTGCGCCCGCTCGACGTCCACGAGGTGAGCGCGCGGCCCGACCCGGCGCGGCGGCTGCTCGCGCCCGGCTTCCTGGGCCGCCCCCGACGGCCGTGGACCATGGACGGGGCGATCCTTCCGGCGGGCGGCCTGTGGGCCACTCCGCGGGCGGTCGCCGACCTGCTGGTCCGGCTGGTCATCGAGCGCCGGCTGGGCGAGCCCGCCCCGACCTGGGCCACGGCGGGCCCGATCCGCTGGCACAACGGGGCGACCCGGCACGCCTCGCTCTTCGCCGGAGCCGTACAGGACGGCCGCTGGGCGGTGGTCCACCGGCTGAACGGCGACCCGGAGGGGACGGACCGGGCGGGCGTCGACGTGCTGCGGGGCGAGTGAGCCGGACCGGTCGTCCATGAGCGGCAGGACGGCTCCGGGCGGGACGGTCGCCGCCTCGGCTCAGCGCGGGCGCACGGACACCAGCTTGCCCCACACCACCATCCGGTACCGCGAGGTGAACTCGGGGGTGCAGGTGGTCAGGGTGATGTAGGAGCCGGGCTCGTCGTACCCGTAGCCGGGCCGGACCAGGGAGCGCGGGACGGGCCGGACCACCCCCGAGTCCCGGGCCGAGGTCCGCGGCAGGATGCGGTCGACGTCGTAGGTGTACGTCGCCGTGGCCGTCTCCACCTCGACGGCGTCCCCGCGCCGCAGCCGGGGCAGGTACCGGAACGGCTCGCCGTGCGTGTTGCGGTGCCCGGCGAGCGCGAAGTTCCCCGCCTGGCCGGGCTGTTGGGTGCCCCGGTAGTGGCCGACGTACCCCTTGTCGAGGACGTCCGCCTTGCCCACCCCCTCGGCGACGGGCACCCGGAGCCCGAGCCGGGGGATGGTCAGCACGGCGTACGCCTGGGACGGCCGGGGCGGGGCGTCGGCGGCCGGCCGGTAGGAGCGGTGCGGGGCGGGGGCACCGGCCGTGGGCGCGGGCGTGGACGTCGTACCCGATCCGTCCCCCGGTCCGCCACCCGATCCGCCGGCGGAACTCCCGCCGGAGCCCCCGCCGGAGGCGTCCCGCCCCCACTGCCGCTCCAGGGCCTGCGCGGTCCGCTCGGCGCCGCGCCGGGCCTCCCGGTTGGTCCACCACACCTGGTGCACGACCAGCAGCAGAAGCACCACCCCGACGGTGACGAGCGCCTCGCCGCCGCCCCACAGCACCCGCCGGCGCCGAGCCCGCCGACGCCGGTCACCGTGCCGTACGACCCGTACCCGCGCCATGCCGCCTCCCCCACCGAACGGCCGGAAGTCGCCCGCACGATAGACGGGGACGCTTCAACCGGCCAGAGCCGCACCGGGACCAGGGCTTTCTCCAGCCGTTTTCACAAGCACCGGAGAAAGGGGTGTCAGACCTCTCGACATCCCCACCCGCCACCCCCGATGCTTCGTGCTGCCGGAGCCGCACGGAGAGGCAGACGACCCATGATCCGACGCAGAACGCTGCTGGCCGCCGCGGGCGGTGGCCTCCTCGGCAGCGCCCTGGCCACGGGCACCGCCCGCGCGGACGCGACGATTTCCGTCAACCCGTCCGCGACCTACGGCACCTGGGAGGGCTGGGGCACGTCCCTGGCCTGGTGGGCGAACGTCTTCGGCACCCGGGACGACTTCGCCGACATCTTCTTCACCACCAAGTCCACGACGTACAACGGCACTTCACTCCCCGGTCTCGGCCTGAACATCGCCCGCTACAACCTGGGCGCGTGCAGCTGGAACAGCGTGAACGGCGCGACGATGACGGCCTCGCCCAACATCCCCGCCTTCAAGCAGATCGAGGGCTACTGGCAGGACTGGACGAACGAGGACCCGGCCTCCTCGGCCTGGAAGTGGACGGCGGACGCGAGCCAGCGGGCGATGCTGGTGAAGGCGACCCAGCGCGGCGCGATCTCCGAGCTGTTCGCCAACTCCCCGATGTGGTGGATGTGCTCCAACCACAACCCCTCCGGCGCCGCCGACGGCGGCAACAACCTCCAGTCCTGGAACTACCGCCAGCACGCCTCCCACCTGGCCGCGGTCGCCCTGCACGCGAAGCAGAACTGGGGCGTGGACTTCGCCACGGTGGAGGCCTTCAACGAGCCCTCGTCCTCCTGGTGGACGTCGACCGGCACCCAGGAGGGCTGCCACATCGACTCCACCGTGCAGGCGGCCGTACTGCCGTATCTGCGCAGCGAGCTGGACAAGCGCGGTCTGACGGGGACCAGGATCTCCGCCTCCGACGAGACCAACTACGACCTGGCCCGCACCACCTGGGGCTCCTTCTCCGCCACCACGAAGGGCTATGTCGACCGGGTCAACGTGCACGGCTACCAGGGCTCCGGCGGTCGCCGCGACCTGCTCTACACGGACGTCGTCACGACGGCCGGCAAGGCCCTGTGGAACTCGGAGACCGGCGACGGCGACGCCACCGGCCTGACCACGGCCAGCAACCTCCTCTACGACTTCCGCTGGCTGCATCCCACCGCCTGGGTCTACTGGCAGGTGATGGACCCGAGCGCCGGCTGGGCCACGATCGCGTACGACGCCTCGACCCTCCAGCCGGGCGCGGTCCAGACGAAGTACTACGTACTAGCCCAGTTCACCCGTCATATCCGGCCCGGGATGACGATCCTCGACACCGGGGTGAGCTATGCCGCGGCCGCCCTGGACCGGGCGGCGAAGCGCCTGGTGATCGTGGCGGCGAACACGTCGGCCTCGGCCCAGACCCTGACCTTCGACCTCTCCCGCTTCTCCGCGGTGACCGGCGGCTCGGGCGGGCTCGTCCCACGCTGGAACACGGTCACGACGGGCGGCGACCGCTACACGGCCCACTCGGACATCCGACTGTCCGGCAGGACGGTGTCGGTCCCCTTCGCCGCGAAGTCGGTGCAGACGCTCCAGATCGACGGGGTCACGGTGTGAGGGCCGAGCAGGTCACCGTGTCAGGGCCGAGGGCAGCGGAAGGGCGTCCTGGTAGCCGTTCAGCGGGCGGGGCACCTTCGTGACGGTGCGGGCGTCGAGCGCGACCTGCGCGGACCTGGTGCCGAGCGTGCCGCCGGGGTGCCAGGTCCCGGTGACCGACACCCAGGTGTTGGCGGGCAGCGTGGG
Source organism: Streptomyces sp. NPDC031418 (assembly GCF_055581605.1). Classification (NCBI taxonomy): domain Bacteria; kingdom Bacillati; phylum Actinomycetota; class Actinomycetes; order Kitasatosporales; family Streptomycetaceae; genus Streptomyces; species Streptomyces sp. NPDC031418. Next base: position 342,230 of record NZ_JBVIJC010000003.1, read on the forward strand.
TCCGCCGTAGATCCGCACCTTCACGGACTGGGCGTCGGCGGCGCAGCAGCTGATGATGATCCGCGTCAGATCCCAGCTGTGGTCGTCGTGCGGGGTGACGATCCCGGTCATCAGCACGGTGCGCCCCTCGATCGCCCGCCCGCGGTCCTGCTGCACCCGGCCGGTGAAGTCGGACAGGGTGAGGGGCAGCGGCGAGGTCGCGGGCAACGGCTCGAACGACCGCCGCTCGGCGATGGCCTTGGCCGGCTGCCGGGAGGCGGTGTAGGCGCCGAGGGCGGGCGGGGCGTAGACGAGGAGGCTGAGCGCGGGGAGGAGGAGCAGCCAGGCGACGCGGGGCAGACCGGAGTGATCGTGCCCGTGCGACGCTTCCCCTGCGTGGGGACGGTCGAGGAGCAGGCTCGCGACCCCGAGGAGGAGCAGGACGGCCCCGGAGGCGATGAGCAGCGGCCGCATGCTCTCCTTCACATATCGCAGGCAGAGGTCGGTGAGGAGGGAGATGTGCAGCAGCCCGGCCCCGCAGAGCAGCAGCAGCCCCGCCTGGAGAACCCCTCGCCACGACGGTCGCTGGATCCGCCTCACAGCACCACTCCCCCGATCAGCGCGCTGCACGCGATGGCGACGACGACGGTGGCGGCGGAGAACCGTACGGCGAAGGCCCGCCCGAAGGTGCCCGCCTGAAGGGCGATGAGCTTGAGGTCGACCATGGGCCCCACCACCATGAACACCAGCCGCGCCACCGCCGGGAACCCGGTCAGCGAGGCGGCGAGAAAGGCGTCGGCCTCGGAACACACCGCGAGCAGCACCGCGAGCCCGGCCAGGAAGAGCACCGACAGCCAGGTGGACCCGGCGAAGGTGTCGAGCACGGAGCGCGGCACGGCGACGTTGAAGGTGGCCGCGGCCATGGCCCCGAGCACCAGGTAGCCGCCCGCGTGCAGGAAGTCGTGCTGGAACCCGGCCCGGAACTCGTCCCACCGGCTGCGCCCCTCCGTGTGCCCGGCGTGCCGCACGGCCGGCCGCAGCCACTCGGCCCGCCCGAACCGCAGCCAGAGCCAGCCCATCGCGACGGCGGTGGCGAGGGAGGCGAGCAGCCGGGCCAGCACCATGCCGGGCTGCCCGGGAAAGGCGACGGCGGTGGCCGTGAGCACCACGGGATTGACGGCCGGCGCGGACAGCAGGAAGGCGAAGGCGGCCGCGGGCGTGACCCCGCGCCCGATGAGACTGCTCGCGACCGGCACGGAGGCGCACTCGCACCCCGGCAGGACGACGCCCGCGACCCCGGCCACCGGTACGGCGAGAAAGGGCCGCCGGGGAAGGAAGCGCCGGAAGACCCGCTCGGGCACGAACGCGTTGATCGCACCGGACAGCGCGGTCCCCAGCAGCAGGAAGGGCAGGGCCTGCACGGTGACGGCGAGACACACGGTCCGCCAGGCCTGCACGGCGGGGGCGTCGCCCCAGCGCCCGACGAGAAAGAGAAGGGTCCCGGGCACGACGGCGGCCGCGAGCAGCATCAGCCCCCAATGCCGAGGCAACTGCTCGTCCCCGCCCCTCCCGGCCTCTCCTATCTCTGCTTCTGTCTCTGCTTCTCTGTCTGCTTCTATGTCTGCTTCGGTCGGAGCCACCCCACCCGTCCTCTGCATGCCGACTCCGCGTGTTAGACGTCGGCTCCGAAGATAGCGGCCTGCCCCGTACGCTCCCCCACGCGCCTCACTTTTGTCACCGGCCGGCAGTACGGTGTCCCTCATGCGCCCCGACACGCCTGCCGAGAACGTCGACCACCCCGCCGAGGCGGCACGCCTGGAGCGGACCGCCGCCCTGTACCCCGAGGACGCCGAGACCCTGATCCTGCGCGCCGCGGCCCACCTGGAACTCTCCGGCGACCGCCCCGCCGCCACCGCGCTCTACGACCGCCTGCTGTCGACCCCGGACGCCCTGGACAACCCGGCACTGGTGCGAGCCCTGAAGGCCTCGAACCTCTGGGAGTACGGCCATGAGGCGGAGGCCCGGGCGATCATCGAGGGCATCCGCACCGCGGCGCCCCGGGACCCGGCGCCCTGGGTGATCGTGGCGGAGGCCCTGGAGTCGCACGACGAGCTGGACGCGGCGGAGCAGACCTTCACCGAGGCGACGACCCTCCTCCTCTCGCCCGAGGAACCCCCGCCGCCGGCGGCTCACTCCCTCCTCTACGGCCGCCACCGCGTCCGCCGTATGCGCGGCCTCCCGCACGACGACTGGGACACCCTGGCCGACAGCCTCCACACCTCCCCGGTCACCCTGGACGAACTCCACGACCCGAAACGCGTGTGGTCCCTGGGCTCCGACAACCCGGCGGAGCTGGAGGCGGAGATCTCCCGCCTGCGCGCGGAACTGGGCGCCTACCGAGCGGCCCTCTCCCGCCCCTTCCCGGTGGCGGTCCTGCACTGGCCGGCCCCCGAACTGGCCGAGCTGCTGTCGGCGTACCCGGCCCTGACCTCGGAGTACCCCTCCCACGAGGCCCACCTGTCGGCCATAGAGTCCTCCCTGCGCGAACTGGCCTCCTCCGGCACCCCCAACCTGGGCATCGTCACGGGCACGGTCCCCTCCTACGAAGCCTTCGCCGCAGCAGAAGCCACCACCCCCGAAGACCCCGCCCTCCTCCCCCAATACGCCACCACCCTCGCCTCCCGCGGCCGAGCAACGGCCTGGCCGCCGGGGAGGGGGGAGGGGTGCTGGTGCGGCACGGAGCTGTCGTACGAGCGGTGCCACGGGGTGTAAGCCCGCGCTTTAGCTTCCCAGGGCCTTCTCAGCTAGGCCCCAGGCCACGGCCATGGACGAGCCCGCCCAGCCTCCTTCAGAGGTACGCCAGATCGAGGCAATGCCGTGGTCCTCGAGATACTCGACATATTGCCCAATATTCTCCGTAAAGAGCCCGATGAGGCGGGGCTTCTCTTCGCCCCGCTTCTCGTGCCAGTAGTAGCTGTATTCCAGCAACTGGGCCACCGCTTCACGGACGGCCTTGGTGACGTTCCCCGTCTTGACCGCCTTGCCCTCGACGAGCCACGTGCGCGGCTCGTCGTCCACGCGTCGACGCAAAACCAGGTCCCTCGGGTACATGCCTTGGGTGATCGGCGTGTACCCCTTGGTCACCACATGCAGCCCGAAGTCCTTGATCAGTTCCTCGTGTCGACGCTCTCTGCGGTGATGGCCGCCCGTGATGCGGACGTAGTAGTCACTACTGTCGTTGGGGCGGAAGCCGTCAAGGGGATCACCAGCAGGAACGTGTCCGTCGCTCTCGAACACGAAGGGTTCATCCGGCGCCGGAGTTTGAAGCCAGATGCGCTGACTGGCTGCGGCGTCACGCAACAGAAGAGATGCGGTCCGAAGGTCTTGAGCGAGGACCTCCTCCGCGGGGAGGTGAGCGATGTCGTACCGACGGGCAGCCACACTCCCTGCTTCGTACGCGCGAGGCCGGTCTTGCCGCGCACCAAAGGCTGGCGTGTAGGTCCACTGCGCGGCCAACTCCGGCTGGATTCCGGCCCTTAGATGCCTCGCCCGGCGCTTTAGCTCCCGCCGCAGGTCCGCCGGCGTGTAGTCGTCGGACAGCTTCGTCACCCCTTGTTGCAAGGTGAGCGTCACGGCACTGAGGTCCGCGTCAAAGATGTAGGCCAGGTACAGGCCTTCCTGAGGTTCCTTGTTAATCGCGGGGTCAAACACCCCAATCCACGGGGTGCTTGCTGCGCTTCCCTGCCCTCCGTGTCCTGAGGCTACGAAGTTATAAGGCAAGGGAAGATCCGTCTTGTCCTTCACTTCCCTCAGCAAGTCCTGAGCTGGAACGCCTTGGGCCGTACCCAACTTGGCGTCGTAGGTCTCCGCTATGCGTATGAGCAGGTCACGTAGAGGCACGCTCAAGAAAGTAACCCGACTCGTTAGGCTCTGGCTGGATCTTGACGTCTAGGGGAGGGAAGTGCCATGGGTGGGGTCGTCGTCGCCGTAAGCAGTAACACCGACTACTCCTTCACCAAGCCCAACCGGCAGAGCATCAATCTGTTGGCCGGGCTTGGGGTGGAGGGGGATGTGCATGCCGGGGTGACGGTCAAGCACCGGTCGCGGGTGAGGCAGGATCCGACGCGGCCGAATCTGCGGCAGGTGCACCTCATGCACGAGGAGTTGTTCGCCGAGGTCGCCGAGGCCGGGTTCCGGGTGCGGGCTGGGGAGTTGGGGGAGAACATCACCACCCGCGGGCTCGATCTGCACGGGTTGCCCACGGGGGCGCGGCTGCTGATCGGGGAGGAGGCCGTCGTGGAGGTGACCGGGCTGCGGAATCCCTGTGCGCAGATCGACAACTTCCAGCAGGGGCTGCTGAAGCAGGTCGTACGGCGTGGCGAGGACGGGGAGGTCCAGTACCGCGGCGGGATCATGGGGGTCGTGCTGCACGGGGGTGCGGTGCGGCCCGGTGATGTCATACGGGTCGAGCTTCCGGAAGGGGAGCAGCGGCCGCTCGAGCGGGTGTGAGGCGAGGGGGTCAGTGTTTCGCGGGTCTCCGCCAGGGGGCCGCAGCGGGACAGGGCGTGCGGCGCCCTGGCGGGGGCGCGGTCAGACTGCCGGGGCCAGGTTCACTCGGCCGAACAACAGGGCGTAGCCGTGCGGGAGTTGGGCCAGGACGCGGGTCGTCAGGGGCTCGCCCGCCTGTTCCGCCAGCACGTTCAGGACCGAGCTGACGTCCCAGCGGGCCGTCGCGGGCGTGGCTCCCTCGATACGGGCCGCCACCGACTCCACGAACTCCCTCGCCGTCAGGGGGCGGGTGGCCGGGATCTGGGACGCGATCAGCCGGCCCGCCTCGCGGGGCAGGGCCTGGGCGAGGGCCACGCGTTCCTCGCCGGTCACATGGCCGCCGAGTGCCGACAGGACGATCCGGGTCACCCGCTCCGCCTCCGCTCTCGTCGGGTAACGGCCCGCCTCGCGCACCGCCTCGGTCAGCTGCTCCCAGCGGGCGGCGTCGGGGGACAAGGCGGATGCGGCGGGCCTCGTCTGCGGCTGGGCGGTCGTCACGGTCATCGTGCTGGCTCCTCCTCCGGGGGCGCGTCGGGGTAGGGACATGGGGCGCGGCTCGGCTCCGGTTCCGCCGGCCCCGCGGGCGGGCCGTCCCGCGGGGCCGGCCGGGATCAGCCGCTGATCTGCTTGCGGTCGCCCGCGCCGCCCGAGATCTGGATGCGGCGCGGCTTGGCCTGTTCGGCCATGGGGATGCGCAGGGTCAGGACGCCTGCGTCGTACGAGGCGTCGATGCGGTCCGTGTCGAGGGTGTCGCCCAGGAACAGCTGACGGGTGAAGGTGCCCGTGGGCCGTTCGGCGACCAGCATCTCCGCCTCCTCGGGGGCGGGGCTGCGGCGCTCGGCGCGGACGTTGAGGACGTTGCGCTCGACGTCCAGTTCGATCGTCTCGGGGTCGACGCCGGGCAGGTCGAAGTGGACCAGGAAGTCCTCGCCGCTGCGGTAGGCGTCCATCGGCATCGCGGACGGCCGGGCGTGGGTGCCGAGGACCTGTTGCGCGAGCCGGTCGAGATCGCGGAAGGGGTCGGTGCGCATGAGCATCACAGTCACTCCTCTCCTCAGGAATTACCGGGTGCGATGCCCTACGGGTTCTTGTCCCTCGCGTTCTTATATAGCTCGCAGCTGGAAAGTTGACAAGGCTGGGCTCATAGGCGGGCCGCTGTCGGTGCGCGCGTTAGCCTCAAGTGCCTTGAGCGGAGAGATCAGAGATCGAGGAGGCAGGTATGGCCAAGGTCCCCAGCGCGGTCGTCGCCGCGAGCGGACTCGTCGGTGGGTACGGCGTCGCCCGCTGGACGAAGAAGCGGCAGCTGGGCGGTGCCGTCCTCGCCGTCGCCGGGGTCGCCGCCGCGCAGCAGTGGCGCCGGCAGGCGGGCGGGGTGGCCGCCGGTGCGCTGACCGCCGCGTACGTCGGTGCGTTCGCCGGGTCGCATCCGCTGGCCAAGAAGATCGGGGCCTGGCCGTCCGTCCTCGGGGTGGCCGGTGCCGTTGCCCTCGCCTCCTGGGCCGTGGCGGACCGGCGCGGCTGAGACACCGGCCCCGACTTCAGAAAGCCCGGGCTGCGGCGCCCCCGGTGAGTCCGGGCGCCGAGCCCGGCTCTACCGGCCCAGCGCCACCCGCAGCGTCACCCCGTGCCGGGTGCGCAGCCGGCGTATCTCCCACACCGACAGCAGCGTCACCGAGACCGGGCCGCCAAGCAGGAAGGTGTAGAGGACCGAGGGCGGGGCCGCCACGTCCGGGCCCTCGAAGAGGTTGATGACCAGCAGGGTCCAGACCAGCAGCGGGGAGACCAGGGCCGGCAGTATCTCGTGCACCTCGCCGAGGGCGAAGCAGGAGTTCACGCCCGCGATCAGGGCCACCAGCGTGAGCACCACCGCGAAGACCACCCCGATCAGGCAGGCCACCCAGCCGATGCCGAAGGCCGCCAGGATCAGCAGGCTGAGCAGGATGCCGTGGTGGCCGAAGTCGTACGGCGTGATGATGTTGCCCATCATCAGCTCCACCAGCAGCCACACCGCCCCCGCGCTCAGCAGGATCAGTCCGATCGAGCGGGCCGGGCCGACCAGCCGGGCGGCGTAGCGCCCGCTCAGCGGTGCGCGGGCCGCGGCGACGAACGCGATCATCGCGACGAGGGCGACGGCGAAGGTGATCCCGCCGCTGACGACCAGGTCCTCCGCCTTGCCGAGGACGAACTGCTCCCCGCCCTCGGTGATCGGATACGCCACCAGCAGCCACACGGTGGCCACCAGCCCCAGCGTCGTGCGAAAGGCCTGGAGGCCCGCCATGAGCGGGTCCTGCACCCGGTCCTCGTGCCGGGCAAGGCTGTTCAGCCACTCGAAGAATTCCACGAAACCGGACAGCATGAGCGCCGAGACTCCCCCGAAGATCCGTCAAACAGGGGCACGCCGACGCGGGACCGCCCGTGGGCCGGGTGCCACGGGCGGATACTCTAGCCGATCTTCAGGGGCTTCTCGTCACTCTGCCGAAAAGCCCTGGGGTGCCGGGGTTGTCCGGCTCGCCGCCGCCGTCAGCGGGCGGGCGATGTCCTCCAGGGAGCGGCGTTCCGCCGGTACCGCCAGCGCGGCGGCGACCAGACCGGCCGCGCACATCAGGGCCGCCCCGATCTGGAAGGCGAGGACCGTGTCGCCGACCCGGCCGGTGCCGGTGAGGTCGGCGAAGAGGAGCGGACCGCTGATGCCGCCGGCGGCGGTGCCGAGGGCGTAGAAGAAGGCGATGGACATCGCCCTGGTCTCCATCGGGAAGATCTCGGAGACGGTGAGGTACGCGCTGGAGGCGCCCGCCGAGGCGAAGAAGAGCACCGCGCACCAGCAGGCCGTCAGGGTGCCCGCCCCGAGGACGCCCCGGTCGAACAGCCAGGCCGTGCCGAAGAGCAGCAGGCCCGACAGGAGGTAGGTGGAGGAGATCATGACGCGCCGGCCGGCCGTGTCGAAGAGGTGGCCGAGCAGCAGCGGGCCGCAGAAGTTGCCGACCGCGATCACCGCGAAGTAGTAGCCGGTGCGGTCGGCCGGCACGTCGAAGAACTTGGTGAGGATCGCGCCGAAGCCGAAGGTGATCGCGTTGTAGAGGAACGCCTGGCCGATGAAGAGGGAGAAGCCGAGGACGGCCCGGCGGCGGTACTGGCCGAAGACCGTGCGGGCGATCTCCCGGAAGGTGACGCTGCGGCGCTGGTGGATCTCCAGCCGGCCCTCCGGCTCGGGCAGCCGTACGCCCTTCTCCTCGGCCACCCGGCGTTCGATGTCGGTGACGATCTCCGCCGCCTCCTGGTCCCGGCCGTGGATCAGCAGCCAGCGCGGACTCTCCGGGACATGCCGTCGTACGAGCAGGATGACCAGGGCGAGGACGGCGCCGAGGGCGAAGGTCAGGCGCCAGCCGACGGCCGCGGGCAGCAGGGAGGTGTCGAGGGCGACGATCGACAGCAGGGAGCCGCCCACCGCGCCCAGCCAGAAGCTGCCGTTGATGATCAGGTCGACCCGGCCGCGGTAGTCGGCCGGGATCAGCTCGTCGATCGCGGAGTTGATCGCCGCGTACTCACCGCCGATGCCGAAGCCGGTGAGGAAGCGGAAGAGGAAGAACCACCAGGCCTCCCAGGAGACCGCGGTGAGCGCCGTCGCGGCGAGATAGACCGCCAGGGTGATCATGAAGAGCTTCCGGCGGCCGAAGCGGTCGGTGAGCCGGCCCCAGAAGAGTGCTCCGGAGCAGGCGCCGGCCACATAGAGCGCGGCCGCGGTGCCGGTGATCTGGCCCGAGGTGATCGACAGACCGCTGCCGGGCTCCGCCAGCCGGCTCGCGATGTTGCCGACGACCGTGACCTCCAGGCCGTCCAGGATCCACACGGTGCCGAGGCCGATCACGATCGTCCAGTGCCAGCGCGACCAGGGCAGCCGGTCGAGGCGGGCGGGGATGTCGGTGGTGATCGTCCGACCGGTCCCTGCGGGCTGTTCGGAGTACGGCGTCGGTGTCTCGGCTGCGGCCATGGGCTCCCTCCTCGTTGAAGGACGTCCCTGTGAAGGACAGCGGAACAAGTGCCCGCCTCGCGCGGTTTCAGGCGCCCGGCGCCCGGCGCGCCCCGCACGTCGGCCACCCGGCCCCCCGGTGCGTCAGCCGCCCACCATCCGCGACACCGTGTAGATCAGCAGTCCCGCCAGGGATCCCACCACCGTGCCATTGATCCGGATGAATTGCAGATCGCGGCCGATGTGCGCCTCGATCTTCCGGGTGGTGTGCTCGGCGTCCCAGCCGGCCACGGTGTCCGTGATCAGCGAGGTGATCTCGCGGCGGTACGTGGTCACGATGTGCACCGCGACACCCTCCACCCAGCTGTCGACCTTGCCCTGCACCTTCGGCTCACGCGCCATCCGCGCACCCAGCGAGAGCAGCGCGGCCCGCACCCGCATCCGCAGCTCGCTGCGCTCGTCCTCGGCGGCCGCGACGATCATCGAGCGTACGGCCGACCAGGTGGAGCCGATCAGGTCCTGCACCTCGCCCCGGCCCAGCACCTCGCCCTTGAGCCGCTCCACCCGCGCGCGCGTGTCGGTGTCGGACTGGAGGTCGGAGGCGAAGTCGGTGAGGAAGCGGTCCAGGGCGCCGCGCGCCGGGTGCGAGGGCATGTCCCGCATCTCGGTGACGAACCGCAGCAGCTCCTTGTAGACCCGCTCGCCGACCCTCTTGTCCACGAACCGCGGGGTCCAGCCGGGCGCGCCGCCCTCCACGGCGTCCATCACATCGGCGCGGTGCAGCACCAGCCAGTCGTGCGCGCGGCCCACCACCAGGTCGACCACCCGCCGGTGCCCGCCGTCGGCGACGATCCGGTCCAGCAGCTTGCCGAGACCCGGTGCGATCTCCTGGGCGTCCGCCCGCCGGGTGATCGCCTCGCTCACCACCGCCCGCACGTCGGTGTCCCGCAGCACGGTCAGCGCACCCCGCAGGGCCGTCGCCAGTTCGGCCGTGACCCGGTCGGCGTGGGCCGGCTCGGCCAGCCAGGCGCCCAGCCGGCTGCCGATGCCGACGGCGCGCAGCCGCTGCCGTACGACGTCCTGGGAGAGGAAGTTCTCCCCGACGAACTCGCCCAGCGAGATGCCCAGCTGGTCCTTCTTGGTGGGGATGATCGCGGTGTGCGGGATGGGCAGGCCGAGCGGGTGCCGGAACAGGGCCGTCACCGCGAACCAGTCGGCCAGCGCGCCGACCATGCCCGCCTCGGCGGCGGCCACCACATAGCCCGCCCAGGGGCCGGCGCCCTCGTGCCCGGCCAGCCTGGCCAGGACGTAGACCACGGCGACGAACAGCAGCATGCCGGTCGCCGTGAGCTTCATGCGCCGCACCCCGCGCCGGCGCTCCTCGTCGGCCGGGGTGAAGGCCGTCATGGTCCGGTACGACACTCCCCGCCCCGGCGCTGTCTCGGTCTCGGTCGGTTCCATCAGCTCCACCCGTCGGTGATCCCGCACACAATTGTCCCTTCCTGACCGACTCCCGGAACGGAACAGGAGTTCCCGGCGTCTGTCGGAACGGGGGTTTGGACAGGGCCCTGTCAGCTCTCCCCGGCCCCTGTCGCATCATGGACCCATCAAGGTCGGAGCCTCGGAGTCCCCTCTCCCGAGGAGAACGGACTCCCGTCTCCCGAGGAGAACGACACCAGCGTGACCAAGCGTCAGGGTTATGCCGTACTGAGTGCGCTCGGCGCGCTCGTCATCGCACTGTGCAGCGCGATCTGGCTCATCGCGGCTGCCGGTGACAGCGGCCCCGTCGGCGGCAGCCTCGCCGGCGACCGCCCGCACCGCGGCTCCTCCGCCGCGCCCGCCTCCACCGGCAGCTGGGCCACCGCCTGGTCCACCGCGCCGGTCGGCGGCGAACCCGGCACCGAGGCGGCCGGGCTGGCGGGCCGCTCGGTGCGCAACGTCGTGCACGCGGCCATCGGCGGTACGAGTGCCCGGATCACGCTGTCCAACCTGTACGGCCAGTCGCCGCTGACCATCACGCACGCCACCCTCGCCCTCTCCACCGGCGACGGCACCGCCGCGGCCGACACGGAGAGCATGCGGCGCCTCACCTTCGACGGCGCCACCGGCGTCACCGTCCCCGCCGGCCACGACGTCGTCAGCGACGCGGTGCGCCTCGCGGTCCCGGCCGGCAGCGATGTGCTGGTCACCACCTACTCCCCCGTCGCGTCCGGCCCGGTGACCTTCCATCCGCACGCCCGGCAGATCTCGTACGTCGCCGCCGGGGACCGTACCGAGGACTCCACCGGGCTGCCGTACACCGGGCGGACGCCGTACTGGCGCTATGTGACCGCACTGGACGTGTTCGGCGAGGAGGCCGACGGCACTGTCGTCGTCTTCGGCGACTCCATCACCGACGGCATCACCTCCACCATCGGCGCCAACCACCGCTGGACCGACGTCCTCGCCGGCCGGCTGCGCGGCGCGCTCCGCGGCGGGTGGCGGCTGCCGCGCTACAGCGTGGTGAACGAGGGCATCAGCGGCAACGAGGTGCTCACCGACGGACTCGGCCGGCCGGCCGAGAACGAGAGCGGGCTCGGCCGCTTCGGCCGCGACGTGCTCTCCCGGACCGGCGTCCGGGTCGTCGTCGTGGACCTCGGCGTCAACGACATCCTGCGCCACCGCACACCCCCCGCCCCGGACCGCGTCACCGCCGGTCTGCGCACCCTGGTCCGCGAGGCGCACGCCCGCGGGCTGAAGGTCGTGGGCGCCACCCTGATGCCCGTCGAGGGCCACCGCGGCTGGACCCCGGCCAAGGAGGCGGTACGGCAGCAGGTCAACGCGGAGATACGGGCCGGCGGGGTGTACGACGCGGTCGTCGACTTCGACCAGGCCCTCCGCGACCCCTACGCCCCCCATCGGCTGCGCCCCGACTACGACTCCGGCGACCACCTGCACCCCAGCGACCTGGGCTTCGCCAGAATGGCCCAGGTCTTCAACCTGAACCTCCTGAAGAACGCCGGCCAGGCGGAGCTGTAGCGGGGCGGGCGGGGCCGTCGGGGTGGGGCGGGGAATACTGGGGCGCATGACCCGCTTGATCCTCGCCACCCGTAACGCCGGAAAGATCACCGAGCTGAGGGCGATCCTCGCCGAGGCCGGACTGCCGCACGAACTCGTCGGCGCGGACGCCTTCCCGGAGGTCCCCGACGTCAAGGAGACCGGCGTCACCTTCGCCGAGAACGCCCTGCTCAAGGCGCACGCTCTCGCCCAGGCCACCGGTCTGCCGGCCGTCGCCGACGACTCCGGGCTCTGCGTGGACGTGCTGCACGGCGCCCCCGGGATCTTCTCCGCCCGCTGGGCCGGGCGGCACGGCGACGACCGGGCCAACCTGGAGCTGCTGCTGGCCCAGCTCGCCGACATCGGGGAGGAGCACCGCGGCGCCCACTTCGCGTGTGCGGCGGCGCTCGCCCTGCCGGACGGCAGGGAACGGGTGGTCGAGGGGCAGCTGCGCGGAATCCTGCGGCACGCGCCCGCGGGCACGAACGGCTTCGGCTACGACCCGATCCTCCAGCCCGACGGCGAGAGCCGGACCTGCGCCGAGCTGAGCCCGGCCGAGAAGAACGCGATCAGCCACCGCGGCAAGGCGTTCCGCGCCCTGGTGCCGGTGGTGCGGGAGCTGCTCGGCTAGGTGTGCTGCGGTGCGGCCGGAGGGACTCGAACCCTCACGGGAGTTACCCCACTGGGACCTAAACCCAGCGTGACTGCCAGTTCCACCACGGCCGCCTGGTGCTGCCCGGCCATGCTAGCGGCCGGGCGGCGCGTTCAGATGCCCAGATCCTTGATGATCTTGGCCACGTGGCCGGTGGCCTTCACGTTGTACAGGGCGCGTTCGACCTTGCCCTCCTCGTCCACGATCACCGTGGAGCGGATGACGCCGACGACCGTCTTGCCGTAGAGCTTCTTCTCGCCGAAGGCACCGTAGGCCTCCAGGACCTGCTTGTCCGGGTCGGCGAGGAGGGTCACCTTGAGGGACTCCTGCTCGCGGAACTTGGCGAGCTTCTCCGGCTTGTCGGGGCTGATGCCGATGACGTCGTAGCCGGCGGCGGCCAGCACCTCCAGGTTGTCGGTGAAGTCGCAGGCCTGCTTGGTGCACCCCGGGGTGAGTGCGGCGGGGTAGAAGTAGACGACGACCTTGCGGCCCTTGTGGTCCGCAAGGGAGACCTGGTTGCCGTCGGCGTCGGGGAGGGTGAAGGCGGGGGCCACGTCCCCCGGCTGGAGTCGCTCGCTCATCGGGCCAGGGTAACCGGGGGGCCTTGCGGTGCGCTGGCAGCAGAAGCTGACAGACTGTTCGGGACAGCATCAGAAGACTTCGGAGGCCGTACGGTGGCGGACACGTCGGACACCAGAACCCCGGCGCAGATCGAGGCGGACATCAGGCGCCGCCGCGAAGTGCTGGCCGAGACGCTGGACGAGATCGGGGTGCGGGTGCACCCGAAGACCATCGTCGGGGATGCCAAGGCCAAGCTCGCCGCGAACGTGGATCACACCGTCGGCCGGGCGTACGTCCAGGTCAACCGTGTGGTGAGCGAGGTACGGGCGCAGTTCGTGGACGAGACCGGCACGCTGCGCGTGGAGCGGGTCGTACCGGTCGCGCTGCTCGCCGTCGGTGTCGTGGGGCTGTTCGCCCTGGGCTCCCGGCGCCGCAAGAACTGACCCGGGAACCGACGCAAGGACGGACGCAGGAACTGACCCGGACGCCGACGGGCGGGACGAAGGCAGGTAGGTTCAAGGCGTGAGCGCCAACAGAAACGAGCAGAGCACCCCCCAGCACGACAAGCTGCCCATCCGGATGCTGCACGACCGGGTCCTGGTCAAGCAGGAGTCCGGCGAGGGCGAGCGGCGGTCGGGGGGCGGCATCCTGATCCCCGCGACCGCGGCGGTCGGCCGGCGGCTGGCCTGGGCCGAGGTCGTCGCGGTCGGCCAGAACGTGCGGACCGTGGAGCCGGGCGACCGGGTGCTGTACGACCCGGAGGACCGGGCCGAGGTCGAGGTGCGGGGAGTCGCGTACGTCCTGATGCGCGAGCGGGATCTGCACGCCGTGGCCGCGGACCGGTTCGAGGGCTCGGAGGACTCGACGGGCCTGTACCTGTAGGGCCTGATGACGGAAGGGGCCGGTGACGGTTGTCACCGGCCCCTTCCGCGTTCCCTTTGCTAGCTTCGTAAGGGAGCCCGACGAGACGCGCCGTACCGGGATGCAGGCAAAGACGACGCACCGAGGAAGAGTCGTCTCCCGTCTCGGAAGGTGCCTGTCATGGCCTGGGTTCTGCTGCTCGTCGCCGGTCTGCTCGAGGTCGGCTGGTCGATCGGGATGAAGTACAGCGAGGGGTTCACCCGGCTGGTCCCGAGTCTGTTCACCGGCGCCGGCATCGTCGCGAGCATGGTGCTGCTGTCGTACGCCGCGAAGACCCTGCCCATCGGTACCGCGTACGGCGTGTGGGTGGGCATCGGCGCGGCCGGGGCGGCGGTGCTCGGCATGGTGGTGCTGGGTGAGCCGGTCACCGCCGCCCGGGTGTTCTTCGTGGTCCTGCTGCTGGTCGCCGTCGTGGGTCTGAAGGCGACCAGCGGTCACTGAGCCGTCAGGGCCCGTCACCTTCGGAGATCAGAGACCTCCCGGACCTCCTCCGGGGCCGCCCGCGCCACCGCCCGTGCCGCCGCCGGTGCCACCGCCCGTACCGCCGCCACCGGTGCCCCCGCCGCCGGTCGTCGTGGACCCGCCGGTGGTGCTGGGGTCGGTGGTCGTCCCCGTGGTGCCGGTGGTGCCGCCGGTGGTGTCCGTACCGGTGGTCCCGCCGCCGCCCGTGGTGGTGCCGCCGGTCGTCGTCCCCCCGCCGGTCGTGTTGCCGTCCGTGGTCGTGCCGCCGGTGCCCGGGGTGCCGGTGGTGCCGCCGGTTGCCGGAGTGCTGGCGCCGTCGCTGGGCGTGCCGGTGGTGCCGCCGTTGTCCTGGGCGCCGGTGACGGCCGGCGCGGACGGGGCGGTGGAGCCGGGCGCCTGCGGCTGGTCGGCGCCCTGTTCCAGCTGGAGGTCGAAGTCGGCGGCGGCCTTGCCCTTGAGCGCGTCACGCGTGTACTGCGCCCAGATCTGGGTGGGCGGGCCACCGCCGTTCATCCGCACCTGGCCGAGCGCGCCGTACAGCGGCATGTGCTTGGCCGTCACCGGGTCCTGGCCCATCACGGAGACCACGGTGGCCAGGTCCGGGGTGTAGCCGGCGAACCAGGCGGCGGTGTCGTTCTCCGCGGTGCCGGTCTTGCCGGCCGCCGGGCGGCCCGCCTGGAGCGCGGCGGTGGCGGTGCCGTGGTCGACCACGCTCTGGAGCACCGAGGTGGTGGTGTCGGCTGCCTCCCGGCTGACGGCCTGCTTGGCCGGCTCGTCGGGCAGCGTGACGTCCTCCGTGCCGTCCTTGGTGATCTTCTCGATCAGGGTGTACGTGCCGTGCTTGCCGTGGTTGGCGAGGGTGGCGTACGCCTCCGCCATGTCCAGGACGCTGGCGGTGGCGGTGCCGAGCGCGATGGACGGGTACGGCTGGAGGTCCGGGGTGTCGGCGGGGATGCCGAGGTCGGTCGCGGTCTGCTTGACCTTGGACGGGCCGACGTCGACGGCCATCTGCGCGTACACCGAGTTCACGGACAGGTCCGTCGCCTTGGTGACGGTGATCTGGCCGTACGACTTCTGGTCCTCGTTCTGCGGGGCGTAGCCGCCGCCGCTCCAGCCCTGCACGGGGCGCTCGTTGGTGCCGTCGTACATGGTGTTCGGCGTGATGGTGCGGCCGTCCTGGGTGGTCGAGCCGTTCTGCACCGCGGAGGTGAACACGAAGGGCTTGAAGGTGGAGCCGACCTGGAAGTCACCGCGGGTCGCGCCGTTGGTGTACTGCTTCACGTAGTCGATGCCGCCGTACATCGCGACGACCTTGCCGGTCTTCGGGTCGACGGAGGCACCGCCCGCGCGGACGTAGCTGTCCACCTTGCGGTTCTTCTTGTCCAGCTGGGAGATCAGCTGGTCGTTCACCGCCTTCACGAAGGCGTTCTGCTTGTTCTTCTGGATCGTGGTGGTGATCCGGTAGCCGCCGAGCGCGAGCTTGTCGGGGTCGATGATGTTGTTCGTGGTCAGGTAGTGCTTGACCGCCTCGACGAGGTAGCCGCGCTGGCCGGACAGGCCGGTGGAGACCGTCTGCTCCTTCGGCATCGGGAACTTCAGGCCGGTGCGCTCGGACTGGCTGAGCCAGCCCTTCTTGACCATGCCGTCCAGGACGTAGTTCCAGCGGGCGAGGGCCGCGGACTTGTTCTCCGGGTGGGCGACGACGTCGTACTCGCTGGGCGCGTTGACGAGCGCGGCGAGGTAGGCGGCGCGGGCCGGGTCGAGGTTCTCGGCGTCCACGCCGTAGTAGGCCTGGGCGGCGGCCTGGATGCCGTAGGCGTTGCGGCCGAAGAAGCTGGTGTTGAGGTAGCCCTCGAAGATCTGGTCCTTGGTCTTCTGCTGGTCCAGCTTGATCGAGATGAAGAACTCCTTGGCCTTACGGGTGACCGTCTGTTCCTGGGCCAGGTAGTAGTTCTTCACGTACTGCTGGGTGATCGTCGAGCCGGACTGCTTGCCCTTGCCGGTCGCGGTGTTCCAGGCGGCGCGGAGCATCGCCTTGGGGTCGACGGCGGACTCGCTGTAGAAGTCGCGGTCCTCGGCGGCCAGTACGGCGTGCTGGGCGGCCTTGGAGACCTGCGCGAGGCTCACGTTCTCGCGGTTGATCTGGCCGTCGCGGGCCAGCTGGGAGCCGTCGGCGTACAGATAGACGTTGCTCTGCTTGGTGGCGAGGGCGTTGGCCGGCGGGATCTGGACCATCGAGTAGCCGATGAAGAAGACGCCGATGATCAGCAGTATGCCGACGAGGAAGGTGCCGAGCACCATCTTCCAGGTCGGGATGAGCCGCCGCCATCCGGTCCGCTTGGGCTTCTTGCCCTTCTTCCCCTTCTTGCCCTTCTTGACCTCCCCGTCGGCGGCGCCACTGAGCACGGCGATCTCGGGCTCGGGGGCAGGGGTGGATCCGGGAGCGCCGGGGGCGGCGGGGGTGCCGGGGCCTCCGGGGGTGCCGGGGGCGCTGGGCTTACCGGTCGAGCCGGTAGCGCCGGTGGTGCCGGTCGGGCGGGGGGTGCCGGTCGGGCGGGGGGTGCCGGAGGCACCGAAGGCGGCGGCACCCGCGGCACCCGCTGCTGCGGCTCCGGCCGCACCGGCGGCACCCTTGGCCGCACCGGCCGCGGCTCCTCCCGCACCGGCCGCGGCTCCTCCCGCACCGGCCGCGGCTCCTCCCGCACCGGCCGCGGCTCCTCCCGCCGCACCGGCAGCACCCTTGGCAGCACCGGCGGCACCGGCCGCACCTGCGGCACCCTTCGCCGCGGCGGACGCGGCGCCGGAGCCCGCGGAGCGGGGCGCGTTGACGCGGCGCAGGACCTGGGTCGTCTCGGGGGCCTGGCCGGGCGACGGGGCCGGGCTCTTGCCCTGCGCCTTGCCCGGGGTCTGGCCCTGGCCCTCACCCTTGCCCGGGGTCCGGGTGTCCCCGGGCGGCGTGATGCGGCGCAGCACCTGGGTGCTCTCGGCCGACGGCGGCTGCTCGGAGTCGCGCCGGGTCGCCGGGGCGCCCGGCTGACCGGAACCGGAAGCAGCGCGCGCACCGGCACCCTTGCCGCCGGAGGCAGCGTCGGCGCCCGCACCCTTGCCGCCGCGAGCGGCCTGGCGGGCGCGCGCGATGGAGGCCGTACGGTCCTGGGCCGCGCCGCTCACCGTGCCCGAGCGGTCCTGTCCCGCCGTCTGCCCGGCGTCCGGCCCCTTCCCGGCGTCCGGCGCCTTCCCCTTCCCGGCAGAAGCACCGGCAGAAGCACCGGACGGCTTGCCGGTGCTCTTCGGCCCGTCTGCGTTCTTCGGCTCGCTCGGCTGTGCAGCCCCCTCCGCCTTGTCGGGGGCCGTCTCCTCACGGCCCCCGGGGTTTCCGGGCCCCTCAGCCGGCAGCGGCTTTTCCGGCGCGGCGCCTTCCTTCGGCTGCTGCGGCTGCGGCTCGTCGCTCATGTCGTGCACGGACTCCTGTTTCGCGTCGTACGTTCCCGTACGCCTCGTACGCTTCTGCGCCCCCGGTGTGAAGACTCTCGCACCTGGCGTTCCGTTCCCGGATCCCGGCACACTTCGGGCACAAAATGCGTGGCCGGCCGCCGGGCCTCCGGACTAGGCTCCTGCGCTTCGGTGTCGAGCTGTCCGAGGAGGTCGACTGACATGGGTGCGGGACGGTTGTACGCGGCCGTCGCGGCGGGGGGATTCCGACGGTACGCGACGTATCGCGCCGCCACTGCGGCAGGGGTCTTCACCAACACCGTCTTCGGGCTGATCCTCGTCTACACCTACCGCGCGGTGTGGGACCAGCGGCCGCACCTCGGCGGGTGGGACCAGGCGCAGGTGGTGACGTACGTGTGGCTGGGACAGGCGTTCCTGTCGACGCTCGCGATCGGCGGCGGGGGCGTCGAGGGCGAGCTGATGGAACGCATCCGTACGGGGGACGTGGCGATCGACCTGTACCGGCCGGCCGATCTTCAGCTGTGGTGGCTCGCCACCGACCTGGGCCGGGCGCTCTTCCAGCTGCTGGGGCGGGGTGTCGTCCCCTTCCTCTTCGGCGCCCTGTGCTTCCCGATGTACTTACCGACGGACGCCGGCACCTGGATCGCCTTCCTCGTCGCCGTACTGCTCGCCATGATCGTCGGGTTCGGCCTGAGGTACCTGGTGGCGCTCAGCGCGTTCTGGCTGATGGACGGCATGGGGGTGACGCAGATGTCCTGGCTGCTGGGCTACTTCTGCTCGGGCATGCTGCTGCCGCTGAACATCTTCCCGGGGACGCTCGGCGAGGTCGTACGGCTGCTGCCCTGGTCCTCGCTGCTCCAGGCGCCGGCGCAGATCCTGCTGGGGCACGCGGACCCGCTGGGCACCTATCTGTTCCAGGGGGCCTGGGCGGTGGTGCTGCTGGGTGCCGGGCGGCTGCTCCAGTCGGCGGCGACGCGCAGGGTGGTGGTCCAGGGTGGCTGAGCACGTCACCGGCCGGGCGCGGGAGGGGCTGCGGGCCTATCTGCTGATCGCCGCGATGTGGGTCAGGTCCACCATGGCCTACCGGGCCTCCTTCGCGATGACCACCATCGGCAACTTCGCCGCGACCTTCCTGGACTTCGTCGCGATCGTGCTGATGTTCTCCCGGGTGCACGCCCTCGGCGGCTGGTCGCTGCCGGAGGTGGCCTTCCTCTACGGCGTCTCCGCGACCGCCTTCGGGCTGGCCGACCTGGTCATCGGGCCGATGGAGAAGCTGGGGGCGCGGCTGCGGGACGGCACGCTGGACACCCTGCTGCTGCGGCCGGTGCCGGTGCTGGCCCAGGTGGCGGCCGACCGGTTCGCGCTGCGGCGGCTCGGCCGGGTGACGCAGGGCGCGCTGGTGCTGGCCTGGTCATTGACCCGGCTGGAGGTGGACTGGACGCCGCTGAAGGTGCTGCTGCTGCCGGTGATGCTGGTGAGCGGCTGCGGGATCTTCTGCGCGGTGTTCGTGGTGGGCGCCGCCTTCCAGTTCCTGGCGCAGGACGCCTCCGAGGTGCAGAACGCCTTCACCTACGGCGGTACGACGCTGTTGCAGTACCCGCCGACGGTGTTCGCGCGGGAGCTGGTGCGCGGGGTGACGTTCGTGCTGCCGCTGGCCTTCGTCAACTGGCTGCCCGCGGCCTACGTGCTGGACCGGCCGGGTCCGCTGGGCCTGCCGCGGTGGACGGCGTTCCTGTCGCCGGCGGTGGCGGTGGGGTGCTGTGCGCTCGCGGGGCTGGCCTGGCGGGCGGGACTTCGTTCGTACCGGAGCACGGGGAGCTGAGTGGCATGGGTGACTTCATCACGGTGGAGCAGCTGGAGAAGGTCTTCCAGGTCCGCAGGAAGACCGGGTTCCTGAAGCGGGAGCGGCGCGAGGTGCGGGCCGTGGACTCGCTCTCCTTCACGGTGGCGCGCGGGGAGATGGTCGGGTACATCGGGCCGAACGGCGCCGGGAAGTCGACCACCATCAAGATGCTGACCGGGATCCTGACGCCGAGCGGCGGCCGGCTGCGGGTGGCGGGCATCGACCCCTCGCGCGAGCGGCACCGCCTCGCGCACCGGATAGGGGTGGTGTTCGGGCAGCGTACGACGCTCTGGTGGGATCTGCCGCTGATCGACTCCTACCGGCTGGCGCACCGCATGTACCGCATCCCGGAGGCCCGTTACCGGGAGAACCTGGACCGGTGCGTCGAACTCCTGGAGCTGGGCTCCCTCCTGGACGTGCCGGTGCGCCAGCTCTCGCTGGGCCAGCGGATGCGCGGGGACATCGCGGCGGCGCTGCTGCACGACCCCGAGGTGCTGTACCTGGACGAGCCGACGATCGGCCTGGACGTGGTGTCCAAGGCCAAGGTGCGGGGCTTCCTGCGGGAGTTGAACGCGGAGCGCGGCACGACCGTGCTGCTGACCACGCACGACCTGACGGACATCGAGCAGTTGTGCTCGCGGGTGATGGTGATCGACCACGGGCGTCTGGTGTACGACGGCCCGCTGGAGGGGCTGCACGAGGCCGGGGAGAGCGAGCGGACGCTCGTGGTGGACCTGGAGCGGGAGTTGCCGCCGGTCGAGGTGGAGTCGGCCCGGGTGGTGCGGGTGGAGGGGCCGCGGCAGTGGCTGGCGTTCCCCGCCGGCCAGTCGGCGGCCCCGCTCGTGGCGCGACTGGCGGCGGAGTACCCCCTGGTGGACCTGTCGGTCCGGGAACCGGACATCGAGGCGGTCATCGCCCGGATGTACGCGGAGAAGGCGGCGCCGTGAGCCGGGGCGCCGGGCCGGTCAGCTGGTGCAGACCTTGGTCAGTTCCCCGGCCGCGTCGGTCACCGGGCTGAGGTCGGGGGTGCGGTCGCCGTTCTTGAGGGCCGTCCGCACGTTGCCGACGGCCTTGTTCAGGTCGTCGACCGCCTTGTTGACGTCCGCGTTGTCGGTCTTGTCGCCGATCTTCTTCAGATCCTTCTCGATCTGGTCGAGGGCGGTGTCGGCCTGGGTCGGGTCGTTCGAGGCGTTCTCCACGGCCTGCTGGAGGTCGGTGACGCTGTCGGCGACGGAGTCGGCGGTCTGCACGCAGTCCAGGGCCTTGTCGACGGCGTCGCAGCCGGTGGTGAGCCCGGCGGTCAGCACGGCGACGGCCACGGTCGCGGCGATGGCGGTGACGCGGCCCCGGCGTCGGCTGGCGGCCATGATGGTGGTTCCCTCCCCTGGACGGCAGAACGGGCGTACGACACTGGGCCGTACGCCCGTACCGGTAGGACGCCGGTAAGGGTGCGGGGGTTGCGCCGCCGCAGCTCCTTTCCGGTCTCCCCTTCTTCTCTCCCGCCTACTGGGCGAGCGTGGCCTCCAGGGCGGCGCGCTGGAGGGCGGTCAGCTCGGCGCAGCCGGTGACGGCGAGGTCGAGCAGGGCGTTCAGCTCGTCGCGGGCGAAGGGCGCGGCCTCGGCGGTGCCCTGGACCTCGACGAAGCGGCCGTCGCCGGTGCAGACGACGTTCATGTCGGTCTCGGCGCGCACGTCCTCCTCGTAGCAGAGGTCGAGGAGCGGGACGCCGCCGACGATGCCGACGGAGACCGCGCTGACGGTGCCGGTGAGCGGCTGCCGACCGGCCTTGATCAGCTTCCTGCCCTGGGCCCAGGCGACGGCGTCGGCGAGGGCGACGTAGGCGCCGGTGATCGCGGCGGTGCGGGTGCCGCCGTCGGCCTGGAGGACGTCGCAGTCGAGGACGACGGTGTTCTCGCCGAGCGCCTTGTAGTCGATGACGGCGCGCAGGGAACGGCCGATGAGGCGGGAGATCTCGTGGGTCCGGCCGCCGATCCTGCCCTTGACGGACTCGCGGTCGCCGCGGGTGTTGGTGGCGCGGGGCAGCATGGCGTACTCCGCGGTGACCCAGCCCTCGCCGCTGCCCTTGCGCCAGCGGGGGACGCCTTCGGTGACGGAGGCGGTGCAGAAGACCTTGGTGTCGCCGAAGGAGACGAGGACGGAGCCCTCGGCGTGCTTGCTCCAGCCGCGTTCGATGGTGACCGGGCGGAGCTGTTCGGGGGTACGGCCGTCGATGCGAGACATGCGCATGAGCCTAGTCCCCAATACGGAAGGGGCTCCTCCCGCATCGGGAAGAGCCCCCTCCGGGGTGAGCCGCAGCGGCCCGGGGTGAGCCGGGACGGCTCACATCATGTCTTCGATCTCCGCGGCGATCGGGTCCGCGTCGGTGCCGATGACGACCTGCACGGCGGTGCCCATCTTCACGACGCCGTGGGCGCCCGCGGCCTTCAGGGCGGTCTCGTCGACCAGCGAGGGGTCGGAGACCTCGGTGCGCAGCCGGGTGATGCAGCCCTCGATCTCCTCGATGTTGTCGATTCCGCCGAGGCCGGCGACGATCTTCTCAGCCTTGCTGGCCATGTTCCTTCTCCCTGATCCGAACCGCTTTGTCGCAGTAACCCACAGTTGGCCCATCTTCGCGAGCGGTCATGCCGTCCGTGCCGAATGATGGCGATCACGACAGCGGAACCGTCCGCCAACTGGTCTACACCACCCCGGGGACGGTCGCCAAACCGCGTCCGAGTCGAGTGGCCGGGAGGCGCCCATGAGCGCGGAGAGCGCCAGCAGCTCCGAGAGCACGGTGAGCCCGGCGCGGGAGCGCTGGAACCGGCTGTTCCAGGGGTTGCAGAAGATGGGCCGCAGCCTTCAGCTGCCCATCGCGGTGCTGCCGGCCGCGGGCATCCTCAACCGGCTCGGCCAGCCGGACGTGTTCGGCAAGGACGGTCTGGGCTGGACCAATGTGTCGAGGGTGATGAGCGGCGCGGGCGGCGCACTGCTCGACGGTTCGATCGGGCTGCCGCTGCTGTTCTGCGTGGGGGTCGCGATCGGCATGGCGAAGAAGTCGGACGGCTCCACGGCGCTCGCGGCGGTGGCGGGCTTCCTCGTCTACTACGGCGTGCTGCACCAGTTCCCGCACACCTGCCCGGCGGGAGCCAAGGTCGTGGAGACCGGCTGCCAGGTGGCGGACGGCACGGTGAGCGCCTTCACCTTCCAGAACCCGGGGGTGTTCGGCGGCATCGTGCTGGGCCTGCTGGCGGCCTACCTCTGGGCCCGGTTCCACCGCACCCGGCTGGTGGACTGGCTCGGCTTCTTCAACGGCCGCCGGCTGGTGCCGATCCTCATGGCGTTCGTGGCGATCCTCTTCGCCGTGGTGTGCCTGTGGGTCTGGCCGCCGGTCGGCAGCGCTCTGGAGACCTTCAGCGGGTGGCTGCGGGACGCCGGTTCCTGGGGCGCCGGGCTGTTCGGGGTGGCGAACCGGGCGCTGCTGGTGGTGGGCCTGCACCAGTTCCTGAACGTGCCCATCTGGTTCCAGTTCGGCAGCTACACCAAGCCGGACGGAACGGTGGTGCACGGCGACATCAACATGTTCCTCGCGGGCGATCCGCACGCGGGCCAGTTCACCTCGGGCTTCTTCCCGATCATGATGTTCGCGCTGCCGGCCGCCGCACTGGCGATCACCCACACCGCCCGGCCCGAGCGGCGCAAGGAGGTCGGCGGTCTGATGCTGTCGGTCGCGCTGACCTCGTTCGTCACCGGCATCACCGAGCCGATCGAGTACTCGTTCCTGTTCATCGCGCCGGCGCTGTACGCGGTCCACGCCCTGCTGACGGGCGTGTCGATGGCGGTGACCTGGGCGCTCGGGGTGCACGACGGCTTCAGCTTCTCGGCCGGTCTGATCGACTACGTGATCAACTGGCAGCTGGCGACGCGGCCCTGGGCCATCGTCCCGCTCGGCCTGTGCTTCGCGGCCGTCTACTACGCCGTGTTCCGCTTCGCCATCACCAGGTTCGACCTGAGGACCCCGGGCCGGGAACCGGCCGAGGACGTCGAGGACGTCACCAAGGTCTGAGGCCTTCCGCCGGGCCTACGGCGCGTAGCCCTTTCGTCGCGGATTTCGTGGTTCCTTATCCCGCCTTCATCGTGCTACAACAGGTCTACACCACTGGGTGGTGTAGACCAGAGACGCTGCCGTCCCCTTCCATGGTTCCCGGGCGGCGCCTTGCCCTTGGAGGAACTTGTGACCACGGCGACCGCCGCTCCCGCGGCCCAGAAGAAGAAGGGCGCCGGAGTGATGGCGGTGCTCCAGCGCATCGGCCGCAGCCTGATGCTGCCGGTGGCCGTGCTGCCGGCCGCCGCACTCCTCGTCCGCCTCGGCAACGACGACATGCTGGGCCGCCCGGACTTCCCGGCCTTCCTGACGAAGATCGCGTCGTTCATGGCGGCCGGCGGCAACGCGATCCTCAACAACATGGCGCTGCTGTTCGCCGTGGGCATCGCGATCGGCTTCGCGAAGAAGTCGGACGGCTCCACGGCGCTCGCCGGGGTCGTCGGCTACCTCGTGTTCAAGAACGTGCTGGGCACCTTCACCGACAAGAGCCTGCCCAAGGTGGCCACGGTCGTCGACGGCAAGATAGTCATGGCCGACGCCCCGGCGGACGCCAAGGTCCTCGGCGGCGTGGTGATGGGCCTCGCGGTCGCGCTGATCTACCAGCGCTTCTACCGCACCAAGCTGCCCGACTGGGCGGGCTTCTTCGGCGGCCGCCGGCTGGTGCCGATCCTGTCGGCCTTCGCGGGCCTGCTCCTCGGCATCGTCTTCGGCTACATCTGGCCCTTCCTCGGCACCGGTCTGCACAACTTCGGCGAGTGGCTGGTCGGTTCGGGTGCCGTCGGCGCCGGTCTCTTCGGTGCCGCCAACCGTGCGCTGATCCCGATCGGCATGCACCACCTGCTGAACTCCTTCCCCTGGCTCCAGGCGGGCGAGTACCACGGCAAGAGCGGTGACATCGCGCGCTTCCTGGCCGGCGACCCGAGCGCGGGCCAGTTCATGACCGGCTTCTTCCCGATCATGATGTTCGGCCTGCCGGCCGCCTGCCTCGCCATCGTGCACTGCGCCCGCCCCGAGCGCCGCAAGGTCGTCGGCGGCATGATGCTCTCGCTCGCGCTGACCAGCTTCGTCACCGGCGTCACCGAGCCGATCGAGTTCACCTTCATGTTCATCGCGCCGGCCCTGTACGCCATCCACGCGGTGCTCACCGGTGTCTCCCTGGCGCTGACCTGGGCGCTGGGCATGAAGGACGGCTTCGGCTTCTCCGCCGGTGCGATCGACTTCTTCCTGAACCTGGGCATCGCGCACAACCCGTGGGGCCTGGCCCTGGTCGGCCTCTGCTTCGGCGCGGTCTACTACGTCGTGTTCCGCTTCGCGATCACCAGGTTCAACCTGCCCACGCCGGGCCGGGAGTCGGACGAGGAACTCGCCGAGCTCCAGAAGGCCGAGGCCAAGTAAGGCCCTCGGACAACCCCGTCAGAACCGGAATTCCCCGGGCCGCCTCAGCGCGGCCCGGGGAATTCCCGCTTCCACACCCCTAGCCGGGCTCAGACCTCGTAGCTGGCCCGCGGTACGGCCAGATCCACCGGCCCGGAGTACACCGCGCGCGCGTCCCGCAGGTTGATCTCGGGATCGGTCCACGGCGGGATGTGCGTGAGCAGCAGACGGCGCGCCCCCGCGCGTGCCGCCGTCTCCCCCGCCTCGCGCCCGTTGAGGTGCAGGTCGGGGATGCTCTCCTTGCCGTGCGTGAACGCGGCCTCGCACAGGAACAGATCGGTGTCCCGGGCCAGCTGGTCCAGCGCCTCGGTGACGCCCGTGTCGCCGGAGTACGTCAGCGACCTCCCCGCGTGCTCGATCCGGATGCCGTACGCCTCCACCGGGTGCCGGACCCGCTCGGTGTGCACGGTGAACGGTCCGATCTCGAAGGTGGACGGCTTGACCGTGCGGAAGTCGAAGACCTCGCTCATGGAGGAGGCGGAGGGGGTGTCGGCGTAGGCCGTGGTCAGACGGTGTTCGGTGCCCTCGGGGCCGTACACGGGGATCGGTGCGCAGCGGCCGCCGTCATGGCGGTAGTAGCGCGCCACGAAGTAGGCGAGCATGTCGATGCAGTGATCGGCGTGCAGATGGCTGAGGAAGATGGCGTCGAGGTCGTAGAGACCGCAGTGGCGTTGCAGCTCGCCGAGGGCGCCATTGCCCAGGTCGAGCAGCAACCGGAAGCCGTCGGCCTCGACGAGGTAGCTCGAGCAGGCCGAATCCGCGGACGGGAACGACCCCGAGCAGCCGACGACGGTGAGCTTCATGAAGCAGAAACCTCCGTTGGCGGGAAACGATGCGGGCGGGGGTGCGGACTGACGGTGGTCGTGCGGTCCGTCGAGCGTAAGGCGGGAAAGCGCGGGTCGCTCCTTTGCCAGGGGCCGTTGTGGGCGAACTCACCTGTGCTGTCACCGGTTCGGCTGGACGTGGGGCGCATCAGGTTCGGCAGAGGGCGCGCGGTGTGTGCCGTGCGCCGGTAACGTCGTGTGTATGGACACGTCCTGGTGGCTGGCGCTCGCGGCGGTGGTGCTGCTCGCGCTGGTCGCCACGCTCGTCGACGGCTGGGGCCGCGGCCGCCGGGCCGCCGCGCGGCACCTCAGGCCGCCGGGCCGGCCGGGCACCCGCGCGCCGCACGCCCTGCGGCCGGCCCCCGGGGACATCTGGTGGGCGAACGTCCCCTACGAGGACCGGCCCGGGCTGAAGGACCGGCCCTGCCTGGTGCTGACGGTGCGGGGCGACCGGGCCACGGTCGCGAAGATCACCAGCAAGTACCGCGACGAGCGGGCCGGGGTCATCCCGCTGCCGCCCGGCGCGGTCGGCGACGCCGGGGGCCGGCCGAGCTTCCTGGAGACGGACGAGCTGCGCGAGGTGCCGTTCGGTCACTTCCGGCGCCGGGTGGGCGTGGTCGACCCGGTCCTGTGGGACCAGGTACGGCACCTGGCCGGTTAGCGGACCTCGACCGTCACCGTCCAGGACTGGATCCCCTTGCAGGAGACCTGGCCGGGGTCGGTGGACTGGGGGCACAGGGGGCGGGTGGAGGTCAGCTTCTCCGTGCCGGCGGCCACCGCCTGGAAGGCGGCCGTGGCGTCGCCCGGCTGGATGACGAACCCGGTGTTGATCGCCTTCAGCGCGGTGCCGCTCGCCATGACCGGCTTCCACGGCCGGGTCTTGGTGCCGTCCAGCGTGATCCGCACCTCGCCGCCCTTGGCCACACAGACGGTACGGCCGCTGTCGGCCGCCTTCAGTTCCACCTGGCCCGCGCAGCCGGTGCCGCTCGCGGTCGGCGAGGAGTGCACCTTGCCGCTGCTCGCGGTGTCCTTGCCGCTCTGGGAGCCGCAGCCGGCGAGGAGCAGGGCCGTTGCTCCGGCGAGGACGCAGAGGGTCGTACGGCGCATGGGGGTTCTGCCTTTCTGCTGTGGCCGGACGACCGGCCGCCTGGTGCAGATGTGACGTACCACCGGCGCAAAAGGATCCCGCACGCGGAAGGTTTCCTTCCGCGTGCGGGACCGGGTCACTGCTCCGTATGGCTCAGCCGGTCGTCAGGGAGGTGTCGTCCACGACGAAGCTGGTCTGGAGGGAGGAGTCCTCCACGCCGTTGAACTTCAGGGTGACCGTCTGGCCCGCCAGCGAGGACAGGTCGAAGGTCTTCTGCACGTAACCGGAGGAGGCGTCGACGTTCGAGTACGTCGCCAGGGTGGTCGAACCGGCGGTCACGGTCAGCTTGTCGTACGCGGTGCTGCCCGTCTCGGCGGTGTCGATGTGCAGGTAGAAGCTCAGCGTGGCCTTGCAGCCGGCCGGGATGGTCACCGACTGGGACAGCGTGTCGGTGTGGGCCGAGCCGTAGCCGTTCAGCCATGCCTTGTAGGAGCCGCCGTGGGCCGCCTCACCGGTGTCGTTGGTGATGACGCCGCTGGAGCCGGTCCAGCCGGTGCTGCCCGACTCGAAGCCCGGGTTGGCCAGCAGCTGCGAGGACGAGCAGCCGGAGCCGGAGGAACCGACGGTCCAGGTGAAGGAGGTGGAACCGGTGGCGCCGGTGGAGTCCTTCGCGGTGACCGTGACCTGGTAGGTGCCCGCGGTGGACGCGGTGCCGGAGATCAGGCCGGTCGAGCTGTTGATGGACAGCCCGGTCGGCAGGCCGGTGGCACTGTAGGTCAGGGCCGCGCCCGCGCTGTCGGTGGCCTTGATCTGGAGGCTGGCCGAGCCGCCGGTCGTGGTGGACTGGCTGCCGGGGTTGGTGACCGTCACCGTGTTGCCGGTGCTGGTGCCGGAGGTGAAGGCGGCGGTGCCGTTCGGGGTGCCGTAGCCGGTCGGGCCGTCGTAGCCGGTCTCGGCGGTGCAGAAGTACGCCGTGGAGCAGGAGCCGTTGGAGCCGCTGGTCACGTCGTACAGGTTGCCGGTGTGCTGGTAGGGGTACTTCGCCGGGTAGTCGGCCGAGCCCGGGGTGCCCGCCAGGGCGTAGACGCCGGCGATGATCGGGGCGGAGGCGCTGGTGCCGCCGTAGACCGCCCAGCCGGAGCCGCCGAAGGTGTCGTAGACCGCCACACCGGTGGCCGGGTCGGCGACCGCGGAGACGTCGGCCTCCATCCGCTTGGAGCAGCCGGTGTCGGTCTGCCAGCTCGGCTTCGGGTCGTAGGCGGAGCAGCCGGAGCCGGTGCCCTCGGTGGAGCTGGTGTGCCAGACGGACTCGCTCCAGCCGCGCGAGGTCGAGGACTGGGTGAGCGCGGTGCCGCCGACGGCGGTCACGTACTGCGAGGTCGCCGGGTACTCGGCGCCGTAGGCGGAGTCGCCCGCGGAGACGGTGATGGCGACACCCGGGTGCTTGAAGTACTGGGTGTCCTCGCTGGTCTGCGTGGAGGACTCGGAGCCGCCCCAGCTGTTGGAGACGAACTTGGCGCCGAGCGCGACGGCCTCGTTCTCGGCGATGCCGAGGTCGGTGTCGTTGGCGGAGTTGGCCTCGACCAGGATGATGTTGCAGTTCGGGCAGGTGGCGCTGACCATGTCGAGGTCGAGCGCCTCCTCGCCGGCCCAGCCGGTGTCGTTGGTCGGCAGCGAGGTGGTGGAACCGGTCTGGCTGACCTGCTTGAAGCAGCCGTTGGCCTTGGTGCAGGCGGACAGGCCGTAGGTGGAGCGGTAGGTGGCCAGGTCGGCCTCCGCGTTCGGGTCGTTGAACGCGTCGACGATGGCGACCGTCATGCCCGAACCGGCCGTGGTGGGCAGGTTGTAGGCGCTGTGCAGGTTGGCCGGGGAGAGGCCGGAGGGCGTGGCGGCCGCGACGGCGTTGGCCAGGCGCTGCTTGATGTCGGTGCGGCGCTGCGCGAAGCAGGACGCGTGACCCGGCTCGGCGGTGGCGCACAGGTGCTGGGTGGGCACCTTCTGGCCGGCCTTGCCGGTGGTGTGGAAGGTCTGCCGCTTCGGGTCCGTCAGGGCCTTGGCGTTCTGCGTGACCTTGGTGGTGTGCGGGTGCGCCGTGACGGGCTGGGCGCCGGCGGTCGGCGCCGCGACGAGCCCGGTGACGGTGAGGGCGAGCGCGGGAAAGGCGACGGCCAGAGCTCTTCGCAGGTTCTGTCCGCGCCCGCGCGGGCGTGACTCACGCATGGGGTACTGCCTCCATGGGGAAGTGGGGTTTCTCGCACTGGGTGGGCAGGCCCGTGACGCGCGTGCGGCGGCGAACCGCGCAGTCATGAGCATGACACTCACAGACGCCCCGAAATGTCGGTGAACGTGACATGTCAGGGTGCGGTCAGGAACGTATCCGTGGCCCCGGCTTCACCGGCAGTACCCAAAGCATTTCTTTGCTTCACCATAGGAAGCACTTAGCCCCCTCATAGGCATCCCAAGAGGGGGCTGAAGCGGGGCGGTCCGGGGCCGGCTAGGCCCAGAGCTGGCCCTGGAGGGTCTCGATGGCCTCTTCCGTGGTGGCCGCGGTGTAGACGCCGGTGGAGAGGTACTTCCAGCCGCCGTCGGCCACGACGAAGACGATGTCGGCGGACTGCCCGGCCTTGACCGCCTTCTTCCCGACACCGATCGCCGCGTGCAGGGCGGCGCCGGTGGAGACGCCCGCGAAGATGCCCTCCTGCTGGAGGAGGTCCCGGGTGCGGGTGACCGCGTCGGCCGAGCCGACCGAGAAGCGGCTGGTCAGCACGGAGGCGTCGTACAGCTCGGGGACGAAGCCCTCGTCGAGGTTGCGCAGGCCGTAGACAAGGTCGTCGTAGCGCGGTTCGGCGGCGACGATCTGGATGTCCGGCTTGTGCTCGCGCAGATAGCGGCCGACGCCCATCAGCGTGCCGGTGGTGCCGAGGCCCGCGACGAAGTGGGTGACGGAGGGGAGGTCCGCGAGGATCTCCGGGCCGGTCGTGGCGTAGTGGGCGCCCGCGTTGTCCGGGTTGCCGTACTGGTAGAGCATCACCCAGTCGGGGTGCTCGGCGGCCAGCTCCTTGGCCATGCGCACGGCGGTGTTGGAGCCGCCCGCGGCCGGCGAGGAGATGATCTCGGCACCCCACATGCCGAGCAGGTCGCGGCGCTCCTGGGAGGTGTTCTCCGGCATCACGCACACCATGCGGTAGCCCTTGAGCTTGGCGGCCATGGCCAGGGAGATGCCGGTGTTGCCGGAGGTGGGCTCCAGGATGGTGCAGCCCGGGGTCAGCCGGCCGTCCTTCTCCGCCTGCTCGATCATGTGCAGCGCGGGGCGGTCCTTGACCGAGCCGGTGGGATTGCGGTCCTCCAGCTTCGCCCAGATCCGGACGTCGGCGGACGGCGAGAGCCGCGGCAGGCGCACCAGCGGGGTGTTGCCCACCGCGGCCAGCGGGGAGTCGTAGCGCATCGCTGACCGTGGACCGATCAGCGCATGCCGCCGGCGACGGCCGGCAGGATGGTCACGTTGTCGCCGTCGGACAGCTTGGTCTCGATGCCGTCCAGGAAGCGGACGTCCTCGTCGTTCAGGTAGACGTTCACGAAGCGGCGCAGCTGGCCGCCGTCCACGATGCGGGCCTGGATGCCCGCATGCCGGGTGTCGAGGTCGGCGAACAGCTCGGCGAGGGTGTCCCCTTGGCCCTCCACCGCCTTCTGACCGTCGGTGTAGGTGCGGAGGATGGTGGGGATGCGGACCTCGATGGCCATGGTCGCGGGCTCCTGTCAAAGGTGTCGTCGGAACGGCGGGCTCGGTACGTCAGCAGCGGGCACGCACCACAGTCACAGAACGATGGGCTCATCGTATCGATTCCCGAACCCGGTCCCGGAATGTGATCCCACATGGCGGACGAAAACCGACCGACTGGTGAGATCAGTAGGCCTCCACCACCGTGACCTCCTCCTCGGTCACCTCTCCGTCCACGATCCGGAACGAGCGGAACTGGAACTCGCCGAGGCCGTCGGTGTCGGCGGTGGACACCAGGACGTAGTGCGCGCCGGGCTCGTTGGCGTAGGAGATGTCGGTGCGCGAGGGGTAGGCCTCGGTCGCGGTGTGCGAGTGGTAGATGACCACCGGCTCCTCGTCGCGGTCGTCCAGCTCGCGGTAGAGCCTGAGCAGGTCGCCCGAGTCGAACTCGTAGAAGGTGGGCGACATGGCCGCGTTCAGCATCGGGATGAAGCGCTCCGGGCGGTCCGAGCCCGCCGGCCCCGCGACGACGCCGCACGCCTCGTCGGGGTGGTCCTTGCGGGCGTGGGCGACGATCTGGTCGTGCAGGGCCTGGGTGATGGTCAGCATGTCGGCCAGGATAAGCAAAGGGGCCGTCCCGTACCGAGGGATGGTACGGGACGGCCCACATGCCGGACGCCCTGAGCGGCGGCCGGCGAGGATGCCACGAGTATCCTCGCCGGCCGGACGTCCCTTTCCGGTGGCCTCGATGCGGCTCAGCGCTTGCTGAAGGCCGCCGCCTCGGGGTTGCGGCGCTTGAGCACCGCGTACGCCACGCCGAGGATCGCGCCCCACAGCGGGGCACAGTACAGCGACACCCGGGCGTCCTTGTCGATCCCCATGAGCACGATCACCATGAGGATGAACAGCAGGGCGAACACGCTGGTGTACGGCGCTCCGGGCGCCCGGAACGCGCTCTGCGGCAGCTCGCCACGGTCGGCCTTGGCCCGGTAGCGGAGCTGGCAGAGCAGGATGACGATCCAGGCCCACATGCCGGAGATGGTCGCGAAGGAGACGACGTAGTCGAACGCCTTGCCCGGCCACTGGTAGTTGATCCAGACGCCGACCAGCATCAGCGCGGCGGAGAAGGTGGTGCCGACGAGCGGCGTGCCGCTGCGGGTCAGCTTGGTGAAGACCTGCGGGCCCTGGTTGTTGAGGGCGAGGTCGCGCAGCATCCGGCCGGTGGAGTACATGCCGGAGTTGCAGGAGGACAGCGCGGCCGTCAGGACGACGAAGTTGACGATGCCGGCGCCGGCGGCCAGGCCCATCTTCTGGAAGGCGGCCACGAAGGGGCTCACGCCCGGCTGGAAGCTGGTCCACGGCACGACCGACAGGATCATGATCAGCGCGCCGACGTAGAACACGGCGATCCGCCAGGGCACGGTGTTGATCGCCTTGGGCAGCACCTTCTCGGGGTCCTTGGACTCGCCCGCGGTCACACCGACCAGCTCGACGGCGAGGAAGGCGAACATGACCATCTGGAGGGTCATCAGCGTGTTGCCGACGCCGTGCGGGAAGAAGCCGCCGTCGTTCCACAGGTGGGCCACGGAGGCGGTGTCGCCGGCGTCGGAGAAGCCGATCGTCAGGATGCCGGCGCAGATCAGGATCATGCCGATGATCGCGGTGACCTTGACCATGGAGAACCAGAACTCCAGCTCGCCGAAGAGCTTCACGGAGATCAGGTTGGCGCCGTAGAGGACGATCGTGAAGACCAGGGCCGAGATCCACTGCGGGATGTCGAACCAGTACGTCATGTACTTGGCCGCGGCGGTGACCTCGGTGATACCGGTGACCACCCAGAACAGCCAGTACGTCCAGCCGGTGACAAAGCCCGCGAAGGGGCCGATGAACTCGCGCGCGTACTCCGAGAAGGAGCCCGACACCGGGCGGTACATCAGCAGTTCGCCGAGGGCGCGCATGATCAGGAAGATGACGACGCCCGCGATGGCGTACGCCAGGATCAGACTGGGTCCGGCCTTGGAGATGCCCTTGCCCGCGCCGAGGAACAGGCCGGTGCCGATGGCACCGCCGATGGCGATCATCTGGATCTGCCGGGACCCGAGTCCGCGGTGGTACCCCTCGCCCGCCTCGCCGTCCGTGACCTGCACGGCCTCATTGCCGTCGTGTTGCCGGTCGACCTGCGCTGAGGTCATGTGTGGTGCGCCTTTCTCCATGCCGACCCGGGCCTTTGCGTCGGCCCCGGATCGGGTCTCGATCCCCCCGGATTGCTGGAGCTGTTGCCTGGCCGACGGTCGTCGGCTCGGTGGCGCACCCGGCCGAACGTGGGTGGTGTTGGCCGGGCGGTCGTGAAGATGTATCACGGCCGCAAGAGTGATCACACGAAGGCGATGTGACGCACCGCACAGGGAAAAGCGGACAAAGAACGCTCGAGCGCGACAAACCAGGCCGCAACGGTGACGGGATCGTTATCCGGATTTGAGTGTCCGCTGAGCGAACATCCGTGCACCGGAAGATTCCGTTCCGTATCGGGACAGGCAGACGCCCGCCGCCTTCTCGCAGCAGGGTCCGCCGTTACGGCAGCAGCGTCGCCACCAGGGTCTCCTGGAGCCCGCCGAGCCACAGGTACGCCATGACCATCGGCTTGCGCGGGTCCTCGTCCGGGAGCCGGTAGAGCAGGTCGGTGTCGTCCTCGGCGCTGATCTCCAGCCGGGCGCCGATCGCCAGCCGCAGGTCGTTGAGGGCACCGAGCCACTGCCGGGACTCCGCCGGGGACAGCTTCAGCACCGCCCCGCTGTCGTCCACCGGCGCCAGCGCGTCCAGGGTGCGGATCACCGCCAGCGCGTTCTCCCGCTTGCCGGCCCGGAGGTCGTTCTCGGTGAAGCGGCGGAACTCGGCCGAGTGGGCGCGCCGCTCCTCGATCTCGCCGGGCGAGTCGGGCACCTTCTCCGGGTCGCTGTAGGCGTCCGGGAAGAGTCTGCGCAGCACCGGGTCGGCGGGCGGCTCGCTCGGCCCCTCGGCGAACAGCTCGGCCAGCGGATCGTCGGAGGCGTCGGCGCCCGGCCCGGGGCCGATCAGCTCCAGGAGCTGGACGGCCAGCGACCGGATGATGGAGACCTCGACGTCGTCGAGCGCGACGGCCGCGCCGCCGCCGGAAAGCGGTTCGAAAAGTCCGGGCATGTAAGTGGCTTCGCTACTTCCGGTCTTGCTGGAGGGTGGCCCACAGGCCGTAACCGTGCATCGCCTGCACGTCGCGTTCCATCTCCTCGCGGGTACCGCTGGAGACGACCGCCCGGCCCTTGTGGTGGACGTCGAGCATGAGCTTGGTGGCCTTGTCCTTGGTGTAGCCGAAGTACGTCTGGAAGACGTACGTCACATAGCTCATCAGGTTGACCGGGTCGTTGTGCACGATCGTCACCCACGGGACGTCGGGTTCGGGAACGGCGAATGCCTGTTCCGCCGACTCGGTGCGTTCGATCTCCAGGGGCGCGGGTGACGTCACACTGCCCATGCTGCCACGGAGCTTCGAAATCGTCACACCGACGAAAAGGGAGTATGCTCCTTGGTCATGAACACAGCGGACCTTGGGCTGCCGGTGGATGTTCCCTCGACGGCGCTCTTCACGGACCAGTACGAGCTGACCATGCTTCAGGCCGCGTTGAAGGCCGGTACGGCCGAACGGCGGAGCGTGTTCGAAGTCTTCACCCGGCGGCTGCCGGAGGGGCGCCGCTACGGCGTCGTGGCCGGCACCGGACGCGTCCTGGACGCGGTGGAGAACTTCCGCTTCGACGCCGGTGTCCTCGGCTTCCTGGGCGAACGGAAGATCGTCGACGAGGAGACCCTGAACTGGCTCGCCGACTACCGCTTCACCGGTGACATCTGGGGCTACCCCGAGGGCGAGGTCTACTTCCCGGGCTCCCCGATCATGCGCGTCGAGGGCAGCTTCGCCGAGTGCGTGCTGCTGGAGACCGTGATCCTCTCCATCCTCAACCACGACTCGGCGATCGCGGCCGCCGCCTCCCGCATGGCCTCGGCCGCCGGGGATCGCCCGCTGATCGAGATGGGCGCCCGCCGCACCCACGAGCTGGCCGCCGTCGCCGCCGCGCGCGCCGCCTACGTGGGCGGCTTCGCGACCACGTCCGACCTGGCCGCCGGCTTCCGCTACGGCATCCCGACCGTGGGCACCTCCGCGCACGCCTTCACCCTGCTGCACGACCGGGAGCGC
This sequence comes from Streptomyces sp. NPDC031418, assembly GCF_055581605.1. Lineage (NCBI taxonomy): Bacteria > Bacillati > Actinomycetota > Actinomycetes > Kitasatosporales > Streptomycetaceae > Streptomyces > Streptomyces sp. NPDC031418. The sequence goes on from NZ_JBVIJC010000003.1 coordinate 377,039, forward strand.
GACGCCTTCCAGGCCCAGGTGAACACCCTCGGCCGGGGCACCACGCTGCTGGTCGACACCTACGACGTCACCGAGGCGGTGCGTACGGCGGTGGAGGTGGCCGGGCCCGAGCTGGGCGCGGTCCGCATCGACTCCGGGGACCTGCTGCTCGTCGCGCACCGGGTGCGCCAGCAGCTGGACGAGCTGGGCGCCACCGACACCAAGATCGTCGTCACCTCCGACCTGGACGAGTACGCCATCGCCTCGCTCGCCGCGGCGCCGGTGGACGCGTACGGCGTCGGCACCCAGCTGGTGACCGGCTCCGGGCACCCCACCTGCTCGATGGTCTACAAGCTGGTCGCCCGCGCCGACTCCGCCGACCCCGGGGCCCCGCTGGTGCCGGTCGCGAAGAAGTCGAGCGGGGGCAAGGCGTCCGTCGGGGGCCGCAAGTGGGCGGCGCGCCGGCTGGACGCGGACGGGGTGGCCGAGGCGGAGGTCGTCGGCACCGGCCCGGTACCGCCGGAGCTGGCCGACCGCCAGCTGCTGGTGGAGCTGGTCAAGGGCGGTGAGGTCGTGGCGCGCGAACCGCTGGACGTGCCCCGGGAGCGGCACATCGCCGCCCGGGCGAACCTCCCCCTCTCGGCGACCCAGCTCTCCCGCGGAGAAGCCGTCATCCCGACGGAATACCTGCCGTCGCGCTCGGGTAGCTGAAGCCGGACCGACGCCCGCCCCCGCCGCACCCCTCCCGCACCGGCCCGCAAGTCTCTAGGCTCAGACACTTAACCCAATAGTCGAAGGACACCACCATGCGCCGCGCGTTGATCGTCGTAGATGTGCAGAACGACTTCTGCGAGGGAGGCAGCCTCGCCGTGGCCGGTGGTACGGACGTGGCCGCCGCCATCACCGAGCTGATCGCCCAGGCGGGCGGCACCGGGTACCGGCACATCGTCGCCACCCGTGACCACCACATCGCCCCCGGCGGCCACTTCGCCGACAACCCCGACTACGTCCACTCCTGGCCGGCGCACTGCGTCGCCGGCACGGAGGGCGTCGGCTTCCACCCGAACTTCGCGCCCGCCGTCGCCTCCGGCGCGGTGGACGCGGTGTTCGACAAGGGGGCCTACTCGGCGGCGTACAGCGGCTTCGAGGGCGCGGACGAGAACGGCATCCCGCTGGCCGAGTGGCTGCGGGCCCGGGAGATCGACGAGGTGGACGTGGTGGGCATCGCCACGGACCACTGCGTGCGGGCCACCGCCCTGGACGCCGCCCGGGAGGGCTTCCGCACCCAGGTGCTGCTGGACCTGACGGCCGGGGTGGCCCCGGCCACCACCGAGCGGGCCCTGGAGGAGATGCGCGAGGCGGGCATCGAGCTGACCGGCAAGCCGGTGGTCAACGCGTAACCACCGGTGCCCGGAGCAGCGCCCTGATCGGGTGCCACAGCTCCCCGGGGTTGACACCGTTGTCGGTCCGCCATATCAGGCCGTCCGGGTGGTGCAGCACCGCCGTGATCTCGTCCGGCGTCGGCGGTGCCGCGTTGCCGCGCAGATAGACCGCGCGCAGCCCCAGGTTGCGGAGCCTGGTCAGGGCCCGCGCCCGGTTGCGGGCGTGCACGAGTACCCGTACGCCGACGGCGCCGTGGGGCAGGTTCAGCGCCACCACGACCATGCCGTTCGGCAGCTTGCAGAAGCCTCCTGCGGCCATCCGGTCACATCCCCGTTTCGGTCGGTGTCAATAAGCGAGTCACAGGACGCACCTAAACACGATCGGCGGCAACCCGCCAGAGGGTTGCCGCCGATACGTTTCTGACCTGCGGAAATACCGCTTACTTGATCGCGGGGCCGACTTCCAGCTCGATCGTCGAGCCGTCCTTGGCCGCCTTGGTGATCACGATCTTGGTGTTGGTGTCAGTGACCTTCACACCGGCGGCCGGGTTCGCCGGGTCGTAGTAGGTGCTGGTGTGGTCGTTGAAGACCCGCACCCCCTTCTGCGACCGGATCGTGGTCGCCTTGCCCGACTGGTGCAGCGTGATCGCGTCCGTCGGCTCCAGGGTGAAGGTGGAGTCGTAGGCCTGGACCCGGTTGCGCATCAGCGTGCCGTCGGACCACCGCAGCGCCTTCGGGTGGGCGTCGACCGGCAGGATCAGACCGGCACCCGGGTGGTCCTTCGCACCCGTGTTGTCGTCGGCCTGCGAGGTGTCCCACTTCCAGATCAGCAGACCGTTCTGGTACGCGTAGTGCTCCACCCAGTCCGGACGGTCGGTGTTGGTGTAACCGAAGTTGTACGGGCCGGTCTTGAGCGTCTTGTCGTACGACACGTACTGCCGGTTCTCGGCGATGTAGTACTGCTTGTAGTCCTTGGCGAAGGACGCGCCGATGCGGGAGAAGCCGGAGGCGGTCCACGCGGGGTCCGCCGACTCGGCGTTGTCGGAGAACAGCGGGGTACCCCCAGCCGTCACCGCGATCTCGTCCGCCGCGAAGCCCTTCTGGGCCACACCGCCGTCGGTCTGGTAGCGGAAGCGCAGGTCGATCTTCTTGCCCGCGTAGGCGTCCAGGGAGTACGACAGCTTGCGGTAGCCGTCGACCGTGCCGGTCAGGGCCGGCTTGCCGGAGCCGTCGCGCGGGATGGCCTGGCCGTTCACCGTGCCGTCCAGGGCGGTCCAGTTGGCGCCGCCGTCGGTGGACACCTCGGTGTAGAGGTAGTCGTAGCCGTTCTCGATGTCGTACCAGCCGTCGAGGGTGAGCGCGGCCGAGGACGTGCCGGTGAGGTCGACGGAACGGGTCAGCGTGTTCTTCAGGTTGTCACCGCTGCCGCTCCACCACTGGGCCGAGCCCTGCGCGGGGGTGACGATCTGGGTCGTGACCTCCTTGTCGGGCAGGGAGACCACCACCGCCTGGCGGTACTTGGTGTTGTACTCGGACAGGCCCAGCTTGTGCCAGGAGGAGACGCCCGCCTTGGCGGTGTCGTAGTTCAGCCAGCCCAGCTGGAGCTTGTCCCAGGCGTTCAGGTCGCCGGGCAGGTCGCCGATGGACTCCTTGCCGGTGCCGAGCCAGGAGCCGGAGGACATCAGCGTCCAGAAGCCGGTGGAGTTGTCACCGCCGTTGGTGTCGTACTCGTCCGGCAGGCCGAGGTCGTGGCCGTACTCGTGGGCGAAGACGCCGAGGCCGCCGTTCTCCGGCTGGATGGTGTAGTCGCCGACCCAGACCCCGGTGTCGCCGACCTGCGCGCCGCCCAGCTTGTTGTTGGCGGGGCCGGTGGCGCCGGCGTCGGTGCCGAAGGCGTACCAGCGGTGGGCCCAGATCGCGTCGGTGCCCTGGGCGCCGCCGCCCGCGGACTCGTCCTCGCCCGCGTGCACGATCTGGAAGTGGTCGACATAGCCGTCGGGCTCGTTGAAGTTGCCGTCGTTGTCGTAGTCGTAGCGGTCCCACTGGTCGTACTGGGCCAGGTCCGCCTTGATGTCGGCGTCGCTGCGGCCCGCGGCCTTCTGCTGGGCCACCCACGCGTTCAGGCCGTCCTTGACGACGTTCCACACGCTCGGGCAGTTGGTGGAGCCGCAGGCGTTGTTGCCGTAACGGGCCTCGTTGTAGGGCACCTTGACCCAGTCCGAGACCTCGCCGTCGACCGAGTAGCGGCCCGAGGACTGCTTCTCGTAGTACTTCTTCAGCGACTCGGTCTTCTTGCCGGTGCCGAAGTAGAGGTCCTGGTAGTGCTTCCGGTTGTAGTCGCTCTGCCAGGCCGTGGAGTTGTCCTTGGTGCGGTCCGGCGCGGCGATCCGGTTGTGCAGGGGACCGGCGCTGCCGCCGTACTTGGGGTCGGTCTGGTCCCCGAACTCCACCAGGATGGTGAAGATCTTGTCGGTCTTCTCGCGGCTCAGTTCGACGTACTTGCCGTCGCCCTTGGCGCTCTTGAGCTTGACGACCTTGGAGCCGTGCCGCTCCTGGGCCTTGGCCTTGCCCGCTATGAGCTGGTTCAGCGCCTCCTGGCGCTGGGCCTTCTGGGTCTTGCTGAGCGGCCCGTCGAGGTCGTGGGCGCGCTGCTTCACCGGGGCCGGGTCGTGCCGGCTGATGGCGGCGGACCGGGTCTGGGTGCTGGCCTCCGCGACGGCGAAGGTGGCGAACGTGGCGGAGGCCGCCGCGAGCGTCACCCCGATCGCGGCAGCTCTGAACGTCCAGGATCTGCTGGTCACTTGAGTTCCTCCCCCGCGCCGCGCACACGGACAGGGGGGTTCCCGGGTCATGGAGAGGATCCGTGCGCGCATGACAAGCGCGTGTTCAAGTGACGTAATTTGACTTGAGGTTTAGCAGAAAAGACAGATCTTGACTTGGTCAGTGTGCGTGCACTATGCGAAGTTGACCTTGGCTTTACGGCGACCGTGCTTCTTGTGCGCCCCCCGTGCACCGGTACCGTGGGTTAGGTCACGCTTACCGGGCGTCCCGCTCGGGCATGCACGCCAGGAGACACGCACCCAGAACGTCCGCAGCCCCCCGCAGACTTCGGCCGGTTACCGCCGACCACCGCCGACTTCCGAGGACACGATTGCCATGCCTCGTCCGACCGCCGCACAGCTCGTCTACGGTTCGTGCACCGTGATCTTCTCGACGCTCGCCATGCTGCTGCTGTCCCAGACGAGTTCGGCGCTCGGCGTCGTCGTCATCGCGCTCGCCGCGCTCGCGCTCGGGCTGCTGGTGGCCATGACGGTGCCGCTGCCGAAGCCGCGCACGGCCGCCGCCCCGGCCCGGGCGGCCGAGACGGAGCGGGTGACCACGTCCCTGTGAGACCGCGCCGGCGCCTCGGCCGGGCGGTGCCTCAGTCGGTGCTGACCACCACCGTCTTGGCCGCCTTGTCGTGCAGGCCCTGCTTGTACGGCTTGTCGAAGTAGCTCCAGCCGCCCGAGATCGCGGTCCAGAAGCAGAAGCAGCAGAAGGCGAACGGCAGCCAGAGGACCAGGGCGCGGATCAACGCGGTCTGCACCGAGGGCGTGGCGCCGTTGTCCAGGTTGGCCACCCGCATGTGGAGCCACTGCTTGCCGAGGGTCTGGCCCGACTTGCTGATCATGAAGGTGTCGTAGGCGACATAGAGGACGACCGCGACGAAGGACTGCGCGAGGGATCGGCCGGCCTCGATGTGCGTGCCGTTCACGTCGTACTCGCGCACGCCGAACGCCCAGGTGAGCAGCCAGACGACGACGCCGACGAGGAGCATGTCGATGATCCGCGCGAGCGTCCGCTTGCCGCTGTCGGCGAGCGGGGGCATCCCGGCCAGCGGGTCGGTGGGATAACCGCCGCCGCCGTGCGGGCCGTAGGGGCCACCACCGCCGGGCCCGGAGGGACCGCCGCCGTACGGGCCACCGCCGGAGGGGCCCTGGCCACCGCCGGAGGGGCCCTGGCCACCGCCGGAGGGGCCCTGGGGGCCGCCCCCGTAGGGACTCTGCGGGCCGCCCCCGTAGGGACTCTGCGGGCCGCCGCCGTACGGGGTGTCGTACGGCGAGCCCGGCCCCTGGTCCGACGGGGGCCGCTTCCTGAACGGGTCGTCCTCGGGGGGCTGCTCCCCGGAGCCGTGGGGCGGTTCGCTGCTCATGGCCCGAGTGGAACCCGAACGCCCCGGCTCCGCATCCGGCGCGCGGCCGTACGGAGTAGTCGTCAGCCCGCGACGAAGGTGTGCGCCGCCTTGTCGTGCCAGCACTGGTGCCAGGGCCGGTCGAACAGGCACCACAGCACGCCGACGATCCCGACGCCGAGCAGCCCGGGCACGCTGTAGACCAGCCAGCGGCGCAGCGCCGGGCCGAAGGTGGGCGGCTCGTGCGCCTCGATGTCCCGGACCTCCAGGCCGCACAGCTTCTTGCCGAGGGTACGGCCCCACTTGACGGTGGGCAGCACCTCGTACACCACGCCGAAGAGGAGCAGGACGGCGAGGACGACGCCGAGGCCGGTGGCGGTCGTGCCGTCGAGCAGCCAGACCGTGACGGTGTGGCCCGACTGCTCGGCCGCGTCGACCTTCTGCCGGATGTGGTCGGCCGCCTGGATGCCGAACGGGACCGCCGCGGCGGCGGTGACGGCGGCGGTGACCAGGGTGTCGATCAGCCGGGCGGCGAACCGCTTGCCGAGCCCCGCGGGACGGGCGGCGGCCTGGCGGCGCGCGGCCGCCTGGAACACGTCCTCCACCGGGGGCTTCCACGGCGCCACGGGCTGCTCGTCCGCCCCGCCGGCCAGCTGGTGCACCTGCTGGGCCCAGGAGGCCTGACCGCCGCCCGGGCCACTGGTGAGGGGGTTCCCGGCGGGAGCGCCCAGGGGAGCGCCCTGAGCGGCCTGAGCGCCCTGAGCACCGAGCGGGGAGGCGGCCTGGTAGGGGCCGGGCTGTTGCGGGTGCGGTTGCTGCGGCAGGGGGGCGGCCGAGGCGGACTGCGGTCCTTGGGCCGCCTGCGGCGACTGGGCCGGTGTCGGCTGTGCCGCCTGCCCCGGCTGCTGCTCCGTGGCGGCGCGGGCGGCGGCCTGGCCCGCGGCGAAGCCGGAACCGGCGGGCCCGCCCGCGACATACGGGCCGCTCGCCGCGCCCACGGCACCCGGCATCCCCACCGGGCCCTGCGCTGCTCCGAAGCCGGGCCCGCCGGACGCCCCGGAGGGGGAGCCCGTACGGGGGTCCGGCGACCCCTGCTGGTCCTTCTCCCGCACCGGCCGGAACGTCATCGTGCCCTTGTCCGGCTGGGCCGGGCCGGGGATCGGACGGCGGAAGACGAAGGTGCCGGGGTCGGGGGCGTCGTCCTCGGCGGGCGGGACGGTCGTGGTGCCCTCGGTGGAGGGGGCGGCGGAGGCGGGCCGGGCCGGGGTGTCCGCCGGCACGCGCGGGTCGGTGCCCCAGGGCGCGGCGGCCTGCGGCTGCGGGTCCTCGTCGAAGAAGTGCGGGCCCGTCTCCTCCACGGCCGGGGTCACGGCCGGGGTCACCGCCGGGCTCCCGGCGCTTGCGGCCTGCTGCGCGGCCGGTGCCGCCGGGCTTGCGGGCGGGGTCGCCGGGCGGACGCCGGGGGGTGGGATGAGCGGCTCGCCGTCCTTCGGCGCGGGGCGGCTGGTGCCGGGGACCCAGGAGGCACCGTTCCAGTACCGGACGTAGCCGGGGATGGACGGGTCCGGGTAGTAGCCCTCGCGGGGCCGGTCGTCGCCTGGGGCCGGGGTTGGGGCGCTCATGTCCGTCGTCCCGTATCTGCTCGGGGGTGGGATGGGGGGATCCACATCTATCAGACCGGGGCATGCCACAGCGCCAGTCCTGCCGGACCCCATCCTTTCCGGGCAACGCCGCATCCGTTCCCGGCGCCCGGCGAAAAAAATTCTTCGAACCCGCGTAATGCACCGCCCCCCGCCCCCTCTCCCCTGCCGTGGGCCCGTACCGAGCGGCCCCGGCGAGAAAGGAACACGTCATGCATCACACGGTGGTGGAGCGGGAGCTGGAGCTGCGGCTCATCCTGTCGCCCGAGCACAGCGTCCCGGTCCCGGCCCGGCTCGGCTACCGCTCCGACGACCCGTACGCCGTCCACATCGCCTTCCACATCAACTCCGAGCAGCCGGTCGACTGGACGTTCGCCCGGGACCTGCTGGTGGAGGGGGTGTTCCGGCCGTGCGGGCACGGGGACGTGCGGGTGTGGCCGGCGAAGACCGAGGGGCGCAGTGTCGTCCTGATGGCGCTGAGTTCGCCCGACGGGGACGCGCTGCTGGAGGCGCCGGTCCCGCAGGTGTCGGCCTGGCTGGAGCGGACGCTGCGGGCGGTGCCGCCGGGGGCGGAGGGTGGGCAGCTGGGCATCGACGAGGCGCTCGACCAGCTGCTCGCCCGGTGAGGGCCGGACGGCCCCGGTCAGAACAGCTTGCCCGGGTTGAGGATGCCCAGCGGGTCGAAGACCTGCTTGACCGCCCGCTGCATCTCCAGGCCCACCGGGCCGATCTCCCGGGCCAGCCACTCCTTCTTCAGCACCCCGACGCCGTGCTCGCCGGTGATGGTGCCGCCCAGCTCCAGGCCGAGCGCCATGATCTCGTCGAAGGACTCACGGGCCCGCCGGGACTCCTCGGGGTCCGCGGCGTCGAAACAGACGGTGGGGTGGGTGTTGCCGTCCCCGGCGTGGGCGCAGACCCCGATGGTGAGCCGGTACTTCTCGGCGATCCGCTCGACCCCGTCGAGCATCTCCCCGAGCCGGGAGCGCGGCACGCACACGTCGTCGATCATCGTGGTGCCCTTGACCGCCTCCAGCGCGGTCAGCGACAGCCGGCGGGCCTTCAGGAGGAGTTCGGACTCGGCGGCGTCCTCCGCCGGGACCACCTCGGTGGCGCCGGCGGCCCGGCACAGGGCGCCGACGGCGGCGAGGTCGGCGGCCGGGTCGGGGGTGTCGAAGGCGGCCAGGAGCAGGGCCTCGGTGGTCTCCGGCAGGCCCATACGGGCGAGGTCGTTGACGGCCTTGACGGTCGTACGGTCCATCAGTTCGAGGAGGGAGGGCAGATGACCGCCCTCCATGATCCGGCAGACCGCGTCGCAGGCGGCGGCCGCGGAGCCGAACTCGGCGGCGAGGACGAGCTGCGGCCGCGGCTTCGGCTTGAGCGCCAGCACGGCCCGTACGACGATGCCGAGCGAGCCCTCGGAGCCGACGAAGAGCCGGGTGAGGTCGTACCCGGCGACGCCCTTCGCGGTGCGGCGGCCGGTGGACAGCAGCCGGCCGTCGGCGAGGACGACGTCCAGGCCGAGGACGTACTCGGCGGTCACCCCGTACTTGACGCAGCACAGGCCGCCGGAGCCGGTGCCGATGTTGCCGCCGATGGTGCACATCTCCCAGCTGGAGGGGTCCGGCGGGTAGGACAGGCCGTGTTCCTCGACCGCGTGCGAGAGGGTGGCGTTGACGACGCCCGGTTCGACGACGGCGATCCGGTCGACCGGGCTGATCTCCAGGATGCGGTCCATCCGGGTGAGGGACAGCACGATGCAGCCGTCGGTGGCGTTGGCGGCGCCGGACAGGCCGGAGCGGGCGCCCTGCGGGACGACGGGGACACGCAGCTCGGTGGCGGTGCGCATGACGTGCTGGACCTGTTCGACGGTGCGCGGCAGCACCACCACGGCGGGGGCGCCCGCCGGGCAGAAGCTCGCCATGTCGTGGGCGTAGGAGGCGGTGACGTCGGGGTCGGTGAGGACGGCCTCGGCGGGCAGCCCGGCCAGGAGCCGGTCGGTGAGGTTACCGGTTCGCACAGTGTCTTCGGTGCGGCTCATGATCACAGGGTCGCACCCGCGGCCATCGGTGTGAACCCGGCCGCCCCGCCCCGGGGCCACCCGGGTGTGCTCGTCGTACTGACGCACAGTGAGCGCCATGGACTACCGACTGGGCACGCCTGCGACGGCCGGGCCGCCGGTGCCGCGCAGGCGCCGGCGGGTGCTGCGGCGGATGCTGGTCGCCGCGCTGGGCGGCGGGGTGGCGGCGGGCGCGGTGCTGATGCTGCCTTCCACCGAGTCGCACCCGAGGGCGGCGGGACCGCCCGCGCCGGGGCCGCAGGCACAGGCACAGGCGCAGGCGCAGGCCCTGACGGCGGTGACCGCCGGGGTGCCGGCGGCGCTGCCGCAGCTGACGGCGCTGATCGGCGAGCAGGAGCGGCGGGTGCGGGAGCGGCCCCGGGACGCGCGGGCGTGGGCGGTGCTGGGGTCGGCGTATGTGCAGCGGGGGCGGCGGGCGGCGGACCCGGCGGACTTCCCGCGGGCCGAGCGGGCGCTCCAGGCCTCGCTGCGGGTGCACGGGCAGCACAACACCGAGGCGCTGGACGGGCTGACCGCGCTGGCCAACGCGCGCCGCGACTTCCCGGCGGCGAAACGGTACGGCGAGCAGGCGCTGAAGGCGGCGCCGAAGCGCTGGCAGTCGTATCCGCCGCTGATCGACGCCTACACCGGGCTCGGTGACTACAAGGCGGCCCGGGGGAGCCTGGACAAGCTGCTGGCGCTGCGCACCGGCGCGGCCGAGCGGCCGGCGGTGATGGCGCGGGCCGCGGCGGTGTACCGGGACCGGGGGTGGCGCGAGGACGCGGTGGCGCAGCTGACGGACGCGGCGGCGGCCGCCGGGACCCCGGCCGAGCAGGCCGCGTATCTCACCGGGCTGGGGCAGCTGGCGTGGGAGCGCGGGGATCTGCCGGACGCGCTGCGGCACTTCGAGGCGGCCGTACGGCTGGATCCGGAGCAGCGGGCGGCGGCCGGGCGGGGCCGGGTGCTGGCCGCGCAGGGCCGGACGAGTGCGGCGGTCGTCGCCTACCGGCAGGCGTCGGCCGCGGCCGCGGACCCGGCCGACGTGGTCGAGCTGGGCGAGCTGTACGAGTCGCTGGGCCGGCACCGGGAGGCCGGCGCGCAGTACGACCGGCTGAAGGCGCTGGTACGGCGGCGGATCGCGGCCGGGGTGGACGAGGAGCTGCTGATCGGGCGGTTCGAGGCGGACCACGGGGACGCGCTGGACGCGGTGCGGCGGCTGCGCGCGGAGTGGGAGCGCCAGCCGGGCATCGAGGTGGCCGACGCGCTCGGCTGGGCGCTGCACCGGGCCGGCGAGGACCAGGAGGCCCTCGGCTACGCGGTCCTGGCGACGGACACGGCGAAGGGCGGGGTGCGCAGCGCGCTGTACGCCTTCCACCGGGGCATGGTCGAGCGGGAGCTGGACCTGTACGCCCCGGCCCGCCGCCATCTGGCGGAGGCGCTGCGGATCAACCCGTACTTCTCGCCGCTCGCGGTGCCGGCGGCGCGGGCGGCGCTGCGGGAGCTGGGCGACGTCCCGGAGGAGCCGCCGCCCAGCTGAGCCCGAGGGCGGGGCTACAGGTTGCCGCGCTTGGCCTGCTCGCGCTCGATCGCCTCGAACAGGGCCTTGAAGTTGCCCTTGCCGAAGCCCATGGAGCCGTGCCGCTCGATGAGTTCGAAGAACACCGTCGGACGGTCCTGGACCGGCTTGGTGAAGATCTGGAGCAGATATCCGTCCTCGTCGCGGTCGGCGAGGATCTTCAGCTCGCGCAGGGTCTCGATCGGCACCCGGGTGTCGCCGACCCACTCGCCGAGGGTGTCGTAGTAGGAGTCCGGGGTGTTGAGGAACTGCACACCGGCCGCGCGCATGGCCCGTACCGTCGCGACGATGTCGTTGGTGTTCAGCGCGATGTGCTGGACGCCGGCGCCGCCGTAGAACTCCAGGTACTCGTCGATCTGGGACTTCTTCTTGGCGATCGCGGGCTCGTTGATCGGGAACTTCACCTTCAGGGTGCCGTCCGCGACGACCTTCGACATCAGCGCGCTGTACTCGGTGGCGATGTCGTCGCCCACGAACTCCTTCATGTTCGTGAAGCCCATGACCTTGTTGTAGAAGCCGACCCACTCGTTCATCCGGCCCAGCTCGACATTGCCGACGCAGTGGTCGATGGCCTGGAAGGTGCGCCGGGCGGGCGGCTCGACGATCGGCGAGGCGGCGACGTAGCCGGGCAGGTAGGGGCCGTCGTAGCCGGTCCGTTCGACCAGGGTGTGGCGGGTCTCGCCGTAGGTGGCGATGGCGGCGAGGACGACGGTGCCGTGCTCGTCCTTCAGCTCGTACGGCTCGGTGACGCCGCGCGCGCCGTGCTCCAGGGCGTACTCGTAGGCGGCGCGGGCGTCCGGCACCTCGATGGCCAGGTCGATGACGCCGTCGCCGTGCTCCGCCACATGCCGTTCGAGGAAGTGGCCCCAGGGGCTGCTCGCCTTGATCACGGAGGTGAGGACGAAGCGGGCGGAGCCGTTCTCGAGCACGTAACTGGCGGTCTCGCGGCTGCCGTTCTCCGGTCCGGAGTAGGCGACCAGCTGCATGCCGAAGGCGGTGGAGTAGTAGTGCGCCGCCTGCTTGGCGTTGCCCACGGCGAAGACGACCGCGTCCATTCCCTTGACCGGGAAGGGGTCGGCCTGCCGTGCGGTGTCGGGAGTGTGGTGTGTGGTCTGCGTCATGGCGGAAGGGTGACTCCGCTCTGCAAGGTGCGCAATAGTTCGCGTTATCGCTGGGCAATCTGACCAGTGGTACGGCCGTCTCGGCGGTCTTTCTGTACAGGATGACCATCTCAGGGGTGCTCATGGCGATCGATCATCTGGACGGCCGGATCATCGTGCTGCTGGCCCGGGAGCCACGCATCGGAGTGCTGGAGATGTCCCGGCGGCTCGGGGTCGCGCGGGGGACCGTGCAGGCCCGGCTGGACCGGCTTCAGTCGAACGGAGTCATCCGCGGGTTCGGCCCGCAGGTGGACCCGGCGGCCCTCGGCTACCCGGTCACCGCGTTCGCCACGCTCCAGATCCGGCAGGGCCAAGGGGCCGATGTCCGGGCGCACTTGGCGACCGTGCCGGAGGTGCTGGAGCTGCTGACCACGACCGGCAGCGGGGACATGCTGTGCCGGCTGGTGGCCCGCTCCAACGCCGATCTTCAACGGGTGATCGACCGGGTTGTCGGTTTTGATGGCATCGTCCGGGCCTCCACGGCGATCGTCATGGAGAACCCCGTTCCGCTGCGGATCATCCCGCTGGTGGAGCAGGCGTCCCGGGACGCGGCAGAGACGTGACGGCACCCCTCGGGAGGTGAGCGCGGGTGACCTTCTGGGAGTATCTGGCCAACCGGCACGAGCAGCTGCTCACCGACGCCTTCCAGCACGCCAGCGCGGTCTTCCAGTGCATGGTCCTGGCGACCCTCCTCGGGGTGCTGCTCGCGGTCGTCACCTACCGCAGCGACTGGGCGGGCAGCCTCGCCACCACCGCCACCGCGACGATCCTCACCGTCCCCTCCCTCGCCATGATCGGACTGCTGGTCCCGGTCGTCGGCCTGGGCGTGCCACCCACCGTGATCGCGCTGACCCTGTACGGGCTGCTGCCGGTGGTGCGGAACGCGATCGTGGGGCTGCGCGGGGTGGATCCCGCGCTGGTGGACGCGGCACGGGGCATCGGGATGTCCCGGCCGATGCGGCTGGTGCGGGTCGAGCTGCCGCTGGCCTGGCCGCCCATCCTGACCGGCATCCGGGTCGCCACGCAGATGCTGATGGGCATCGCCGCGATCGCCGCGTACGCCTCCGGGCCCGGCCTCGGCAACGAGATCTTCCGCGGACTGGCCTCCCTGGGCAGCCGGAACGCGCTGAACCAGGTGCTCGCGGGCACCCTCGGGATCATCGTCCTCGCGCTGCTCTTCGACGCCGCCTACGTCCTGATCGGACGGCTGACCATTCCGAGGGGGATCCGTGGCTGAGTCGGCGCCCTCGGTCGCGGGGGCCACCATCGAGCTGGAGAACCTGTCCAAGCGGTACCCGGGCAGCGCGCAGCCGGCCGTGGACAACGTGAGCATGGAGATCAAGGCGGGCGAGACGGTCGTCTTCGTCGGCCCGTCCGGCTGCGGCAAGTCCACCACCCTCAAGATGATCAACCGGCTGATCGAGCCGACCGGCGGCCGGATCCGGATCAACGGCGAGGACGTCACCGGCATCGACCCGGTGCGGCTGCGCCGCAAGGTCGGGTACGCCATCCAGTCCTCGGGCCTGTTCCCGCATCTGACCGTCGCCCAGAACATCGCCCTGGTGCCCCGGATGACCGGCTGGCCCAAGTCCCGGATCCGGGCGCGGGTGGAGGAGATGCTCGACCTCGTCGGGCTGGACCCGGGCGAGTTCCACGGCCGCTATCCGCGCCAGCTCTCCGGCGGCCAGCAGCAGCGGGTCGGCGTGGCCCGGGCGCTCGCCGCCGACCCCCCGGTGCTGCTGATGGACGAGCCGTTCGGCGCGGTCGACCCGATCACCCGCGACCATCTCCAGGACGAGCTGATCCGGCTCCAGCACGAGCTGCACAAGACGATCGTGTTCGTCACCCACGACTTCGACGAGGCGATCAAGCTGGGCGACCGGATCGCCGTCCTGCGCGAACGCTCCCGGATCGCCCAGTTCGACACCCCGGAGGCGATCCTCACCAACCCGGCCGACGACTTCGTCTCCGGGTTCGTCGGCGCGGGCGCCGCCCTGAAGCGGCTGAACCTGACCCGGGTGCGGGACGTGGAGGTGCGGGAGTACCCGACGGTGACGGTGGACACCCCGCTCCAGCAGATCTTCGGCTCGCTGCGCGCCGGCGGCACCAACGAGATCCTGCTGCTCGACCCGCGCGGCCGGCCGTACAAGTGGCTGCGGCGCGGCGATCTGATGCGGGCCCGGGGCTCGCTGGCCCGCGCGGGCACGCTCGTGCACGACACGGTGACCCGGGACGCGACCCTGCGGGACGCGCTGGAGGCGGTGCTGACCGACAACGCGGGCCGGGTCGCGGTGACCGGGCGGCGCGGCGAGTACATCGGCGTGGTCGACATGGAGACGCTCATGAACTCGGTGCACGAGCTGCTCGAGGCCGACCGGCTGGAGGCCTTGGAGGCGCAGGCCGGGCTGGAGGAGGCCCGCGCCCAGCAGACCCACTTCGACCAGGAGGGGCACGGGCCGGCGGAGGAGCGGGCGTGAGCGCCGGACTGCGGCCCGAGGACGGGCACGAGGCCGAGGCACTCGTGATCCGCGAGGCGGAAGAGGGCGAGGCGGGACCGGGTGAGGCGGGGCAGCGGGCCCCGTCGCCGCCCCCGCGGCCGCGGCCGCCCGCCCGCCGGCCGACCTGGCAGCGGCTCACGTTCCTGCCCGCCTTCCTGACCGCCCTGCTCCTCGCCACCTGGCTGTGGTTCCGGCAGGCGGACCTGGACCCGATCTCGCGCAACGCGCTGTCCGGCGGCCAGGTTTCCAAGGCGCTGTGGCAGCACATCGAACTGACGGTGATCTCCACCTTCTTCGTACTGGTCATCGCGATCCCGCTGGGCGTGCTGCTCACCCGGCGGCCGCTGCGCCGGGCCACCCCGGTGGCCCTGGCCCTCGCCAACACCGGCCAGGCGACCCCGGCGATCGGTCTGCTCGCCCTGCTGGTGATCTGGCTGGGCACGGGCATGAAGGCGGCCCTCATCGGCATCGTCGTCTACGCGATCCTGCCGGTCCTCGCCAACACCATCGCCGGACTGAAGGCCAACGACCCGACCCTGCTGGAGGCGGCCCGCGGCATCGGCATGTCCCCGCTCGGCGTGCTGGCCCGGGTGGAACTCCCCCTCGCCGTCCCGCTGATCCTCGCGGGCGTCCGTACGGCCCTGGTCCTGAACGTCGGTACGGCCACCCTGGCGGCCTTCGGCGGAGGCGGCGGCCTGGGCGTGCTGATCACCACCGGCATCACCAACCAGCGCATGCCGGTGCTGGTGCTGGGCTCGGTCCTCACCGTGGCACTGGCGCTGCTGGTGGACTGGCTGGCCGCGCTGGCAGAGGTGCTGCTGCGGCCGCGGGGGCTGGAGGCGGGCACATGAGCCGCCGTACGACGGCTCTGCTGGCCGCGCTGCTCCTCGTACCGGCGGCCGGGGGCTGCGGGCTGACCAGCGGCTCCCCGATGACGGACGACGTGCGGCCGGGCACGGTCGGCGCGGGCCGGCCGCTGGCCGGCGCCCGGCTCACGGTCACCTCCAAGTCCTTCACCGAGAACCTGATCCTGGGCGCGGTGATGGGGATCGCCTTCCAGGCGGCCGGGGCGGACGTGCTGGACCGGACCGGGATCCAGGGGTCGTTCGGGGCGCGGGAGGCGGTGCGCAACGGGGACGCGGACGCCATGTACGAGTACACGGGCACCGCCTGGATCACCTACCAGGGCAACGCCGAGCCGATCTCCGATCCGCGGCGGCAGTGGGAGGCGGTGCGTACGGCCGATCTGCGCGACGGGCTGACCTGGCTGCCGCCGTCCCGGCTGGACAACACCTACGCGCTCGCCATGAACCGGGCGAACTTCGAGAAGTACGGCACCAGGACCCTGTCGGCCGTGGCGGACCTGGCGGCGAAGCGGCCGGACGCGGTGACCCTGTGCGTGGAGGGCGAGTTCGCCAACCGCGCGGACGGCCTGCCCGGCATGGAGAAGGCGTACCGCATGGCCGTGCCCGCGCGGAACGTCACCCAGATGGACACCGGGATCATCTACACCCAGGTGCGCAAGGGGAGTTGCGCGTACGGGGAGGTCTTCACCACCGACGGGCGGATCAGCTCCATGAACCTCGCGGTGATGGAGGACGACCGCACGTTCTTCCCCCACTACAACGCGGCCCCCGAGATCAACTCGGCGACCCTGAAGAAGTGGCCGGCCATCGCGCAGATCCTGGCCCCCATCACCGCCAGGCTGGACAACACGGTGGCCCGCACCCTGAACGCCCAGGTGGACGTCTCGGGCCAGGACCCGCACCAGGTGGCCCTGGACTGGATGAGGAAGGAGGGGTTCGTGAAGTAGGGGGCGCCGGGCGGGAGTTGCGCGGGCCGACGCAGAAGGCCTGATGCAAAGAACCCGATGCAAAGAAAGCGTTGCAAAGGAGCCTTTGCATAGCTATCTTTGTACGCATGACGGAGCACGACGAACGCAAGCACCGCCGGCTGGACGCCCGTTCACTGCGCGGGCTCGCCCATCCGCTGCGGATCCAGCTGCTGGACACCCTGCGCCACCACGGCCCCGCCACGGCCTCCCGACTGGCCGAGCGGCTGGGCGAGTCCAGCGGCGCCACCAGCTACCACCTGCGTCAGCTGGCCGCCCACGGCTTCGTCGAGGACGCCCCGGAGCACGGCAAGGGCCGGGAGCGCTGGTGGCGGGCGGTGGACCAGGGACTCGTCTTCGACACCGAGGACTTCGAGGACGCCGGCCCCGAAGTCCGGGGAATGGCCGAGATGTTCCTCCAGGAGATCGCGAGCCGGCACACCCGCGAGCTGTCCGCCTGGCTCGGCTCACGCGACAGCTGGGGGGACGCCTGGGCGCGAGGCGCCGACATGAGCGACATGACGCTGCGGCTCACCCCCGAGCTGGCCGCCGAGCTGACCCGGAAGCTGCACGCCCTGGTCGACGACTACCGGGACCGCCTCACGGACCCGGACGCCCCCGGAGCCGAGCACGTACGGATCCACACGCACCTGTTCCCCATCGACACCGACTGAGAGGTTCAGCCATGCACACCCAGATCCGGCTCGCCCAGCAGCACACCGCCGGCCTGCGGGAACAGGCCGCCGCCCACCGGCTCGCCACCGAGGCCCGGCCCGCTGTCGAACTGCGCGCCCGGGTCGGCTGGACCCTGGTCGAACTCGGCCTGCGGCTGGCCGCGCAGCGGCCGGCGGCGGTGCCGGCCTAGCAGCTCGGGATCGGGCCCTTGCCCTTTTCCAGGGAGACCAGGGAGTCGACCGCGCTCTTCAGCGTGGTGACCGGGATCAGCCGCAGGCCCTTCGGCAGCTCGGCGCGGGCGTCGGAGCACTCCGCCTTCGGCACCAGGAAGACGGTGGCCCCGTCCCGCCGGGCGGCCTGTGTCTTCAGGGCCACCCCGCCGACCGCGCCGACCCTGCCGTCGGCGTCGATGGTGCCGGTACCGGCGATGTTCCGGCCGCCCGTGAGGTCGCCGCCGCTGCCGTCGCCGTCCAGCCTGTCGATGATCCCCAGGGTGAACAGCAGGCCCGCGCTCGGCCCGCCCACGTCGGCGAGCTTCAGCGTGACCTTGACCTTGTCGGGGCTCAGCCCGAGGTACTTCAGCGCCGCCTGGGTCGCCGCGTCCTGGGACTGCTTCATCTGCGCCGCGTTGTGCTGCTCGATCTCCTTGACGTTCTGACCGCTCGGGTAGACCGCGTCATGGGGCATCACGGCCCGGTCGGTGCGGAACCAGTTGCCGAGGACGTCACCGAGGGAGACCCGGGTGTCCGGCCCGGTCGCCTCGATGGTGACCATCCGCAGCTGGCCGCTGGTCTTCCGGGCCGGCGTCCCCGAGACGGTGATCACCGGGGTGCCCTGGTTCTCGCCGAGCACGTTCGCCGTCATCCCGGGCTGCGCCACCGAGAACGGCAGCGGAGCGAACAGCGCCGTGGCGATCAGGGCCACGACGGGTACGGCGCAGACGGCGACGGCCTGGGAACGTGTGAGACGTGAGAGCACGGGATCAATCTACGTGACACCCCGGCCGGAGCCGGGGGCAGCGGCTCAGCGCAGCGCCTCGGCGACCTCGCGGGCCGCTTCCATCACCCGCTGCCCCACCTTCTCCGGGACGGTGTCCGCCAGCATCACCACGCCCACACTGCCCTCGACGCCGGTGACGCCGACGAGCGGCGCAGCGGCCCCGCTGGCACCGGTCTCCAGCTCACCGTGGGTCAGCGTGTACCCCGGGCCCTCGGGCGGCGACTGCCGTGCGGACAGGATCGCCCGGCCCGCGGCACCACGGTCCAGCGGATGCCGGAACCCGGCCCGGTACGCCACGTGGTAGTCCGTCCAGGTCGGCTCCACGACCGCCACGGCCAGCGCCTCGGCGCCGTCCACCAGCGTCAGGTGTGCCGTCGCACCGATGTCCTCCGCCAGCGAGCGCAGGGCGGGCAGCGCGGCCTCGCGCACCAGCGGATGCACCTGGCGGCCCAGCCGCAGCACCCCCAGCCCGACCCGGGCTCGCCCGCCCAGGTCGCGCCGGATCAGAGCGTGCTGCTCCAGGGTGGCGAGCAACCGGTACACGACGGTCCGGTTCACGCCCAGTTTGTTGGACAACTCGGTGACGGTCAGCCCGTGGTCCGTATCGGCCAGCAGCTTGAGGACGCGCAGTCCCCGGTCGAGCGTCTGAGAGGTCTCCGCGGTCACGACGCCCACTCCTTTGGTGGTGAGGCCGGCGACCCCCGAGCGGTCGATGCGTCACCGAGTCCCGTCGGCGACGCGCCTCAGAGGCCGCCGATCGGCAGGACGGCCCGGCGGCTCCGGACCAAGTCGCTTCACGGCTGCGCTCCGCGGCGGCGCTGCCACGGGGCGTGTGCGTAGCGGGACAGTAGCGAAGGCAGTTCGCTCAGCGGAAGTGTTCGTCCAGAATCCGGGCAAGGCGATATCCGGCCTGCCGCACTTCGTCCGGATACGGCCACCCCCCAGGAACTCCCCACCTGTCACCGCATGCGCGTGGCCCACTCCTGCACCTTGGCGATCCGCTGCCGCAGCTGCCCCGCCGTGGCCTCGGCGCTGGGCGGCCCTCCGCAGACCCGGCGCAGCTCGGTGTGGATCACCCCGTGCGGCTTGCCGCTCTGGTGGACGTACGCACCGACCATGGTGTTGAGCTGCTTGCGCAGCTCCATCAGCTCCTTGTGCGTGACCACCGGGCGCCGCTCGGCGGGCAGCTCCAGCAGATCCGCCTCGGTGTCCGGCTTCTTACGGCTGTGCGCGATCTGCCGGGCCTGCCGCTTCTGGAGCAGCAGCTGCACCTGCTCCGGCTCCAGCAGCCCCGGGATGCCGAGGTAGTCCTGCTCCTCCTCGCTCCCCGGGTGCGCCTGCATACCGAACTCGGCACCGTCGTAGAGCACCCGGTCGAAGACGGCGTCGGACTCCAGCGCCTCGAAGGGCAGCATGTCCTGCTCGCCGGTGTCCTCGTCCTGCTGCTTGTTCGCCTCCTCCATCTCCTTCTCGGATTCGGCGTACGGGTCCTCCTCGCCCTCCTTCTTCGGCTTGTCGAGGGCGTGGTCCCGCTCCTTCTCCATCTCGTTGGCGAAGGTCAGCAGGTCGGGCACGGTCGGCAGGAACACGGACGCGGTCTCGCCTCGCCGCCGGGACCGCACGAAACGCCCGACGGCCTGCGCGAAGAACAGCGGGGTGGAGATGGTGGTGGCGTACACGCCGACCGCGAGCCGGGGCACGTCGACGCCCTCGGACACCATGCGCACCGCGACCATCCAGCGGTCCGTCGAGGCGCTGAACTCGTCGATCCGCTTCGAGGCGCCGGCGTCGTCGGACAGCACCAGGGTGGCCCGGTCACCGGTGATCTCCCGGATCAGCTTGGCGTAGGCGCGGGCGGAGTCCTGGTCGGAGGCGATGACGAGCGCGCCCGCGTCCGGGATCGCCTTGCGGACCTCGGTCAGCCGCTGGTCGGCGGCGCGCAGCACGCTCGGCATCCACTGGCCGCGCGGATCGAGCGCGGTCCGCCAGGCCTGGCTGACCGCGTCCTTGGTCATCGGCTCGCCGAGCCGGGCGGCGATCTCGTCGCCGGCCTTGGTGCGCCAGCGCATGTTGCCGCTGTAGCTGAGGAAGATCACCGGCCGGACGACGCCGTCCGACAGGGCGGACCCGTACCCGTAGGTGTAGTCGGCGGCGGACCGCCGGATGCCGGCGGTGTCCTCCTCGTACGTCACGAAGGGGATGGGGTTGGTGTCGGAGCGGAAGGGCGTACCGGTGAGGGCGAGCCGGCGCGTGGCGGGCTCGAACGCCTCCAGGCAGGCCTCGCCCCAGGACTTGGAGTCGCCGGCGTGGTGGATCTCGTCGAGGATGACGAGCGTCTTGCGCTGCTCGACGCGGTTGCGGTGCAGCATGGGCCGGACGCCGACACCGGCGTAGGTGACGGCGACGCCGTCGTACTCCCGGCCGAGCGGCCCGGCGCTGTACTCGGGGTCGAGCTTGATCCCTATCCGTGCGGCGGCCTCGGCCCACTGCTTCTTCAGGTGCTCGGTGGGCGCGACCACGGTGATCTGCTGCACGACATGGTGGTGCAGCAGCCAGGAGGCGAGGGTCAGCGCGAAGGTCGTCTTGCCGGCGCCGGGCGTGGCCACGGCGAGGAAGTCGCGCGGCTGCTCCTGTACGTACTTCTCGAGCGCTCCCTGCTGCCAGGCACGCAGCTTGCTGGCGGTGCCCCAGGGGGCCCGGCCCGGGAAGGCCGGCGACAGGTGGTGGGAGTGCGTGGAGGTGGCGGCGGTGGTAGTCACGGTCTCCGTACGAGGGTCGAATGGGAGGGCAACCGGGCCACCCTACCGGCGGCCCGCCCTCGTCGACGCGCGAACGAGCCCGGGTCGCCCCCGGGTGGGACTCACGTCACAGCACCCGTCCCCGCCCTCGGCCGGCCGGGGCGCGGGCTCACCGGGCGTGCAGCCGCCGGGTCACCCAGGCCCCCACCAGGGCGACCGCCGCCATGGGCAGGAAGACGGCCGCGAACGCCGCGGGATGGCCGCCGCCCGCCGGCCCGGCCGCGCCCGCCGTGGCGGACGTCACGCTGCCGCCGCCCAGCGCCGCGAAGGCCGCCCCGGTGGCCGCGAGGAGGACCGCGTCGGACAGCGCGTCGGAGATCTGGAGGGCCGCGGAGTTGGCGCCGGCCTCCTCGGGGGCGGACAGCCGGAGCAGCAGCACGCTGGTGGAGGAGATCACCAGGCCCATGCCGAAGCAGCCGACACCCCAGGCGACGGCGGTGCTCCAGACCGGCACGGCGGGCACGAGCACCGCGGGCGCGGCGGCGATCGCGGCGGCGACCAGCACCATCCCCACGGTCATCAGCCGCTCCCGGTACGGCGCCATGCGCGGCCGGGACTGCACCCACGAGCCCAGCGCCCAGGTGCCGCCGCCCGCCGCCAGCGAGAACCCGGCGAGCGTCGGCGACAGCCCGCGCTGGGTGACCAGCATCAGCGGGACGAAGGACTCGGCGGCGATGTACGACCCCGCGGACAGCCCGCGCAGCAGCACCACGGACGGCAGGCCGCGCGCCGCCCGGTAGGTGCCGCGCGGGAGCAGCCCGAGCACGGCGGGCACGAGCAGCGCGGCGCCGGCCAGACCGGGGAGCAGGGAGAGCGGGCGCAGGTCCTGGGCGGCGTACTGGACGAGCCCGGCGCCGAGGGAGATCGCGAGGGCGAGCCGGATGCGGCGCCCGTCGAAGGCGGCGGGCCCCGCGCCGCCGCCCGCCACCGGGCCCGCGGCCCGCCGGCGTATCTGCGGCAGGGCGAGCGCCAGGGGGAGCACGACCAGGACCGGGATGCCGAGGAAGACCCAGCGCCAGCCCAGGTGCTCGGTCACGGCGCCGGAGGCGAGCGGGCCGACGATGGAGGGCACCACCCAGCCCGCGGCGAAGGACGCCATGATCGCGGGCCGGAGCCGTTCCGGGTAGGCGCGGCCGACGACGACGTACAGGGCGACGATCACCAGCCCGCCGCCGAGCCCCTGCACGGCCCGGCCGAGGATGAACACCCACATCGCCCGGGCGGTCCCGGCGACCACCAGCCCCGCCGCGAAGGCGCCGATGCCGGTGGTGAGCGCGCCCAGCGGGCCCCTCCGGTCGGACCACTGGCCGGCGAGCACCATCCCGAAGAGGCTGGTCGTGAAGTACCCGGAGAACGCAAACGCGTAGAGCGCCACTCCGTGCAGCTCCCGCGCCGCGACGGGCATCGCGGTGCCGACGGCGGTCGCCTCGAAGGCGATCAGTACGACGACGGAGACGATCCCGACACTGAGGGCCCGGTAGGCCGCACTCAGCACGCCGCCGTCCGGCTCGGCGGACCGGTCCGCGGCGACGGCGTCAGGGGATTCCAGGGCACTCATGGCCGCCAGCGTAAGGCGCACAACGGCATATGAGAGCTGTCCCGCTGTGTGAACGGTGTA
This sequence comes from Streptomyces sp. NPDC031418, assembly GCF_055581605.1. Lineage (NCBI taxonomy): Bacteria > Bacillati > Actinomycetota > Actinomycetes > Kitasatosporales > Streptomycetaceae > Streptomyces > Streptomyces sp. NPDC031418. The sequence goes on from NZ_JBVIJC010000003.1 coordinate 399,422, forward strand.
TGGCAGTCCCGTTGCAGGGGCCCGGCTTCCCTTGAGCCCCTCCCCCGCGCCGCCCTACGGTCGTTCCATCGGCACGGCCGTGTGCCCGAGTGGTTCAGGGGCTCGACTGCAACTCGAGTTACGTGGGTTCGAATCCCGCCACGGCCTCCACGCGAACCGGGCGGGGCGTTCCTCAGAGCGCCCCGCCCGTCTCGTCCTGGAACAGCTCCGTCCAGTAGTGCCAGCCGGTGGCCGGCAGGGTGCCGGTGGGGTCGACGGCCGCCAGCGTGTGGAGCATGGCGGCGGCCAGGTGGTCGTAGGCGGCCGTCGTCAGTTCGTGGCCCAGGTGCTCGTCGATGGTGCGCTCGTGGTGCAGCAGCCACAGCGTGAACGCGAGCGTGGAGACATCGGTGTTGAGCGGGGAGAGCGTCGCCTCCGGCTCGCCGAAGGTCAGCACCGCGCCCGTCCTGCCGTCGACCACCAGGCTGTGGCCCCCGGTCAGCCCGCCGACGCGGACCAGGTGGTCGCAGTGCGCGGGCAGTTCGGCCAGCGGGTGGTCCGTCCCCTCCTCGGTGACGTACTCCCGCAGGGTCCGCAGCGGGGCGTCCGGGTCGGTGCGGAAGACCGCCGCCTCCTCGGGCAGGCCCGTCTCGCGCAGGAACCGGCGCGTCGGCTCGTGGGTGAGCGTGACCGGGACGTCGACCTCCTCGAACCGGGCCACCCGGCCGTGCCCGAACTCCTGGTCCAGCAGCCGGGCCGGGACGTCCAGGGTGAGGCCGGAGCCGGTGCCCGGCCCGGCGGCGAGGGCGAGCGGGCGGATCAGGGCCGCCGCCTTCCAGTACGGCGGGACCGAGCCGTCCGCGCCCTCCGCGAAGAGGGCGAGCAGCCGGCGCGTCGCCTCGGCCGCCACCGCCAGGCCGTACCGCCCGGCGAGGGAGGCGAACCGGCCGCGCAGCCCGGCGAGTTCCTCGGTGACCGCGGCGAACCGCAGCAGCGTGTCCAGGGAGGGGGCGAAGGGGCGCGGGGCGGGCGGCCCGACGAGGCACGCCGTGGTCAGCTCGCCGGTGTCGCCGTCGAGCAGCACCGACTCGCGGGCCATGCCGGCGGGGTGCAGGAGTTCACCGATCACCAGGCGGTCGCGCAGCTCCTCCGCCACCCGGAACGGCCCCTCCGTGGCGTCGGCGAGTCTGCGCAGCCCGTTCGCGCGCAGCGGGGAGAAGGTCACCAGGTCGGCGCCCGGCGGCAGTCCGGGGCCGGTGAGCAGACCGCGGGTCGGCGCATGGGTGACATGGCGGCCCAGCTCCACCTCGGTCAGCGTGATGGCCGTGACCCCGGCATCGGTCGTACTCATCGCTCCCCCGCGATCTTCCCCGTACGGGCAGGTGCTCCCTCGCTTCAGCACACTACGCCGCCCCACTGACAACGGCCCGCACGGAGAAGGACGGAGGACGGCCCCGGGGCGTTGCCCGCGGGTCAGGTGAAGTAGATCCCGCCGAGGACGACGGCCAGGGCCGCCAGTACGAAGACCAGGACCCACACCACCAGCTTGCCGATGCTGGGCGGGGGTTCGTAACGGGGTTCGTCCTGCGGGCTGCTCACTGGGTCACCACCGCGGCCTGGGGTCGGATCGGGAGACGGTTGACCGGGCGGCCGGTGGCCGCGCGGACGGCGGAGGCGATGGCCGCCGGTGCGGTCACCACCGGCACCGCGCTGACCGACTTGGCGCCGAACGGGGCGACCACGTCCCGCTCCTCGACCAGCTTGACGATCCGGATGTCCGGCGCGTCCAGGGCGGTCGGCAGCGCGTATCCGGTGAGGTCGGGGTGGCGGATCAGTCCGCGCGGGGTGCGCAGGTTCTCGGTGAGCGCGATACCGACCCCCTGGGTGACGCCCGCCTCGATCCGGGCCGCCAGCTGGGCCGGGTTGAGCACCCGGCCGACGTCCTGGGCGACCGCCAGCTCCACCACCCGCACCGAGCCCAGCTCGACGTCGACGTCCACCACCGCGCGGATCGCGCAGAAGGCGAGCCCGACGAAGGCGTCACCCTGGCCGGCCGCGTCCAGCGGCTCGGTCGGGTGCGGCCGGCACTGGGCCGTGGCCCACAGCTCCTTGCCCTCCATCGCCTCGGCGACGGTGGTCGACAGCACCCCGTCGTACGACGTGATCTTGCCGTCGGAGATCTGGAGCAGCTCGGTGGACATGCCGAAGGTGTGCGCCAGCGGCTGGAGGAGCTGCGTGCGGACCATCTTCGCGGCCCGCTCCACCGCGCCGCCCGACACCCAGGTGTGCCGGCCCCGGCAGCCCGCGCCCGCCGGCGGCTGGTCGGTGTCGACCGGGGCGACGTGGACCTCCTCGACGCCGAGGGTCTCCTGGACGATCTGCCGGGCCAGGGTGGTGAAGCCCTGGCCGGTCTCCACGGCCGCGCACAGCACGGTCGCCACGCCGTCGTGCACCTTGACGGTCGCGGTGGACACCTCGTCGGCGCCCTCCGCGCCGAGCATGTGCACCATGCCCAGGCCGTAGCCGACGCCCCGCCGGACCGCGCCCGGCTCGCCCGCGCCCTCGGGGCCGCCGGGCAGCAGCCACTCCTCCTCGGGGGTGTCCTTGGGCAGCTCGGGGAGCGGGAAGTCGCGGACGGCCTGGAGGAGTTCGGCGACCGGCGCCGGGCAGGTGACCGTCTGGCCGATCGGCAGGACGTCCCCGGTCGCGAGGACGTTGCGCAGCCGCAGCTCGGCCGGGTCCAGGCCCAGCTTCTTCGCCAGCTTGTCCATCTGCGCCTCGTAGGCCGCGCACACCTGCATGGCGCCCTCGCCGCGGACATGGCCGGAGGGCGGGTTGTTGGTGCGCACGGCCCAGCCCTCGATGAACGCGTTCGGCACGACGTACGGGCCGCACGCGAAGGAGACGGCGGCGGCCAGCGCCTCGGCGGAGGTGTCGGCGTACGCGCCCGCGTCGAGCAGGATCTGCGCCTCCACCTTGACCAGCTTGCCCTCGGCGTCCGCGTGGTGGCGGTACCTGAGCAGCGTCGGATGGCGGTGGGCGTGGCCGAGGAAGGACTCCTCGCGGGTCGCCGTGAGCTTCACCGGGCAGCCGGTCTTGAGCGCGAGCAGCCCGAGCGGCAGCTGGAAGCCCTGGTCCTCGCGGTCGGCGGTGGCGCCGGGCACCCCGGTGACCACGATCTTCACCCGCTCCGGCGGCAGCCCGTAGCAGGCGGCGGCCGTGTTGCGGTCGGTGTGCGGGTCGGTGGAGGCCAGGTACAGCTCGACACCCCCGTCGGGCCGCGGTACGGCGAGTCCGGCCTCGGCGCCGATGGGCGCCGGGTCCTGGCGGCCGATCCGGTACAGGCCCTCGACCACGGTCTCGCCGGTCGCCGCCGGGTCGCCGTGGTGCAGCGGGATGTGCCGGATCAGGTTCCCGTCCGGGTGCAACGGCTCGGCCTCGAAGGCGTGCTCCGGGTCGGTCACCGGCTCGAGCACCTCGTACTCGACGATGACCGCCGCCGCCGCCATCCGCGCGGTGTCCGGGTGGTCGGCGGCCACGGCGGCGATGGGCTCGCCGTGGTGGCGTACGACGTCGGAGGCGAACACCGGCCGGTCCGGCGTGCCCCGGCCGTGGCGCGGGGTGCCGGGGACGTCCTCGTGCGTGATGACGGCCCGTACGCCGGGCATCTCCCGCGCATGCGTGGTGTCGATGGAGACGATGCGCGCGTGCGCGTGCGGGGAGCGCAGCACGGCCGCCCACAGCAGGCCCTCGGCCCACAGGTCGGCCGCGTACGGGAAGGTGCCCTCGGTCTTGGCGCGGGCGTCGGCGTGCGGCAGCGAGGCGCCGAGGCCGTGCGGCGCGGGCTCGGCGGCGGGGGCGGGGTCCGCGGTGGTGGTCGCGATGCCGGCTTCGTTGCTCACCCCTGGCCTCCGTCCTGGCCGTAGTGCGGGTCGTGCGATGGGTTCGGGTCCTGCGGTCCCGGGGTGCCGTAGGCGGGCGTGTCGGCGTAGCCGCCGTGCGGCTCCGGATACCCGCCGGGTGCGGCGGTCTTCGGGGGGTCGAAGGCGCCGGGCGCCTCGAACGCCGACGGGTTGACGCCACCGGCGCCGGGGCCCGCCTGGTGCGGGATGCGCGCCTCGTCCGTGTCCGTCCCGGTGCCGGCGTGGGCGGCCTCGCGTTCGGCGACGACCTCCTGGACGGCGTCCAGCACCCCCCGGTAGCCGGTGCAGCGGCACAGGTTGCCGCACAGGGCCTGCCGGGTCTCCAGCTCGGTCGGCGCGGGGTTGCCCTCCAGCAGGTCGTGCACGGTCATCGCCATGCCGGGCACGCAGAAGCCGCACTGGACGGCACCGCAGCGGGCGAGCGCGCGCTGCACGTCGGAGGGGTGCCCGTCGACGGCCAGGCCCTCGACCGTGCGCACCTCGCTGCCGGCCGCGGTGACCGCCGGGACCAGGCAGGAGGCGACCAGCCGGCCGTCCACCTGGACGTTGCAGGCTCCGCACTCGCCCTGCGAGCAGCCGTCCTTGGCGCCGGCGAGCCCGAGCCGCTCGCGCAGCACGTACAGCAGCGACTCGCCGATCCAGGCGTCGGTGACGGGCCGGTCGGCGCCGTTGACCCGCAGGACGTAGGAGGCGAGGGGGTGGTCGTCGTGCGGCGGCAGGGGTACGGCGGCTTCCGCGGCGGCGTCCGCGTCGGTTTCCGCTGCGGGCGCCTCGGGCTCCGGCTCCGGGTGCGCGGGGAGATCCGCGGCGTCGGCGGCTGCGGCCGCGTCGGCCTCGTGCGCCTCGCCGGCTTCTCCGGCCGCCGCCCCGTCCGCTCCCCCGGTCGCCTCGTCGGCGGCCTCCGGTACGGCGGCGTGCGGCGCGGGCTCCTCGTGGCCCGCGGGGGCGTCTGCGGGGCCTTCGGGGGCCTGCGCGGGGGCATGGGCGTCGACCGGGGCGTGGGCGTCGGCGGGCGCGTGCGCGGCGGCCGGGTCGGCGACGGGCTCTGCGTGCTGCTCGGCGGGCTCGGTGTGCTGCTCGGCGGGGGCGGCGTACTCGGTGTGCTGCTCCGTGGGTACGGCGAACTCGCCGGAGCCGTCCGCCTGTTCCGCGTGTTCCGCCGGATCCGCGCCGCCGAGCGTGTCACCCGGGCCGGGGACCGGGTGCCCGTACTGCTCCTCGGGCGTGTGCCCGTACGCCTCCGGTGCCGCGGTGTCGCCCGCCGGGTGGCCCCAGGAGTGGCCCGTGCCGTCCGTCGCCCAGGGGGCCGGCGCGCCGCCGGGCAGGGTGGCCGGCGGGGTCCCGCCCCACTGCTCGACCAGCGAGGAGGTGGTGTACTCGCCCGACTCGTCGGGGAGGTCGCCGCCCGCGACCGGGATGGACCACTGACCGGTGACGTCGTGCCCCGGCGCGGCCGGGGCCGCGGGCTCCTCGAAGGTCCAGTGCTGGGTGGCGCCGGGGTGGTAGGTGAACCGGTCGTCCGCGCCCGGCGGCTGCGCCTCGGGCTGCCCGTGGGCCTGGCTCTGCGGGGTGCCCGGGTCGGGCCACTGGGCGGCCTCGGGCGCGGGCCAGGCAGCCGGGGCGGCGTCGGCGTGGCCGGGTGTTATCCGCGGCGGCACATAGCCGTGGCCCGGTGCGGCCAGCGGGCTGTCGCCGGCCAGCAGGGCGTCGATGCCGCCCTCGGGGAGCTTGACGAAGGCGGTGGCGCCGTCGTCGTAGTCGCCCTGGGGCAGCGGGTCCCAGCGGCCGCCGCCCTGGGACGTGCCCTCTGCGTGCTGGTCGTCGGTCACGACAGCGCCCTCCCCAGTGCTCGTCGGGCCAGCGCGGCGACGGTGCGCCGCAGGTGCAGTACGGCGGGCGGCAGCGGGGTGACGGTGCCGTCCGGTTCCGGTGCCGGGTCGGGGATGCAGGCCGCGGCGACGTACTCGCCGAAGGCCTGGAGGGCCTCCGGGACCAGCGCGCGGTCGTTGTCCCAGTCGATGAGCCGCGCGACCCACTGCTCGGCCTCCAGCGGCCGCAGCGGCATCGGCGCTATGGCACCGACCGCGCACCGCACCCCGCGCCGCGCCGGGTCCAGGACGAGGGCCACGGAGGCCAGCGCGCGGCCCGGGCCGGTGCGTCCGGTCGCCTTCAGGAAGACCTGCGGGGCGTGCAGCAGCGGTACCCGCACGAAGCCGATGAGTTCACCGCCGCGCAGCATGTCCACGCCGGCCAGCAGGTGCGAGACGGGGATCTCCCGGCGGGCCCCGCCCGCGCCCGCGACGATCACCGTCGCCTCCAGGGCGGCGAGCACGGGCAGCGCGTCACCGGTGGGGGCGGCCGAGGCGATGTTGCCGCCCAGGGTGCCCGCGTTGCGGATGTGCGGGGGGCCGGCCGCGCGCGCGGCGGCGGCGAGCGCCGGGATCAGGGCCGCGAAGTCGGGGCGGCCCATCCGCGCGTGCGTGAGGCCCGCGCCGAGCAGTGCGTGGCCGTCCTGGTACTGCCAGCCGCGGATCTCGCTGATCCGCCCGAGCCCCACCAGCGCGGCGGGCCTGAGCTGGCCGGAGTTGACGGCGGCCATGAGGTCGGTGCCGCCCGCGACGGGGACCGCGGCGGGCATGGCGGCGAGGGCCGCCACCGCCTCGTCCAGCGTCGTGGGCAGCGTGACGGCCTGCGCCGCCTGCGGTGCGTGCGTGGTCAAACCGGCTGCCCCTTCCCGCTGCCCCACCTGGTCCCGCCTGTGTTGCCGTACGGTACGTGCTGACAGGGCGGACGTGGCAACTCTGGCACATCTTCGCGAGGCCCGAACGCGGGGGTCCACCAGGAGGCGTTCGCCCACCTCATCGGGGAGTTGGTCCGGTTTCACACGGCATCACCGGTGCGTTCCGATTGCCACTCTTCGGTGACACTTGGGGTCTTTTTCCCCACCTGTTCGAGCAGCCGGAGTCACCGGTCACCTGTGCGGCGGCGGTCCCTCGATCGGGCGGCCGGGCACCCCGGGGCGCCTCTGCCACGGCCGGGGCCCGGCGGGTGGCCGGTAGCCGACGCCCAGGGCGTCGAGCCGTGCGTAGTGGGCGGCCATACGGCGCTCGAAGCCGGCGAAGTCCCGGTCCGCCGGGGCGGGCAGCCGGCTCCAGGCCACCTCGGCGAAGGCCGCGAGCCGTGGGAAGGCCTGGTAGTCCACGCGCGCGCTGTCCTCCAGGACCTCGGTCCACACGTTGGCCTGGGTGCCCAGCACCCGCGCGGCCTCCGCCTCGGAGAGGCCGTCCGGGACGGGCTCGAACCGGTAGACGTCCTCCAGGGTGCGCACGAAGCCGATGGGCACCGGTTCGTCGTCGCCGGGGGCCTGACGATGATCCAGATACACGAATTGCTCCGGGCACATCACGACGTCGTGCCCCGCGCGCGCGGCCGCGACGCCACCGCCGTATCCGCGCCAGGAGGAGACCGCGGCGCCCGGGGCGAGGCCGCCCTCCAGGATCTCGTCCCAGCCGATGAGCCGCCGCCCGCGCGCGGTGAGCCAGCTGTCGAAGTGCCGGACGAACCAGGACTGGAGCTCGTCCTCGTCGGCGAGCCCGAGGGCGGCCATGCGGGTCTTGGCGGTCACCGAGTCGCGCCACTGGTCCTTGCGGCACTCGTCGCCGCCGACGTGGACGAACCGTGAAGGGAACAGTTCCAGGATTTCCTCGAACACCCCCTCGTAGAACCGCAGGGTGGTGTCGGTGGGAGCCAGTACGTTGGCGGAGATCCCCCAGGTGTCCCAGACGGAGAGGGCGGTGGTGTCGACGACGTCGGTGTTGCCGAGTTCCGGGTACGCGGCGATGGCGGCCTGTGAATGTCCCGGTACGTCGATCTCCGGGACGACGGTGATGTGCCGCTCGGCGGCGTAGGCGACGATCTCCCGGATGTCGTCCTGGGTGTAGTAACCGCCGTGCGGCTTTTCCTCCCACAGCGGTGAGGCCCGGTGGCCGAATTTCGTCCGCGCCCGCCAGGAGCCGGTTTCGGTCAGTTTCGGATGGCGCCTGATCTCGATGCGCCAGCCCTGGTCGTCCGTCAGATGGAAGTGGAAGACGTTGAGTTTGTGCGCGGCCATCAGGTCCAGGTAGCGCAGCACGCCGTCCTTGGGCATGAAGTGCCGGGCGACGTCGAGCAGCAGCCCGCGCCAGCCGAAGCGGGGCGCGTCGTGGACGGTGACGGCGGGGACCTCCCACTGTCGCCGCCCGGAGACCGGGGCGCGCCGGAAGGCCTCCGGCCCGAGCAGCTGCCGGAAGGTCTGCGCGCCCCAGAACAGGCCGGTCTCGCTCGCGCCGTCGATGGCGACGAGATACCCGTCGGCGCACAGCCGGTAGCCCTCGTCGCCGCCCAGCTCGTCCGCGAGCGAGGGGATGATCCGCAGCAGGACGCGCGAGCCGCTGTCGCGGTGCGGTGCGAGGGGCAGCCCGGTCGCCGCGCCGACGGTCGCGCGCAGCCAGCGGGCGACCCGCTCGGTGCCCTCGCCGGCCTCGATCTCGGTGCCGGCGTCGAGGACGAACCCGGTGCCGCCGCCGGGCAGCGAGGCCGTGACCCGGGCGGGCGCCGGGATCAGCGCCACCTCGGGTTCCGGGAAGCGGCTGCGGTCGCTCATGGCATCGGCCCTTCGGTCCCGGGGGCTGTTCGTGTCGGCGGGGACACTACGGACCCCGCACCCCCGCGACAAGAGGTCTGAACCACTTCGCGCCGCACGCGCGCAAAGGCCCCCGGGACGCACACCTGACGCGTCCCGGGGGCCTCGGAAACCTGGACCGGCCGGACACCTCCGGCCGAGGGGAGACCGCTACTTGTCGCCGCCCTTGCCCTTGCCCTTGTCGTCGCCGCCGCTGCCCATGGACTCGTAGATCTCCTTGCACATGGGGCACACGGGGTACTTCTTCGGGTCACGGCCCGGCACCCAGACCTTGCCGCAGAGCGCCACGACGGGGGTGCCGTCGAGGGCGCTCGCCATGATCTTGTCCTTCTGGACGTAGTGGGCGAAGCGCTCGTGGTCGCCGTCGCCGTGGGACACCTGTGGCGTCGGCTCTACGAGGGTTCCCGTACCAGTCCCGCGCTCGGGCTCGAGAGTGCTCATGTCGCCAAGGGTACTGAAGCTCACACGCATCAGTTGAGCGAAGGGTCGTCCGGGTACGTCGCCACCATCGCCAGCTCGTTGCGCTGGCGGCGCAGCACCTCCCGCCAGAGCCGCTCGGGGGCCGGCGAGGAGACGTCCCCGGGCTCCGACTCGACCACGTACCACGCGCCCTCGACCAGTTCGTCCTCCAGCTGGCCCGGGCCCCAGCCGGCGTACCCGGCGAAGATCCGCAGCGAGCCGAGGGCGGAGGCGAGCAGTTCCGGCGGGGCCTCCAGGTCGACCAGCCCGATCGCGCCGTGCACCCGCCGCCAGCCCAGCGGGGCGTGGTCCTCCTGCGCGCCGCCCGGGATGACCGCGACGCCCAGCGCCGAGTCCAGCGAGACGGGGCCGCCCTGGAAGACGACACCGGGCTCGCCGGTGAGATCGGCCCAGCCCTCCAGGATGTCGCCGACGTCCACCGGGGTGGGGCGGTTGAGGACGACACCGAGGGAGCCCTCCTCGTCGTGGTCGAGGAGGAGCACCACCGCGCGGTCGAAGTTGGGGTCCGCCAGGGCGGGCGTGGCCACGAGCAGCCGCCCTGTGAGCGAGGACACCTCGGTCATGCCAGACATGATCCCGCATCTTGCCCCGCGGTGGGGAGCCCATCCGGGGGCATTCAGGGGGCCGCAGCTCAGGGCGCGGGGAGGCACCCCGGGCGCACACGGGATTCCGGTGACCCCATGTGCCCGATAAGGAACCGTTCGTGTTGTGACACAGCTATGACATGGCTGGTTGGTCCTCGGGCTTACGACCGGAGGGTGATCGGCGATTACCCTGTCTCTCCGGCCCCTGCGCACAGTGATCGGCCGGCCCCTGACCAACTCATCGGAACGCGAGATTCATGACCGTCAACGACGATGTCCTGCTTGTCCACGGCGGAACCCCGCTGGAGGGCGAGATCCGTGTCCGCGGTGCGAAGAACCTCGTGCCGAAGGCCATGGTCGCAGCCCTGCTGGGCAGCGGTCCGAGCCGACTGCGCAACGTTCCCGACATCCGTGACGTCCGGGTCGTCCGCGGCCTGCTCCAGTTGCACGGAGTGACGGTCCGTCCGGGCGAGGAACCCGGCGAGCTGGTGCTCGACCCGACGTACGTCGAGAGCGCCAACGTCGCTGACATCGATGCCCACGCGGGTTCCAGCCGGATCCCGATCCTGTTCTGCGGCCCCCTGCTGCACCGTCTCGGCCACGCGTTCATCCCGGGCCTGGGCGGCTGCGACATCGGCGGCCGGCCGATCGACTTCCACTTCGACGTGCTGCGGCAGTTCGGCGCGACCATCGAGAAGCGCGCCGACGGCCAGTACCTGGAGGCCCCGAAGGGCCTGCGCGGCACGAAGATCCGGCTGCCCTACCCGTCGGTCGGCGCGACCGAGCAGGTGCTGCTCACGGCCGTCCTGGCCGAGGGCGTCACCGAGCTGTCCAACGCGGCCGTCGAGCCGGAGATCGAGGACCTCATCTGCGTGTTGCAGAAGATGGGCGCGATCATCGCGATGGACACCGACCGGACGATCCGCATCACCGGTGTGGAAAAGCTCGGCGGCTACACCCACCGGGCCCTCTCGGACCGCCTGGAGGCCGCCTCCTGGGCGTCCGCCGCGCTCGCCACCAACGGCAACATCTACGTCCGCGGCGCCCAGCAGCGCTCGATGATGACGTTCCTGAACACCTACCGCAAGGTGGGCGGCGCCTTCGAGATCGACGACGAGGGCATCCGCTTCTGGCACCCCGGCGGCCAGCTGAAGTCCATCGCGCTGGAGACGGACGTGCACCCCGGTTTCCAGACCGACTGGCAGCAGCCGCTGGTCGTGGCCCTCACCCAGGCCACCGGGCTGTCCATCATCCACGAGACGGTCTACGAGTCGCGCCTCGGCTTCACCTCGGCCCTCAACCAGATGGGCGCGCACATCCAGCTCTACCGCGAGTGCCTGGGCGGCTCCGACTGCCGCTTCGGCCAGCGGAACTTCCTGCACTCCGCGGTCGTCTCCGGCCCGACCAAGCTCCAGGGCGCCGACCTGGTCATCCCCGACCTGCGGGGCGGCTTCTCGTACCTCATCGCGGCTCTGGCGGCGGAGGGCACGTCCCGGGTCCACGGCATCGACCTGATCAACCGCGGCTACGAGAACTTCATGGAGAAGCTCGTGGAACTCGGCGCGAAGGTGGAGCTCCCGGGCAAGGCGCTCGGCTGACCCCACGAGAACGCCAGAAGGGCGGCCTCCCTCGCGCTGAGGGGGCCGCCCTTTCGACGTCTTCGGTCACGCACGGCGCTCGGCGAACCGGCGCTCCGGTGACCTGAGCGCTCGAAGCGGAGCGCTTACTTGCCCTTGGCCGCTTCCTTGAGCTTGCTGCCCGCGGTGACCTTCACGCTGTAGCCGGCGGGGATGTTGATCGGCTCGCCGGTCTGCGGGTTGCGCGCGGTGCGAGCGGCACGGTGGGTGCGCTCGAAGGTCAGGAAGCCGGGGATGGTGACCTTCTCGTCGCCCTTGGCGACGATCTCGCCGACGGTCTCGGCGAACGCGGCCAGCACGGCGTCGGCGTCCTTGCGGGTCACCTCGGCGCGGTCGGCCAGCGCGGCCACCAGCTCACTGCGGTTCATGTTGTTACTCCCGTGTTTTTCTTGCCGTTGGGGTGTGCCAAGCGGCAGGGCCGCATAGTAGGCACTGCGATGCCGATGCGCTCGCGCCCAGGGACGCATCCTGCCCCTACCTGCGGCGGGAAAGCCAATCCGGCACCCGTAGGAGTCGTGAGAACACCCTGGGGAGTCACACGAAAAGCGCCTGATCGTCGCCACACTAGAGGGCGTACGGCAACCGCCGGTTGCACGACGCGCCGAAGCAGGAGCTGCCGTGGTGATCCTCACAGCCCCTGCCCGCTGACGCACGTGCCCGCTAGACGGTCGCGCCCGCCGCCTTCGCGGCCTCGCGGACGGCTCCGGCGACGGCGCCCGCGACCTTGTCGTTGAAGACGCTGGGGATGATGTAGTTCGGGTTCAGCTCGTCCTCGCCGACCACGTCCGCCAGCGCCTGCGCGGCCGCCAGCATCATCTCCGTGTTGACCGTACGGGACTGCGCGTCCAGCAGACCCCGGAACACACCCGGGAAGACCAGCACGTTGTTGATCTGGTTCGGGAAGTCCGACCGGCCGGTCGCCACCACCGCCGCCGTCTGACGCGCGATCGCCGGATCCACCTCCGGATCCGGATTCGCGAGCGCGAACACGATCGCGTCCTCCGCCATCGCCGCCACATCGTCGCCGTCCAGCACGTTCGGCGCCGACACCCCGATGAACACGTCCGCGCCCCGCACCGCCTCCTTCAGCGTGCCGGACAGACCCTCGGGGTTGGTGTTGTCCGCGATCCAGCGCAGCGGCGAGTCCACCGGCGCCCCCACCAGGTCCTCGCGCCCGGAGTGCACCACCCCGTGGATGTCGGCCACCACCGCGTTCTTCACCCCGGCCGCCAGCAGCAGCTTCAGGATCGCCGTGCCCGCGGCACCGGCACCCGACATCACCACCCGGATGCCCTCGATCGCCTTGCCCGTCACCCGCAGCGCGTTCGTCAGCGCCGCCAGCACCACGATCGCCGTACCGTGCTGGTCGTCATGGAACACCGGGATGTCCAGCGCCTCCCGCAGCCGCGCCTCGATCTCGAAACAGCGCGGCGCGGAGATGTCCTCCAGGTTGATCCCCGCGAAGCCCGGCGCGATCGCCTTGACGATCTCCACGATCGCGTCCGTGTCCTGGGTGTCCAGGCAGATCGGCCAGGCGTCGATGCCGGCGAACCGCTTGAACAGCGCCGCCTTGCCCTCCATCACCGGCAGCGCCGCCTTCGGGCCGATGTTGCCCAGCCCCAGCACCGCCGAGCCGTCCGTCACGACCGCAACCGAGTTCCGCTTGATCGTCAGCCGGCGCGCGTCCTCCGGGTTCTCCGCGATCGCCATGCACACCCGCGCCACACCCGGGGTGTAGACCATGGACAGGTCGTCACGGTTGCGGATCGGGTGCTTCGA